>CALEYV010000105.1 GCA_937927875.1 uncultured Actinomycetes bacterium | reverse complement strand
CCAGCCCCTCGATGATCTCCTCGGGGATGTCGGTGTTCTCGCGGTGCACCCGCTCCGCGACGGGGCGGATGCGGTCAGCCGCGAAGCGGTGGAAGGTGTCGCGCACGAGCTCGAACTCGTCGCCGAGGTGGGCGGGTCCGCTGCCCGCGGTGGCCAGGTGGGCGGCGACCTCGGCGAGGAAGACGGGCGAGCGATGGGCCTCGAGGAACGGCAGCGTGCCGCTGAGGTCGGCGGCCTCGACGCCCCAGAGCGCCTCCCGCCCGACCAGGCGGGCCGCGACGTCAGCGACCGCGTCGGCGACGAAGCACCGGGCGAGCAGCGCTTCGTACTCGCCGCCGGCGCCGTACTCGACCATGACGCGCGCCGCTTCGACCGCGCTGGCGGCGTGGGCGAGGTCGTAGGCGAGGACCTGGTGATCGTCCAGCGCGCCGCCGCCGACCCGTCGGGTGCCGCCGCCCACGTCGTGGCCGAGCCGCTGCCACGCGGCGTCGACGACGCTCGCCGCGTCGTCCACCGCGGCCGCGGCGGCGACGAGCGGGTCGGACACGCGCGGAGCCTACGTCAGGGGCACGTGGATGATCGTTTGCGGCGTCGTCGTGGCAGGCGGCGCGGTCGCGGGCGGCGACGTGGCCGGCGGACGGGTCGGCGTCGGTGTCGAAGGCCGGCCTTGTGTCGGCACCTGCGTCGCGCCCGGCACCTCGATGACCGGCTTCGCCGCGCCCGGGATGGCCTGGGCGGTGATGCGGCAGCGGGGGTCGAGGAGGCCGAAGATCGCGCGCGCGAGACGGTCGGCACCGGCGGGTGTGAAGTGGACGCCGTCGTCGGTGCGCACCAGCTCGGGGCGGCCGTTGGCGCCGGGCAGCGTCGCGCTGTAGTGGCCCTGGCTGTCGCTGAAGAGCTGGTACGCGTCGACGTACGTCACGCCGCGGCGCTGGCGCACGACCTGCTGGGCGACGTCGTTGATCTGCTTGACGCCCGCGTCCAGCTGGGTGTCGCGGAGCGGCGGCGACCCGACCCAGTACACCGACCGGCCCCCGAAGGTGAGCACGTCGAGCATCTGCGACACGAGCTGCGCGTACGTCGCGCGCCAGACCGGCACCCCCCGTGCGTCGGTCGGCTGCGCCTGCGGGACCATTCCGTCGTTGGCGCCGATGATGAAGACCACCACCTCGGGGTCCAGCCGCGGGAACTGCTGGGTGGCGTGCTGGGGCCAGTTGAAGAAGCCGGGGCTCGAGAGGCCGCTCGAGACGCGCGAGTCGAACGTCCCCTGCACGACCCCGCTGTTGCCGGCCAGGGTCCCGAGCGACGGCCCGAGCGACCCGGCGAGCGAGTCACCGCCGATCCAGAGCCGCAGCGGCGCGTTCGACGTGAGCGGCGACCGGCACGGCGGCTGGCTCGACACGCCGTGGGCGGTCACGGGCACGGTCGTGGCGTGCGCGGCCAGCGTGGGGCCGGCGTCGCCGTGGATCCGCCAGGTGTCGGTGGCCCAGAACGTGACCCCGACCGCCAGCGTCGCCGAGACGAGCCCGATGCCGATCAGCCGGAGCTCGCGCTGGTACTCGCGCCACAGCCTCGCCACGGTGGTCAGCGCGAACCGGCGCGACCTCGGACGCCGGGCGCCGGTCGGACGTCGCCTGGGGGAGGGGCTCGGGTGCGTCACGGCGGGTTCGCCTCGGGGCGGGTCCGACTCAAGGTAGTGGGGCCGGTGCCGACCACCGCGGTCGGTTCGTCGCGCCCGAGCGCCGACGCGGTGCGACACTGACCCCGCCATGCCGACGACCTGGCCCCTCGTGGGGCGCACCGCCGAGCTCGCCGCGGTGGCGGCCGACATGGACGAGGGCGGCGGCGGCGTCGTACTCGCCGGCCCCGCCGGGGTCGGCAAGACCAGGCTGGCGACCGAGTGCCTCGAGCTGGCCGAGGCCCGCGACTGGGCGACCGCGACGGTGCGGGCCAACCAGGCGGTGGCGTCGATCCCCTACGGGGCCTTCGCGCCGTATCTGCCCCGTGCCTTCCGCCAGACTGAGGGCGAGGCCGACGCGCTGCGCCAGGCCGCCCAGGCGGTGATGGAGCTCGGGGGCGAACGCCGGCTCCTCCTCTTCGTCGACGACGCGCACGAGCTCGACGACGGGTCGGGCGCGCTGCTGCACCTCCTCGCCGGCGAGCCGAACGTGTTCCTCGTCGTCACGCTCCGGGCCGGGTCGGCGGCGCCGGCGGCCGTCACCGCGCTCTGGAAGGACGAGCTGCTGGAGCGGATCGACGTCCCGGTGCTGGATGCCGCGGCATCGGCCGAGCTCGTCACCGAGGCGCTGGGCGGCCCGGTCGACGGTGGCACCGCCCAGTCGCTGTGGCGGGCCAGCGGCGGCAACGCCCTGTTCCTGCGCGAGCTCGTCCTCGGCGCGCAGGACGCCGGCGCGCTGCGCGACGTCGGCGGGCTGTGGCGCCTCACCGGCGAGCTGTCGCCGTCGACACGCCTCGGGGAGGTGGTGGGGCTGCGCCTCGGCAGCCTCTCGGAGGCCGAGCGCGAGGTCGTCGAGCTGGTGGCGGTCGGTGAGCCCGTCTCCCTCGAGGACCTCGTGGACCTGGCCCGGTCCCACTGCGTCGACGAGCTGCAGCGACGCCAGCTCGTCGACGTGCAGGTCGAAGGTCAGCGCCAGCAGGTACGGATGGCGCACCCCCTCTACGCCGACGTGGTGCGGGCCGGCCTCCCCGCCCGGCGCCGCCACGAGATCGTGTGCCAGCTCGCCGACGCCGTCGAGGCGCGAGGGGCGCGCCGCCGGGAGGACATCCTCCGCATCGCGGTCTGGCGCGTCGACGCGGGCGGGAGCGGGCAGCCCGAGCTGCTCACGACCGCGGCCCGCCAGGCCCTGGCGGCCCAGGACCTCCGGCTGGCCATCCGGCTCGGCGAGGCGGCGCGCCTCGCCGGCGCCGGCGCCGACGCGGCGCTCGTCCTCGGCATGAGCCTCGACGGGTTCGGGGAGCACGAGCGGGCCGAGGTCGTCCTCGCCGAAGGAGAGCAGGAGGCGACCGATCCGCGCCGCCGCGCCGACCTCTCGATGGCCCGAGCCGACAACCTGTTTCGCGGGCTCGGGCACGCCGAAGACGCGGAGCGCGTCCTGCAGACGGCGCAGCTCTCGCTTGACGACCCTTCGCTGCGGGACGGCCTCATCGGGCTGCGCGCCACCTGCCTCGTCTTCGAGGGCCGGTTCACCGAGGCCCTCGCGCTCCTGGACCCGCTGCTGACCGAGGGCACCGACGTCGCGGACGCGCACAGCGCGATCCCCGGCGCGGTCGCGCTCGCCCTCGGCGGTCGGACCGCGGAGGCGGTGAAGATCGCCCAGCGCGGCCGGGAGGCGCGGGAGCGCCTCGGCGAGCTGGTGCAGATCGGCGCCCCCGGCGTCTATCTCGTCGCCGAGGCGCAGGCCCTCCTCGAGGACGGCCGCATCGCCGAGGCCGCCGAGCTGGCCCGGCTCGGGTACGACGGCGCGGTCGACATCGGAGCCCTGCACGGCCAGGCGTGGTTCGCCACGATCCTCGCCCGCATCGAGCTGCACCGGGGCCGGGCCGTGACGGCGGCGCGGTGGGGCCACGAGGGCGGCATCGTGTTTCGTGAGCTGCGGCACCCGTCGGCCCGGTGGGGCTTCGGCGCGCTCGCGAACGCGCGGGCACTGGCCGGCGACCTCGAGGGCGCGGAGGCCGCCTTCGCGGAGATCGACGCCGAGCCGCCCACGCCGGTGCGGATGTTCGACCCCGAGATCGCGCGCGGGAAGGCCTGGATCGCGGCCTACCGCGGCGAGCGGACCCGGGCCCGCGAGATGCTCCTGGATTCGGCCCGCCAGGCCGAGGCGGGGGGCGGCTTGGCCATCGCGGTCGGCGCGCTCCACGACATCGCGCGGCTCGGCCATCCGGAGGTCGTCATCGAGGGCCTCGA
This sequence comes from uncultured Actinomycetes bacterium, assembly GCA_937927875.1. Taxonomy (GTDB): domain Bacteria; phylum Actinomycetota; class Acidimicrobiia; order IMCC26256; family PALSA-555; genus PALSA-555. Next base: position 16,534 of record CALEYV010000105.1, on the reverse strand, counting down.
GCGGATCGCGGCCACCGGCGACAGTCCCTACATCGCGGCCCGGCGGGATCACGTGCGGGCGCTCGTCGCCGAGGACGCGGCCGGCCTCGACGCGGCGGCGGACGAGCTCGAGCGCCTCGGTGCCGCGCTCATCGCCGCCGAGGCGGCCGCGTCGGCGTCGGCGCTGCACAACCAAGCCGCGCTGCGTCGCAACGCCGCCGCGTCGGCCCGGCACGCGGCGTCGCTGCTGGCGACGTGCGAGGGCGCCAAGCCCTTCGTCGCCGTCCCGGACCTGCCCGGGGTCGGGCTGACGCCGCGCGAGCGCGAGATCGCCGAGCTGGCCGCCCGCGACCTCACCAGCCGCCAGATCGCCGACCAGCTGGTGCTGAGCGCGCGCACGGTCGAGAACCACCTCCAACGCGCGTACGAGAAGCTCGGCGTGCGGGCCCGCAGCGAGCTGCGCGAGGCGCTCGCCCAGTCGGTGGACGCCGAGTGAGCGGCCCGACCGACCCCACGCTGCGGGCCGAGCTGGTCGCGACGGTGCGGCGGTTCGTGCAGCGTGACGTGCTGCCCGTCGCCTCGGACCTCGAGCACGCCGACGAGTACCCGGCGGAGCTGGTCGCGACGATGCGTGAGCTCGGCCTGTTCGGCGTCACCGTCGCGCCGCAGTACGGCGGGCTCGGCCTCGACCTGCGCACCTACGCCGCCATCGTCGAGGAGCTGGCGGCCGGCTGGATGTCGCTCTCGGGGATCCTCAACACCCACGTCATGGTCGCCAACCTCGTCGGTGCGAACGGCACCGACGAGCAGCGCCAACGATGGCTGCCGGTGCTCGCCGCCGGCGAGGTGCGCGGCGCGCTGTCGCTCTCGGAGCCCGACGCCGGCAGCGACACCGGCGCGATCTCGTGTCGCGCCGAGCGCGACGGCGACGAGTACGTGATCACGGGCACGAAGATGTGGGTCACGAACGGCGCCCGGGCCGGCCTGGTCGCGCTGGCCGCCCGCACCGAGGACGGGATCACCTGCTTCCTCGTCGGCAAGGAGCCGGGCCCGTCCTTCGGCGGGATCACGGTCAGCCGGGACATCGGCAAGCTCGGCTACCGAGGCCTCGAGACGGTCGAGATGGTCTACGACCGGCACCGGGTCCCGGCCGACGCCGTGCTCGGCGGGCCGGCCGGGCTCGGACGAGGCCGCCACTTCATGTTGGCCGGCCTCGAGGTCGGGCGCATCAACATCGCCGCCCGCGCCGTCGGCGTGGCCCGGGCCGCGTTCGAGGCCGCCCTCCGCTACGCCCAGCAGCGGGAGACGTTCGGGGTGCCGATCGCCCAGCACCAGGCGATCCAGCTCAAGCTCGCCGACATGGCGACGAAGCTCGAGGCGGCCCGCCTGCTGACGGTGAGCGCGGCCGAGCGGCGCGACGCCGGCGAGCGCGTCGACGTCGAGGCCGGCATGGCGAAGCTGTTTGCCAGCGAGGCCGCGTTCGAGATCGCGACCGAGTCGATGCGCATCCACGGCGGCGTGGGGTACACAACCGAGCTGCCGATCGAGCGCTACTACCGCGACGCGCCGCTCATGATCATCGGCGAGGGCACGAACGAGATCCAGCGCCTCGTGATCGCCCGCGGCCTGCTGCGCCGCTACGGCCTCGACACGCGCTGACGAGGCGTCCCTCGCTCCCAGCCGTGGCCGAGCCCAGGGTTACGCTCCCGTAACGATGACCGAGTACGAGCGCCCGTTCGGGCGGTACCTCGAGGACTTCGAGCCCGGTGACGTCTACAAGCACTGGCCCGGGAAGACGATCACCGAGTATGACGACCACCTCTTCTGCCTCATCACGATGAACCACCACCCGCTGCACCTCGACGCCTGGTACGCCGAGAACGAGACCCAGTTCGGCAAGAACGTGGTGGTCGGCAACCTCGTGTACTCGGTCGTGCTCGGCATGAGCGTGCCGGACGTGAGCGGCGCCGCCATCGCCAACCTGGAGGTCGAGGAGCTGAAGCACCAGCGCCCCACCTTCCACGGCGACACCATCTACGCCGAGACCCGGGTGCTGGAGGCGACCCCGTCGTCGAGCAAGCCCGACCGGGGGATCGTCACCGTCGAGACCCGGGGTTTCAACCAGCGGGGCGAGGAGGTCTGCTACTTCCGTCGCAAGGTGATGGTGCCGCGGCGGGACGCCGCGCCCCCCCGCCGGCGCCCCTACCAGTCACCCGCGGGAGCGTGAGCCCGGCCGATCCGGCCTGCGCCTTCTGCCGCGTCGTCGCCGGCGGCGAGCCGGGGCACGTGGTGCTCGACGAGCCGCTCGTCGTCGCCTTCCTCGACCACCGGCCCCTCTTCCCCGGCCACACCCTCGTGGTGCCGCGCGACCACATCCGCACCCTCCCCGAGCTCCCGGCCGACCTCCTCGCTCCCTACTTCGGGGCCGTCCAGCGGGTGGCCGCCGCGCTGCCGGACGCGGTCGGCGCGGCCGGGACCTTCGTGGCCGCCAACAACGTGGTGAGCCAGAGCGTCCCCCACCTCCACTTCCACGTCGTGCCGCGGAGCCCGAAGGACGGCCTGCGGGGCTTCTTCTGGCCCCGCCGCCGCTACGAGAGCGAGGAGGAGATGACCGCGGTGGCCGCCGCCATCCGCCAGCGGTTGCGGCCGGCGTAACTATGTAATAGAGTAATGGTCATGACGAAAGGCAAGCTGGCCGGATGGTTCGCCGGGCGGATCCCCGAGGGCTGGTTCACCGCCGCCCCCGACGTATCCGCCGACCGGGACGAGATCCTCGTCACCGGGACCCTCGCCGAGCCCGAGCTCGGCGGCGACGCCGACGAGGACGCCCGCCGGGCCGCCCGCCGGGCCCGGATCGAGGGCCACCGGGAGGAGACCCGCCAGGCCCGCATGCGAATCGCCGACGAGGCCGAGGCCCGCTTCGGCCGCAAAGTCGCCTGGGCCGCCCGCTGCGGCGAGGACGAGGTGCTCTTCACGAGCATCGCGGTCCCCGTCATGACCCGCCTCCGGATGAGCGAGCGCCGCGTCCTCGACACCCTCGTCGACGCCGGCGTCGCCCGCAGCCGCTCCGACGCCCTCGCCTGGTGCGTGCGACTCGTGAAGCAGCACCAAGGAGAGTGGATCGAGCAGCTGCGCGAGGCGCTCGTGCACGTCGAGGCCGTGCGCGCCGAGGGCCCCGACGCCGGCTGAGCCCGCGCCGGCGCCGTCGACCCTGCGCGCGACGCCGTCGCAGGCTCCGGTGCCGGGTTGGGGCTGGGGCGCGGCGCCGCCCTCCCTCCCCTGAGCACCGCCGAGGCAGGCCTCGGCACGCGCGCGGCGCGCTTGCTCCAGGCAGCAGCGGTCGGGACGCCCGCATGCTCCCTCGACGGCGAGGGTATGGTCGCGCGCGATGACGGGGGTGAACGTCACGTTCTGGGGCGTGCGCGGCTCGACGCCCTGCGATGGGGCCCGGTACGCCCGGTACGGCGGCAACACGTCGTGCGTCTCCATCGAGGCCGACGGCCACCGGCCCATGATCTTCGACCTCGGGACGGGGCTGCGCGAGTACGGCGAGGTGGTGACCGCCCACGCGGCCGCCGAGCTGGAGGCCAACGCCTTCGTCACCCCCTACCTCGCCACCGTCCTGCTCACCCACCTGCACTGGGACCACATCATCGGGCTGCCCTTCTTCACGCCCGCCTTCCGGCCCGACGCCGCCATCGACATCCACGGGCCGGAGCAGCCCGGCGGGCTCGGCCCCGTGTTCTCGGGCGTGATGCGCCCGCCGTACTTCCCGATCACGCCCGCCGACATGGGCGGGAGCCTCTCGTTCCATGACACCGGCGCCGACGACTTCGGCGTGAACGGGGCCAAGGTGCGGTCCCGCTGGGTGCGCCACACCGACCCGACCCTCGGCTACCGGGTCGAGCTCGAGGGCGCCTCGGTGACCTACATCTCGGACCACGGGCAGGGGTGCGCGACGCCCGTCGAGCGGGAGCACGACATCCCGAACGAGGTGCTCGAGCTGTGTGACGGCACCGACGTGCTGATCCACGACTCGCAGCACACCATGGCCGAGTTCGAGGTGAAGCGGCACTTCGGCCACTGCAGCGTCGACTACGCGGTCCAGGTCGCCCGCGAGGCCGGCGCCCGGACGCTCGTCCTCTTCCACCACTGCCCGACCCACACCGACGACGACGTCGACCGCCTCCTCCAGTACTGCCGCGACCTGTCGGCCAAGACCAACGGCCCGGACGTGATCGCGGCCCGGGAGGGCATGCGCCTCCCCGTCACTCCTCGGTAGCCGTGGCCGAGGAGGCCGGGGCCGGCGACGAGGTCATCCGGCCCGGCGGTGAGGACTTCCGCCTCGTCCTCGGGCAGTTCGTCACCGGCGTCACGATCATCACGGCCATGGACGGCGACGAGCCGGCCGGCGTCGCCGCCAACTCCTTCACCTCGGTGTCGATCGACCCGCCGCTGGTGCTCTTCTGCGTGGGGCGGACCTCGACCACCTGGCCCCGCATCGAGGCGGCCCGCCGCTTCGCGGTGAACATCCTCGGCGAGCACCAGGAGGAGCTGAGCCGGCTCTTCGCCACCAAGGGCGCGGACCGGTTCGGGCAGGTCGACTGGCACGTCGGCGTCGGCGGCTCACCGGTCCTGCACGACGTGCTCGCCTACCTCGACTGCGAGTTCTGGGCCGAGTACGACGGCGGCGACCACATCATCGTCGTGGGCCGGGTCCTCGACCTCGGCGTCACGCACGACGCCGGGCCGCTCGTCTTCTTCCGCGGCGAGTACGTCCGACTCTCGCCGTGAGCGACGACCCGGTCGTGGTCGTGCTCGGCAAGGACTCGACTCGCGTCGGCGCGCTGGTCGCCGATCTGCACGCCCGAGGCCTGCGCGTCGGCGCCTTCATCGGCGATCCCGCGCGAGAGCGCGACGCGATCGTCGAGATGCTCGCCGAGCTCTACGGCGAGCGCGCCGACCCGAGCTGACGCGCGGCACGCATTTCGCCCGGGGGCGGTCGGAGCCGCCCCTGGTAGCCTCCCGTCACGGCCCGAGCGTCGTCGCGCCGGGCACGATCGCGGTGCCTAGGAGCAGCAGGCGTTGGACCGAGAGAACGAGGCGCGTCGGGCCGGGTGGCGGCTCATGCGCTCGGCGCTCGCCACTCAGCGGAGCTGGCTCACCCTCGGGATCCTTGCCGGCGGGCTCTGGACCGCCACCAAGCTCTCGGTGCCGCTCCTCGCCGCCGCCGCCGTCGACCAGGGGATCCTCGGGGGCGACGGCGACAAGATCCTCCTCTACTCGCTGATCATCGCCGTGATCGGCGTCATCCAGGGCCTCGGCACCGCCGGGCGTCGCTACACCGCGTTCCGCATCTCGTACCGGGTCGAGACCGACCTGCGCGAGCGGCTGTTCGCGCACCTCCAGCAGCTGCACTTCGCGTTCCACGACCGGGCCCAGACCGGCCAGCTCATGGCGCGGGCCAACAGCGACATCCAGCAGGTGAACCTCGTCGTGGTGCTGCTCCCGCTGACCGTCGCCACCATGTTCCTGCTCGCGGGCGTGATCGTCGTGATGGTCCTCCACAACGCGCTGCTGGCCGTCCTCTCTCTCGGCGCCCTCCCGCTGCTGTCGGTCGCGGCGGCCCGGTTCTCGCATCGGCTGCACCCGGTGTCGCTCCAGCTCCAGAACGAGCTCGGCGACTACTCGGGCGTCGTCGAGGAGAGCGTGGCCGGGATCCGGGTGGTGAAGGGCTTCGGCACCGAGGCCCGCCAGGAGGAACAGCTGCGGGTCGAGGCCGACCAGGTCCTCGATCGCGCCCTCGCCGGCGCCCGGCTGCGGGCCAACTTCCTGCCCCTCGTCGACTTCCTGCCCGCCCTCGCCCTCGTCATCATCCTCGGCTACGGCGGTCACCTCGTCCTGCAGGGCAAGCTGCAGATCGGCGACCTGATCGCCTTCAACGCCTACATCCTCTATCTGCTCTGGCCGCTGCGCCTGGTCGGGATGCTCATCGCGCAGGCGGCGCGCTCCTCGGCCGCGGCGGGACGGATCCACGAGCTGCTCGTCACCGACGCCGCGGTGGTCGACCCGCCGAAGCCGAAGTCCCTCCCCCGGACCGGCGGCGGCGAGGTGCGGTTCGAGGGCGTCCGCTTCGGCTACAGCCCCGGCGCCCCGGTCCTGGACGGGCTCGACCTGCTCCTCCATCCCGGCGAGGCGGTCGCGGTGGTCGGCCCCACCGCCAGCGGCAAGACGACCGTCGCCCGGCTCCTGCCCCGCTTCTACGACGTCGACGCGGGCCGGGTCCTCGTCGACGGCGTCGACATCCGGGAGCTGCGCCTGCGCGAGCTGCGCCGCGCCATCGGGATCGTGTTCGAGGACACCTTCTTGTTCACCGACAGCGTGGCCGAGAACATCGCGTTCGCGCAGCCCGACGCGTCGATGGAGACGGTGCGCGAGGCGGCCCGCCTGGCCGGCGCCGACGAGTTCATCCAGCGGCTCCCCGAGGGCTACGACACCCTGATCGGTGAGCACGGCTACTCGCTCTCCGGTGGGCAGCGGCAACGGGTCGCCATCGCCCGGGCCGTCCTCGCCGACCCCCGGGTCCTGATCCTCGACGACGCCACCTCGTCGGTCGACCCGACGAAGGAGCACGAGATCCGCGCCGCGCTGCGCGAGGTCATGCGCGACCGGACCACCCTGATCATCGCCCATCGGGCCGCGACGATCGCCCTCGCTGACCGGGTCGTGCTGCTCGACGAGGGTCACGTCGTCGCCGAGGGCACCCACGACGACCTGCTCGTGAACTCGGACCGCTACCGCCAGGTGCTCGCGCAGGCCGGGGCGGCGGCGCCGGTCGCGGGAGCAGCCGACTGATGGCGAGCGACGCCCGCCTCGAGGCCTTCGCCAGCGACGAGGAGCTCCTCACCCGCGACGACGCCAAGCACCTGGTGCGGCGCCTGTGGCGGCTGCTCGACCGGTACCACCGGCGCATCGCGATCGCGACCCTGCTCATCATGCTGTGGACCGCCTGCCTCCTGGCCGGGCCGACACTCGTGAAGCACGGCATCGACGCCGGCCTGCGGGGCAAGGACGAAGGCGCGCTCGACCTCGCGGCCGGCCTCTACCTCGCGGTCGCGATCGGCGGGCTGCTCTTCGCCCGGGCCGCCATCTGGTCGGTGTCCAAGATCGGGGAGCCGTTCCTGCGCGACCTGCGCAACAAGGTGTTCAACCACCTCATGGCGCTCGACCTCGGCTTCTTCGAGCGCGAGCAGACCGGCCGGCTGGTGGCCCGCCTCACCTCCGACGTCGACGCCATGCAGGACCTGGTCCAGATCGGGCTGGCCCAGTTCGCCCAGAACGTCTTCCTGTTCCTCGGGGCGGTGATCGTGATCCTCGTCCTGTCGTGGAAGCTGGCCCTCTGCACGCTGGTCGTCGTGCCACCGGTCGTCTGGGCCAGCCGCTGGTTCCGGCGGGAGTCGAGCCGGGCCTTCCTCGAGGTGCGGGACCGCATCGGAGCCAACCTCGCCACCCTCCAGGAGGGCCTGGCCGGCGTGCGGGTCGTCCAGGCCTTCGGGCGGGAGCGGGCCTTCGCCCGCCGGTTCCGGGAGACCAACGAGGCCCAGTACGACGCCAACCTCGAGACGGTCCGCATCTCGACCCGCTACTTCCCGTTCATCGAGTTCTGCGGTGTCGCCGGCACGGCGCTGATCATCGGAATCGGCGGGTGGTTCGCGGACCAGCGGATCGTCACCGTCGGCACCGTCGCCGCCTTCATCCTCTACCTCAACAACCTGTTCGAGCCGGTCCAGCAGCTGAGCCAGCTCTACAACACGCTGCAGCAGTCCGGTGCCGCGCTGAAGAAGCTGGTCGCGCTCCTCGACACCGAGCCGAAGGTCGCCGAGAAGCCGGGCGCGGTCGACCTGCCGCTCGAGGGCGCGCTCGAGGTCGACGACGTGTCCTTCCGCTACGGCACCGGCCCGCTGGTCCTCGAGGAGGTGAGCGTCACCGTCGCGCACGGGGAACGGCTCGCCCTCGTCGGCCCGACCGGCGCCGGCAAGTCGACGCTCGCCAAGCTGATGTGCCGCTTCTACGACCCGGCGGTGGGCGCGGTGCGCTTCGGGGGGGTCTCGCTCGACGACGCCACACTCGCGTCCCTGCGCGAGCGCATCGTGGTCGTGCCCCAGGAGGGCTTCCTGTTCGCGGGCTCGATCCGCGACAACGTGCGGGTCGGCCGGCCCGATGCCAGCGACGCCACCGTCGACGCCGCCCTTGACGCGCTCGGGATCCGGGGCCGGTTCCTCGAGCTGCCCGAGGGGCTCGACACCGAGGTCCGCGAGCGCGGGTCGCGCCTCTCAGCCGGGGAGCGCCAGCTCGTCTCGCTCGCCCGCGCCGCCCTGGCCGACCCGGCGTTGCTGATCCTCGACGAGGCGACCTCCAACCTCGACCCCGGCACGGAGCGCGACGTCGAGGCTGCGCTCGAGGCGCTGACCGCCGGCCGCAGCGTGGTGGTCGTCGCGCACCGGCTCTCGACCGCGGCCCGGGCCGACCGGATCGCGGTCGTCGACCACGGGCGGCTCCAGGAGCTGGGGCGCCACGAGGAGTTGATTCGCCGCGAAGGCCGCTACGCCAGCCTCTGGGCGTCGTGGACGGCGGCGCAGGCTCGCGCCAGCTAGCCCGACCCGTCGCCACCCGTGGCGGTTCCGGGCGCGCATCGCTACGATCGGCGTTCCGGCCGCGCAGCGAAGTCCGGTTGATCCCGGCGCTGTCCCGCAACTGTGAAGCCGTCAAGGCGAGCCAGGCCGCCTGCCGGCCGGTGAACGAACACAGCTCTCGAGGACAGAGCGGTTCGTGCGGCCGAGCGCCGGCGGAACGATCACTCCTCGACCGAGAGGAGGATCCCATGCCCCGCCACCTCCCATCCCGGGACCTCCCGTGAGCGGCGACACCGCCGACCACGACGTCAGCGAGCCGGTCACCGAGGACCCGAGGCCCGAAGGCCTGCGGCCGGCCAAGTCCCTCGTGCTCGTCAACACCGGGGACGGCAAGGGCAAGTCGACCGCTGCGTTCGGGGTCGTCATGCGCGGGGTCGCCCGCGGCTGGCGGGTTGCCGTCATCCAGTTCCTGAAGTCGGGCAAGTGGCACGTCGGCGAGGAAGACACGGCCAAGCAGCTCGGGGTGGACTGGTGGGCCATCGGCGAGGGGTTCAGCTGGGAGTCCGAGGACCTGACCGAGGACCAGGCGGTCGCGCGCGAAGCGTGGGCGCACGCGGCGGGCGTCATCGGAGCCGGCGAGCACCGGCTGGTGGTGCTCGACGAGGTCACGTACCCGATCAACTGGGGCTGGCTCGACGCCGGCGACGTCCTCGCCACCATCCGCGACCGTCCCCCCGACGTCAACGTCATCGTCACCGGTCGGGACGCGCCGGCGGCCCTCATCGAGCTCGCCGACACCGTCACCGAGATGCGCAACGTCAAGCACGCTTACGACCAGGGGATCGTCGCCAAGAAGGGGATCGACTACTGAGCACCGGCGACGGCGTCCCGGCCGGCGTGGAGCCGATCGTGCACACCGCTCCGAACGGTCTCCCGGTCCTGGTCTGGCACCTCGACCCGCCCCGCCGGTCCTGCGCGTCCACCGTGGTCGGCGGCGGCATCGGCGTCCGGCGCTGGGTGCTCAACGTGCAGGTCGAGGACGGTCAGCACCACGCCGACCCCGTCCTGTACGTGGCGGAGCTCGCGGCGGCGCTCGGGTGCCACGGCGAAGGCGTCGGCTTCCTCACCGCCGCCCCGGTCACCAGCTGGACCGGAGGCCACAGCGGCGGCGTCGACGCCGTCGCCACCGTCGGCCTCAGTCATCCCACCTGGGCCGCGGCCGCCGACGAGCCGTCCTCGGTCGGCGTCGGGACGATCAACGTCGTCGGGTTCGTTCCCAGCCCGCTGTCGCCGGCCGCACTCGTCAACGCGGCCATGACGGCGACCGAGGCCAAGACCCAGGCGCTCGTCGAGCACGGGGTCGCGGGCACGGGGACGCCCACCGACGCCGTCTGCGTCTTGACGCCCGTCGAGGGCACCGCCGACCCCTTCGGCGGGCCCCGGTCGCGACTGGGTGCGGACCTGGCGCGGGCGGTGCACGCCGCCGTGGCGACGGGCCTGTCGGCTCCGGAGGCGGAGCGCCGGTCGTGATCGCGCTCGTGATCGGCGGGGTCCGGTCGGGGAAGTCCGAGCTCGGCGCGCGTCTCGCGTCGCGGCTCGGCGAACCGGTCACGGTCGTGGTTCCGACCACGTTCCCGACTGACCCCGACCTGGCTGCGCGCGTCCGTGCTCATCAGACGCGCCGGCCCGACAGCTGGACGACCGTCGAGTGTGGCGCCGCGCTCCCGGCGGCCCTCGCTTCGACCGAGGGACCGGTGCTGGTCGACTCGCTCGGAACGTGGGTCGCCGAGAGCCCCGGCTTCGACGTCGACGCCTCGGCGCTGCTCGGCGCCCTCGCCACCCGCTCTGGGTCCACGGTGCTCGTGACGGAGGAGGTCGGGCTCGCCGTGCACGCCCCCACCGAGAGCGGCCGACGCTTCGCCGACGCCCTCGGCGCGCTGAACACCGAGGTCGCCGCGATCGCGGACGAGGCGCTCCTCACCGTCGCCGGGCAGGTGGTGCCGCTGCGGCGACCCGACGGCGGCGGCTGATGCGCGAGGCCCTCGCCTTCCTCACCGTCGTCGGCAGACCGTCGCCGCCGACGCCTCGGGCGCTGCGCTGGTTCCCCGTCGTCGGTGCGGCCGTCGGCGGTGTCGTCGGCACCGTGTGGTGGCTCGCCGACCAGGCGTTCCCCGCGCTGCTGGCGGCGGCGCTCGTCGTCGCCGTCGACCTCGCGGTCACCGGCCTCCTCCACGCCGACGGCCTGGCCGACGCCGCCGACGGCCTGCTGCCCCATGCCTCCCGAGCGCGACGGCTGGAGATCATGCGGAGCCCGGACGTCGGCGCGTTCGGCGTCGCGGTCCTCGTGATCGTGCTGCTCACCCGGGTCGGGGCGCTCGCGGCCCGGCCGGCTGACGTCGGGCTCATCGTCGGGTTGTGGTGCGTGTCGCGCACGCTCGTTGCGGTGGCACCGGCCTGGCTGCCGTACGCGCGGGAGACGGGGCTGGCGACCCCGTTGCTGGCCGCGCCGGCCACGCCCGTCGTGGGCCTCGCCGTCCTGCCCGCGACCGCGCTGGCGGTCGTCACCACGGGCTGGGTCGCCGGAGCCGCCATCGCGGCCGCGCTGCTCGCCGGTACCGCCGTCCTGGCGCTGGCGCGCCTGCGACTGGGCGGGTTCACCGGCGACGTGCTCGGCGCCACCATCCTCGTCGCCGAGACGGTCGGCCTCGTCGTGGCCGGCGCCCGGTGGTGAGCCGCGCGTCCCGGCGCCTGCTCGGGACGGCGGCGGGGCTGCTCGCCGACCGGTGCTGGGGCGAGCCTCCGACCTCCCTGCATCCTGTCGCGGCGTTCGGTCGGCTGATGACCGGCGTCGAGGACACCGTGTACGCCGACGAGCGGGTGGCCGGCGCGCTGTACGTCGGGCTGGGGCTGGCCGCGGCGATCGCGGCGGGAGTCTCGACGGGCTCGACGACCGTGGCCGTGGCCCTGTCGGCTTCCGGTCGGACGCTGCGCGTGACGGCACGCGAGGTCGCGGCCGCGCTCGCGGCCGGTGACCTACACCTGGCCCGCGCCCAGCTGCCGTCGCTCGTGGGGCGCGACCCCGAGGCCCTCGACGAGTCCGGGATCGCGGCCGCGGCCGTGGAGTCGCTCGCCGAGAACACCGTCGATGCGGTCGTGGCGCCGGCGGTCTTCGGCGCCGTCCTCGGCGCGCCGGCGGTGGCCGCACACCGGGCGGTCGACACGCTCGATTCGATGGTCGGCTATCGCACCCCGCGCTACGAGCAGTTCGGCTGGGCGGGAGCCCGGCTCGACGACGCGGCCGCCTTCGTCCCGGCTCGTCTCACTGCGGCGCTGGTCTGTGTGCGCCGCCCCGCGCGCGCCCGTGCCGTGCTGGCCGCGGTCCGGCGCGACGCGCCCCGCCATCCGTCGCCGAACGCCGGTGTCGCCGAGGCCGCGTTCGCGGGCGCGCTCGGCGTCGAGCTCGGGGGTCCCACGCGCTACCCGGGCCACCTCGAGGACCGGCCCCGCCTCGGTGAGGGGCCTCGGCCCGGTGTCGACGACATCGAGCGCGCGGCCCGGCTCGCCGACGAGGTCGAGCTGCTCCTGGTCGGCCTCCTCGCCGGGCTCGGCCTCGGCCTCGGTCTGCGGCGGTGCTCGTCGTGACGGTCTCGAGCGTCCCCGCGCCGGGTCCGCACGGCGGTGACGGCACCCGGCTGGCCGCCGCCCTCGGCATGGATCCGGACTCGGTCCTGGACCTGTCGGCGAGCCTCAACCCGTGCGCGCCCGACGTCGCCGCGCTCGTCGCGGCGCGCGCCGGCGCGGTCCGTCGGTACCCGGACGTGGAGGTCCCGACGTCCGCGCTGGCTTCCGTGCTCGGCGTCGAGCCGGCGAGCCTCGTGCTGACGAACGGCGGGGCGGAGGCCATTGCGCTGGTCGCGGCGGCACGTCCGGTCGGCTGGGTCGACGAGCCCGACTTCTCGCTCTACGCGCGACATCTGGCCGCCCTCGACCGCGGCGGGCTTCGGTGGCGGTCGAACCCGCACAACCCGACCGGTCGGCTGGCGGACGCGGCCGAGACGGCGGACGTGTGGGACGAGGCCTTCTATCCGCTCGCGACCGGGTCGTGGACCCGCGGCGATCCGGAGGCCATCGTCGTCGGCTCGCTCACGAAGGTCTTCGCCTGTCCCGGCCTCCGGGTCGGCTACGTGCGCTGCCCGGACGGCGAGCTGGCAGAGGAACTCCGCCGCCGCCAGCCCCGCTGGTCCGTCAACGGGCTTGCGTGCGCCGTGCTCCCTGAGCTGTTGGCGACCGCCGACCTCGGCGGCTGGGCGGCCACCATCGCGGCGCTGCGGTGCGACCTGGTCCAGCGTCTCGAGGCGGCCGGGCTCCGGCCCGACCCGTCCGACGCTGCCTACGTCCTCGTCCGCCAGGCGCCGGGGCTTCGCGACCACCTGGCGCTCGGCGGCGTCCTGGTCCGCGACGCCGGGTCGTTCGGCGTGGCCAGCGGCGTGCGAATCGCGGTTCCCGATCGGCCCGGCCTGGATCGCCTGGCCCGAGCCTTGAAAGGATGGCACCCATGAACACCACTGAGAAGCCCGACGCCGTCTCCACCGGCGGCGCGTTCACGCGCGCGCGCGACGCCGTCGCGCCCCTCGACGACCGTGCGGTCGCGGCCGCACGCGAGCGGCACGACCAGCTGACCAAGCCGCCGGGCTCCCTCGGCCTGCTCGAGGATCTCGGCGCGCAGCTGGCCGGGATCGCCGGGGCGTGTCCGCCGCCGGTCCCGGCCCGCCCCGGCGTCGCGGTGTTCGCCGCCGACCACGGGGTCGTCGCCTCGGGCGTCACGCCGTGGCCCCAGGAGGTCACCGCGCAGATGCTGGCCAACTTCGTGGCCGGTGGCGCGGCGATCAACGTGATCGCGCGTCAGGTCGGGGCCGACGTCCGCGTCGTCGACGTCGGCGTCGCCGGCGACGTCACGGCGCTCGCCGGCGTCGAGCACCGGAAGGTGCGGGCGGGCACCGCCGATCTCGCGCACGGGCCGGCGATGACGATGGACGAGGCCCAAGCGGCCCTGGACGTCGGCGCCGAGATCGCGGCCGCGCTCGTCGGCGACGGTCACGACCTGCTGGTCACCGGGGACATGGGCATCGGCAACACGACGGCGTCGGCGGCGATCATCGCCCTGCGGACGGGCCGGTCAGCGGCCAGCGTCACGGGGCGGGGGACCGGCATCGACGACGCCACGCTGGCCCGCAAGACCGAGATCGTGGCCACGGCGATGGCGCGAGTGAGCGGCGATCGCGAGCCGCTGCACGTGCTGGCCGAGGTCGGGGGACTCGAGATCGGGGCGCTGGCCGGGTTCATCGTCGGCGGCGCCGGCGCGGGTTGCCCGGTCATCGTGGACGGGGTGATCGCCCTGGCCGGGCTCCTCATCGCCGACGGGCTGGCGCCGGGCGTCGCGGCCCGCTGCATCGCCGGGCACCGCTCGACCGAGCCGGGCGCGACCGCGGCCCTCGAGTTCCTCCCGCTGACGCCGGTGCTCGACCTCGGGATGCGGCTCGGGGAAGGGACGGGTGCCTGCCTGGCGGTGCCGGTCGTCCAAGCGGCGGCGCGAGTGCTGTCCGAGATGGCGACCTTCGACGAGGCCGCGGTCGCCGACGACCCGCTGAAAGGGTGAAGAAGCCCGCGCCGGTCTCGCAGTAGGTTGCCCGCGTGGGGACCAGGACCCAGCGCTTCGGCACTGGCAAGCGCGAGAGCCACGACGCCAGCGACTTCTACGAGCGGTTCTCGACCCCCGAGATCTCCGATGACGACACGGTGCAGTCGTGCTCGGCGGTCGACCGCATCATCTGCTCCGACGCGCGCTCCATGAGCGAGGTCGACGACCGCTGCGTCGCGCTGGTCGTCACGTCGCCGCCCTACTACGCGGGCAAGGAGTACGAGCAGGCGCTCGGCGAGGGTCACGTCCCCGCGTCGTACGTCGAGTTCCTCGCCATGCTGCGAGACGTGTTCGCCGAGTGCCGACGGGTGCTCGAGCCGGGCGGCCGGCTGGCCGTCAACGTCGCCAACCTGGGCCGGCGCCCCTACCGGTCGCTGTCGGCGGACGTCATCCGGATCCTGGAAGGGGACCTCGGCCTCCTGCTGCGGGGCGAGATCGTGTGGCAGAAGGCGAAAGGCGCGACCGGGTCGATCGCAGTCGGGTCGTACCGGTCGGCGTCGAACCCGGTGCTGCGGGACGTGACGGAGCGGATCATCGTGGCGAGCAAGGGCCGCTTCGACCGGGCGGTGTCGCGCAAGGAGCGGGAGAAGCGCGGCCTGCCGTTCGAGGACACCATCACCAAAGAGGCGTTCTTCGAGTCGACGCTCGACGTCTGGGCGATCCGTCCCGAGCACGCCCGCCGGGTCGGCCACCCGGCCCCGTTCCCGGTCGAGCTGCCGGAGCGGCTCATCCACCTCTATACGTACCGTGGGGACGTCGTCCTCGATCCCTTCCTCGGGTCCGGCTCGACGGCGGTGGCGGCGGTGCGGGCGGCCCGCCACTTCGTCGGCTACGACACCGAGTCCGCGTACTGCGCGCTGGCCGAGGAGCGGGTGGCGGCCGAGGTCGCGGTGGTGCCGACGCCGGGGTCGACCGAGGCGTAGGCCGAGCCCGACCGAGCGGCCGGCAGGCCGCCGCGCTCGAGGTCACCACGCTGAACTCGAACCCGGGCGGCTGAGCCGGCCGCGGCGGCACGCCGCGACCAGCCTCATACCATCGGGCCCGCATGTGGGGACTGCTCGTTGTGCTCGGCGCGTCGAAAGCCACCGACAACGTCTACGTGCTCACCGCCCTCGGCGGCGGGATCATCTCGTTCCTGTCGCCGTGCGTGCTGCCGATCGTGCCCGGCTACCTGAGCCTGATGTCCGGGCTCAGCGTGGGCGAGCTGGCGGAGGCGCGAGCCCGGGCGCAGCGCCAGATCGTCCTCAACACGGCGCTGTTCGTCGGCGGCTTCACGGTGGTGTTCGTCATCCTCGGGCTCGTGACGACGGAGGCCGGCAAGACGCTGTTCCGGAACCAGGTCACCCTGACCCGCATCTGTGGCGGTCTGGTCTTGCTCATGGCCGCCTACCTGGCCGGGTCGCAGCTACTGACGACGCCCCGCCTGTACCAGGAGTTCCGGTTCCACCCTCACCTGGAGCGGTTCGGGCCCGTGGCCGCGCCGATCGCCGGCGTCGCCTTCGGTCTCGGCTGGACGCCGTGCATCGGGCCGGTGCTCGGCACGGTGCTGAACTTCGCGGCCCAGGGCCAGGACCTGGGGCGGGCCAGCGTCCTGCTCACCGCGTACTCGCTGGGGCTCGGCGTGCCGTTCTTGGTCGTTGGGCTCGCGTTCGGGCGCCTGACGACGCCGCTGGCTTGGGTCAAGCGGCATTCGGGCGCCATCACCCTTGTGTCGGCAGGCCTGCTCGGCGCGTTCGGCGTCATCCTGCTTGCCAACCAGCTGCCGCAGGTGACGGCCCGGCTCACGGACGGCATGCGCGCGCTCGGCCTCGACAGCCTGGTCAACGCGGGCTGACTAGCGGTCCTCGTCCTCGACCGGCGCCGGCATCGCCTGCTCGATCGCATCGGCTTCGGGCACTTCGGGATCGTCGGGCACCGGCTCCATCTCGGCGTCGTCGTCCTCGACGGGGCGATCGTCGTCACCGTGATGCTCGGCGTCGCGCTCCATCACACTCGTCGCAAGGAAGCGTGGCCAGTCAGCGTCACGATCCCTCCCCCTCGGCGCCGATCCGGACCCTACCGGACCCGAACCGGTTCACTGAACGGCAGCGCACTCCCTCCTCCGCCCACTGGCTGGATCGGGGCCGGTGGTAACGTTGTCGTCACGCCGCGGGGTGGAGCAGTCTGGTAGCTCGTCGGGCTCATAACCCGAAGGTCGCGGGTTCAAATCCCGCCCCCGCCACCA
>CALEYV010000104.1 GCA_937927875.1 uncultured Actinomycetes bacterium | reverse complement strand
CGCCGTCGCGCACGAAGTCGCGCACGAGCGGCGCGTACGCCGACTCGTAGCAGATGACGGTCGCGAATGGGCGGCCGGCGGCGCGGAACAGGACCCGGCGGTCCCCGGCCGTGAAGTCGAACGGGATCTGGCGGAGGTCGCTGACGAAGGTGAGCTGGTGGCGGAACGGCACGTACTCCCCGAACGGCACCAGGTGCTGCTTCGCGTACACGCCGAGCAGCCGCCCGTCGGGCGCGTAGGCGAGGTTGGCGTTGTAGAGCTTGCCCGTCGCGCCCGTGTAGCGGGCGTTCACCACCACCACCGCGTGGTGAGCAGCGGCCAGGGCGACGATGCGCTGGCGGAGGATCGGGTCCTGCTCGGGGTCGTCGGCCAGCGCCGATTCGGGGAACACGATGAGGTCGAAGCGCCCCCGGAGCCGGGCCGCGAGCGCGAAGTGGGTGTCGGTGAGCGTCTGGTCGGCGACCTGCTCCGCGATCGGCCCGTGCGCGTTGTCGTCGCCCTGCAGCAGCGCGACCCGCAGGTGGCCGGTCCCGGGAGGCTCGTAGCGGGCGACGTCAGCGACGGTCGAGACGGCGAGGAGCGCGACGAGCCCGCCCGCCGCGATGGTCAGCGCCCGAGGCCGGCGGGCCCGGGCCGCGGTCAGGACGTCGAGCACGAGCCCGTTGCAGGCGACGACGGCGAAGCTGACGAGCAGCACGCCGCCCAAGCTGGCCAGGGCCCGGGCGACCCCGACGTCGTGCAGCGCGATGCCGAGCTCGCCCCACGCCAGGCCGCCGAGCGGCCAGCGGCCTCGCAGCGCCTCGAAGAACACCCACGCCGCCGCGGTGAGGAACGGCGACCGGAGACCGAACCGGCCGAGCACGGCGACCAGCGCGCCGGTGGCGGCGTAGTAGAGCGCGGCCGCCACGATGAGCGAGGTGGTGCCGGTGTAGCCGGTGTGGGCGAGGCCGGC
This sequence comes from uncultured Actinomycetes bacterium, assembly GCA_937927875.1. Lineage (GTDB taxonomy): Bacteria > Actinomycetota > Acidimicrobiia > IMCC26256 > PALSA-555 > PALSA-555. The sequence goes on along the minus strand of CALEYV010000104.1, from coordinate 8,064 downwards.
CATGAGCACGGCGAGGAAGGTGATCGCGAAGACGAAGCCGTCGCGGGCGGCCGTCCAGGGCGACGCGTCCCGCCACGCCCACAGCAGCGGGACGAGGGCGACGAGCGCCAGCGGCCCGAGGTCGAGCGGCGGGTACGAGAGGGCGAGGAGCACGCCGCTCACCGCGGCGAGCAGCATGCGCAGCAGGATGCGGGCCCGGCCCGGGCTCGCGGGGATGCTCAGACGCAGTCGCGGCAGAGCATGCGCTCCTCGTCGGCCAGCTGGTTGCGGGGCAGCACGAGGAAGCAGGACGAGCACAGGAACTCGCCGGGCCGGCGGGGCACGATCTTGGTCTGGCCGTCGCCGCGCTCGTCGGTGTCCGGCTCCTCTTCCTCGAGCTCCTCTTCGTCGTCCTCGAGCTTCGCGCTGGCGGTGCGCTCCTGGAGGAGGGCGTCGAGCGGCGCCTCGACGTCGTCGGGGTGCAGCTCCTCGTCGAGGTCGAGGACGTCCTCCTCCTCCTCCTGGCCGGTGGCGCCGGTGGCCTTGCGGCCGGTGCTCGGCGCCTCCACGACGGCCGCGGGATCGACGACGACCTCGGGGTCGACGACCGCCTCGTCGGGCTCGACCGCGAGCTCGGCGTCGTCCTCGAGGTCGAGGTCGTCCTCGAGCACGACGTCGTCGACGTCCTCGACGTCCTCGTCGTCGAGCTCCTCCTCGTCGGGGGCCGCCTCGTCAAGCTCGACGTCTGCGTCCTCGAAATCTTCTTTGCTCATCACGTCTCCAGCGCCGATCGAACGGCCTGCCCGCGCGCGATCGCCGCCTCGTCAGGGGCCGGAGCATAGGCCCGGCGTCCACAACCGACGACGGAACCGTTCGGGACGCGGGTCCATTCCCGATTTCCGGGTCGCGGCCCGGGGAACCGGCGCCGCGGCGCCCGGCCCGCCCTGGTGCTGGAGGGCCCAGGAGACCGTTGGGGCCACTGTTTGGCCCGGTCTGCCCCGCAGACGGGTTATTCCAGCGTTCTCTACCTGGTCTCCTGGGCCCCCGCCGACCCCTCGGAGCTCCCCCCTGCGGCCGGCGCCGATCGGCCATCCGCGTGGGGCGCGGGGACGCCTAAGTACGCCTGACGCGAGGCGCGCCTGTCAAGCGGGACACGTGCGCCCTGACCTGCGCAATCGCGCGTCGCGGCAGGTCAGCGGGTTGCGGAATCGGTGTGCTCGGCGCGGCGGCGCCGCTCGGCGGCCCGCTCGGATCCGAGCCGCTCGAGGTCGTAGGTCTCGTGGTCGACGTGGTGCATGGCCGCCGCGAGGGCCCGGTGGCCGGCCTGCTCGGCGATGAGCCGGTGCATCTCCTGGGCGACCCGGCGGTACGCGGGGTGGCCCTGGGGTGACGAGCGCAGCTCGAGGACGTGCATGGCCTCGCGCGCGTTCATCGCCATGACGAAGCGGACGCGGTACGCGAGCGCGACCGCGTAGGGGGCCTCGCTGGGACAGATCGGGTCGAGCAGCTCGAAGAGCTCGGCCGAGCGGCCCATCGCCTCGTCGAAGCGGGCGGTGAGCCCAGCCTCCTCGACGGCCTCGGGGGTCTCGTAGCCGAGGCGGGTGGTGAGCGGCTGCCACTCGATGGTGAGCATCCGGTGCCGCTGGAGGTCGCGGAAGGCGCCGTAGTCGGCGAGGAGGTCGAAGCGGTACTCGGTCCGCTCGAAGGCCCGGCCCGGCTTGTGGCGGCGGTTCTCACGCGCGCCGACGTAGGCGCGCAGCAGCGCCTCGCGCTCGTCGGCGCCGAGGCGCCGGACCCGGGACAGCAGCTGGTCGTCGGGCAGCGGGCTGTGCGGGTAGCAGATGGCGGCGAGGACCTTGTCCTCGCCGTCGGGGTCGAAGTCGGTGAGCACGACCGACGGCCGGGGCTCCGGCTCCTCGCCGGCGGTGATCCGGGCGACGATGTCCTCGGTGGCGTCGCGGGTCTCGGCGAGGTACGCGCTCCACGCGCCGCCGCGCTCGGGCCGGTCGACCCGGGTGAGGAACGACGGGATGACCTTGCGCAGCTCCTCCAGCATCATCGCCGCGTACGCGCGCGCCTCAGGCAGCACATGCGCCCGCAGCCGGAGCAGGAGCGCCTCGAAGGCCTGGCCGGTGCCGTAGATGCCGACGTTCGAGCAGGTGGCGGCGGGCAGGATGCCGCGGGCGGCGTCGTACGCCTTGGCCTTGACCGACTGCTGGTACACGAAGTCGGAGTCGCTCGGCTGCTTCGGGTAGCGCTCCCGGGCCCAGTCGAGGAGCACGGGCAGGCAGGCCGCGTAGTCGGTGAACGCGGCGTCGAGGTCGCCGATGTAGCGCAGCCCGGCCGGCGACTCGAGGATCGACGGCGGGCGGTGGTAGCGGTAGCGGCCGGCGAGGCGCGCCGTGTAGGGGACGTAGCGGGTCGACTGCTCGAGGTACGCCATGAGCCGGCCCCGCTCGAGCACCTTGGTGAGCAGGTTCGACGCCTGCTCGCACGCCAGGTGGACGCCGCCGAGCTGGGCGACGGAGTCGTCGCCGTACTCGAGGAACACCCGGTTGTAGAGCTCCTCGGCGCGCGTGAGGCCGACGCTGGCGTCGACGGTGAGGTCGCCGGTCAGGTCGAGGTCGCCGACGAACTCGTCGAGGAACAGCCGGCGCAGGCTCTTCGAGCTGCGCGAGTAGCGGGCGAAGAGCGCGCCCTTCACGACCTCGGGCAGGTTCACGAGCGCGAACACCGGGCGGTCCAGGTTCGTCACGTACGGCCGCAGCACCGTCGCCTCCTCGGGCGTGAAGTGCTCGGGCACGAACTGCATCCCGCTCCTGTGCTCTTGGTCGATGGCGGCCACCGGGACGGCGATGGTACCGACGGCCCCTGAGGGCGCCGCGGATGGCGCTTTCGGGCTTTTGGGGGGATTCGCGGGTCAGACGACGAGGAGGAACGCGGCCGGGACGACCGCCGCCCCGAGGGTGCCACGCCGGCCCCGGGCCCGCCCGTCGACCTCCAGGGGCATGGGGCGGGACCACACCACCTCGACCCGCCGGCCGGTCGCGGTGGCGATCTGGGGGTGCGGGAGGTGCCCGCCCCCGGGGAGGAGCCGCCGGAGCTGCGACCGCTGGGCCGGCGCGACGGCGTAGACCTGCACCTCGAGCCGGCCGTCCCCGGGGTGGCCGCGCGGCACCAGGTCGGCGCCCCGCAGGAACTGGCCGTTGGCGACGACGACGGTGGTGGCTCGACCGTCGTAGGCGACGCGGTCGTCGACCCGGACTTTCACCGGCCGGCGCCGGTGCCAGCCGCGCGGCCGGTCGGGCGCGCGGCCGCTCACCACCGCGTTGACCGCCGTCGTGTCGTCGTCGAGCGCGATGGCGTCGAGCGCCAGCTCGACCGCGCCCGACGCCGCGGGCGTGAGGCCGACCGCCCGGGCCAGGTCGCACGACGGGTCGGGCCGGAACTCGAGGCGGGCGCCGGGGTGCTCCTGCACGAGCTCGGCGAGCGCGGCGTCGCCGCCCGCGCCGCGCGCCACCGGCGGGCCGCCGACCGGGCTCCCCCACGGCTCGCCGCGTCGGATCACGGCACCGCGCTGGCGGCCGCGACCACGCCGCGGAAGCAGGCGTCGGCCGCCGCGGCCGCGGCCCGGCGGGTCGCGGGCTCCGGCGCGACCTCGGCGACCTGGCGGAGCAGGTCGATGCACTGCTTCACGTGCCGCACGAAGTCGCCGCCGGCCAGCTCCTCGTCGTCGAGCACCGCCGCCAGCGATTCGCCGTCAGCCCACTCGTAGACGTAGAGCGTGAAGCCGGGGTCGGGAGAGCGCGTCTCGGGCAGCCGGGCGTCGTCCTCGGCCGCGGTGAGCGTCTGCCAGAGCGGCTCGATGCGCCGCCACCGCTCCGCCACCCTCGGCGTCGGCCACCGCAGCGGCGGCGTGACGACGTCGTCGTCGCTGCCCCGTCGCTCGTAGGTGAAGCACGAGACGACGGCCGCGGTCTCGGGCGTGGTGAGCCCGTCGACGATGCCGTCGCGCAGCGACTCCGCGAGCAGCAGGTCGGTCTCGGCGTAGAGGCGAGCGAGGACGGCGCCGGCGTCGGTGAGCGACCAGCCGTCGACGTAGCCCCAGCCCTCGAGGAGCCCGAGCACGCGGTCGAACTGGCGGGCCAGGCTCTCGCTGCGGCCCCGGGCCCGGCGCTCGAGCCGGGCGATCTCGCGCTCGAGCCGCTCGATGCCGGCCGCGGCGCGCACCCGCGTCTCGCGCGCCGGGTCGGCGGCGACCGGGTGGTCGCGCACCGCCCGCTCGAGGTCGCGCAGCTCGTCGCCCGCCGGCTCGTCGTCGTCCTGCACGTCGGCGCGCCGCAGCCGCACCGCGGTCTCCCGGCGGAAGCTCGGGTTGCGCGGCGCGTACGGCTCGGGCAGCTCGACCCGGCCGATCGCCTTCGGCGCGGCCCGGAAGTCGTCGGCGCTCAGCCGGACCAGGCCCTTCCCGGCCGTGACGGCGAGCACCCGGGGCCGTCCGCCCCGCCGCCGGTCGTGGGCGAGCACCGCCACCCGGCCGCCCCGGGCCGGCACCCACAGCACGTCGCCCGGCTTCAGCCGCTCGAGGCCGGCCGCCACCCGCGCCGCCGCGCCTCGGCCCCGCCTTGCCTCCTCGAGGCGGGCGACGAGGCGGCGGTACTCGTCGACGTCGCCCGGCCCCTGCTCGGCCCGCTCGAGCTGGCGGGTCAGCTGCTCCCGACTGCGCTCGAGCTGGCGCTCGAGCCCGACCACGTCGCGGTCGGCCCGGTACTGGGCGAACGAGAGGTTGACGAGGTGGTGCGCGTCGTCGGCGCCGTACCGGCGGACCAGGTTGACGGCCATGTTGTAGGTGGGCCGGAACGACGAGGTGAGCGCGTCGCTGCGCCGCGACGCCAGGCCGGCCACCTGGTCGAAGACCACCCAGGGGCTCCAGGCGACGATCGCGTACCCGACCTCGTCGATGCCGCGCCGCCCGGCCCGGCCGGTGAGCTGCGTGTACTCCCCGGGGGTGAGGAACTCGTGGCGCTCGCCGGTGAACTTCGTGAGCCGCTCGATGACGACCGAGCGGGCCGGCATGTTGATGCCGAGGGCGAGGGTCTCGGTGGCGTAGACGACCTTCACGAGCCCGGCCGCGAAGGCCTCCTCGACCGCCTCCTTCATGGGCGGCACCAGCCCGGCGTGGTGCGCGGCCAGCCCGGCCTGCAGGCCGTCGAGCCACTGGTCCACGCCGAGCACGGCCAGGTCCTCGTCGTCGAGGTCGGCGAGGTGGGCCTCGGCGATGCGGCGGATCTCGGATCGCTCCTCCCGGGTCGTGAGCCGGACGCCGCCGGCGCGGACCGTCTCGACCGCCTGCTGGCAACCGGCCCGGCTGAACACGAAGACGATGGCCGGCAGCAGGCGCTCGTCGGCGAGCAGCTCGACCGTCTCGCCCCGCTCCGGCGACCGCAGCCGGCTGCGGGAGCGTCCGGCCGGGCCGCGCGGCCCGGCCCGGCCCCCCCGCCGGTCGAGGCGGGCCGCCTCCGGGTTCGGGCGCAGTTCCTCGCCGTCGCCGACGAAGGTCGGGAGGAGCTGGAGCGCGTCGACGCCCCGCTCCCCCACCAGGTACCGGTGGTGCAGCGCGACGGGGCGGCGTTCCTCGATCACGGCCGTAGTCGCGCCGCGCACGGTCTCGATCCAGTCCGCGAACTCCTCGGCGTTCGAGACCGTGGCCGACAGGCAGACCAGGTCGACCGTCGGCGCCAGGTGGACGATGACCTCCTCCCAGACCGCGCCCCGGTAGCGGTCCTGGAGGTAGTGGACCTCGTCGAGCACGACGTAGCGGAGCCCGTCGAGCGCCGACGAGGCGGCGTAGATCATGTTGCGCAGCACCTCGGTGGTCATCACCACCAGCGGGGCGTCGCCGTTGATCGAGTTGTCGCCGGTCAGGAGCCCGACCCGGTCCGGGCCGTGGAGGCGGCGCAGGTCGGCGAACTTCTGGTTCGACAGCGCCTTCAGCGGCGTCGTGTAGAAGGCCTTGGCGCCGTCGGCCAGGGCGCGGGCGACCGCGTACTCGGCGACCACCGTCTTGCCGGAGCCGGTCGGCGCCGCGACGAGCACCGACTGCCCGGCGTCGAGGGCGTCGAGGGCCCGGCGCTGGAAGTCGTCGAGCGGGAAGCCGAGCGCCGCCTCGAACTCGGCGCGTCCGGTCACCGGGCGGTGGTGGCGGTGCTGCTCGGGCTCGGGGCGGTCGTGGCGCTGGTCGTCGGCGTCGACGGGCTCGACGACGTCGCCGGTACCGGCTGGAGGTTCGGCGACGAGGGACTCGAGGAGCCGCTCGAGTGGGGGCCGAGCACCCACACCATGACGACGGTGAACACGATCAGCGCCGCCGACGCCGCGGCCGCGGTCACGATCTCGCGGCGGGGCCGCGGCGGCCTGTACGGAACGCGGGGGCTCATCGCTTCATGATCCGGCCGATGATGATGCAGCCCTCGTAGAAGAGGCACATCGGGATCGCCATGAAGAACAGAGAGTACGGGTCCTGGCTCGGGGTGATGATGGCGGCGAAGGCGAAGATCGCCACGATGGCCCAGCGCCGGCGGCGACGGAGCTGCCGGGTCGTGATCACCCGGGCGATGAGCAGGAACATGATGACGACCGGGAACTCGAACGCCAGCCCGAAGGCCAGGATCATCAGCGAGACGAGCGTCAGGTACTTGTCGGCGGTGAGCAGCGGCTGCAGCTCGCTGCCGCCCGCCTTCAGCAGCCAGCTCAGGGCCTCGGGCAGGATGAGCATCGCCACCGCCGCACCGCACGCGAACAGCACCAGCGAGCTGATGAGGAACGGGATCGCGTAGCGCTTCTCGCGCTTCTCGAGACCCGGCGTGATGAACCGCCACAGCTCCCAGAGCCAGATCGGCAGCGAGCCGACGATGCCGGCGTAGGTCGCGACCTTCAGGCGGGTGAGAAAGGCGTCGACCGGCCCCGTGAAGATGAAGTGGTTGTTCCGCCCGTGGGTGACGTCCTTGTAGTAATGCAGGAAGAACCGGATGATGTCGGGCGCGAACCAGTAGGCGAGCGCGGCCACGAACACGAACCCGACCAGCGAGATGATCACGCGCCGGCGGAGCTCGGCGAGGTGCTCGATGACCGTCATCCGGCCATCGCTGGACCTAGGAGACACCTGCTACGCCGGGGCCTCGCGGGGATGGGTGCCCACGGGGGCTGGCCCGGCGGGAGTGGCCGGTCGGGACGGCGGGGGGCCGCTCACCCGGTGTCGCCTCGGTGCGTTCAGCGTCGGAGGGAGCAGGTCCAGCTTCTCGGCCGGGCCGAGCGACACGAACGCTCCTTTCGGGCAGGGCCAGAGCGCATCGTACCGCCGGGGTCCTCGAACGACCCCGTCAGTGGGTTCCGCAGTGCGCACCGGGGCGTCGGCGCGCCCGGTGGGCGGGTCAGCCCTCGGCGACCTCGGCCAGGCGGGCGGTCCAGGCGTCGTCGCGCAGCAGGACGTGGAAGTCGAGCAGGTCGTCCATGGTGAGCGGGGGGCCGGCGGGCCGCTCCTCGAGCTCGGCCGGCCAGCGCCACTCCTCCTGGCGGACCCCGGCCATCGCGAGCAAGTCGCGCACCGACTGGTTCGCCTCGTGGCACACCGCGGTCCCGCAGTGGGAGCAGCGGAAGCAGTAGGCGCCCGACCCGTCGTCGGCGTTGACCCGGACCGTGAGGTCCTTGGTCCGAAGCCGAACCACCCCGCAGCCCGGGCAGTCGGCCTTGATCACGACTGCCACAAGGGTGGTTTCGGCAGACCCCCGAGGCCACTTGAGGGCCCGCTGGGGGGCCAGGATTCGGGGCTGTGAGGCCCATCACCTTCGCCCATCGGGGGGCCCGGCTCCTGCACCCCGACAACACCCTCCCGGCCTTCCGGGCCGGCCTCGCGGCGGGGGCGGGGGGCCTCGAGACCGACGCCTGGCTGAGCGCCGACGGCCAGGTCGTGCTGACCCACGACGCCGGGGTGCGGGGGCCCCTGTTCGGGCTGTGGAGGCTGCGGGTGCACGAGTCGAGCGCGGCCCGGCTGGCGCGCCACGGCGTCCCGCGCCTCGCCGACCTGTA
>CALEYV010000103.1 GCA_937927875.1 uncultured Actinomycetes bacterium | reverse complement strand
GACCCCGTCGGTGTGGCGAACCGCCTTCGCGCCCCCGCCGAAGAGGTCGCCGGTCAGGTCGAGCGCGATGCGCAGCGTCCCCGCGCTGGGGTCGATGCGCACCTCGAGCGACGCGTTCCCGGTCGTGTTGAACGTCGTGTTCGTGTAGGTGCCGACGTACAGGCCGTCGTACTGCTGCGCCAGCGCCACGACCGGGTTCGACGAGCGGGGGATGACCGAGGTCGACGTCGGCGCGGTGGTCAGCGTGGTGGGGAGCGTGCTCGACGCCGCCGTTCGGCGCGCGGCGGTCGACGCTCGATGGGCGGTGCCGCCGCCACCGCTCAGCGCGACCGCGGCCGCCACCGCGCCGCCGATGACGACGACGGTCGCCACGCCCGCCAGGACGATGAGGCGCCGCCGCCGATGCTGCCGGCGCTCCGCCCGCGAGCCCGGCGGGGAGCCCGGTGACGGCAGCGGGGCGGTGGGCGCGGGCGCTGGACGGTCGAGGTCGTCCGGCACCCTCGGAGCGTAACGTCGGCGCCACCGTGAGCGGTGGCTCGGACCCGATGGGCTGGCAACCCGGCGCGTGGCAGGTCAGGATCGGCGCGGCCGGGCCGCGATCGCGGCGCCGGGTGGAGGAGACCTGCCCGTGAAGGTGCTGCGAACCCCCGACGACCGCTTCGCGTCGCTGCCCGACTACCCGTTCGCGCCGCACTGCGCGGACGTCCCGGACGGCGACGGCGGCATGCTTCGCGTGCACTACGTCGACGAAGGGCCGCGTGACGGGCCTCCGGTGCTGCTGATGCACGGCGAGCCGTCGTGGTCATTCCTCTACCGCTGGATGATCCCGGTGCTGGTCGACGCCGGGCTGCGGGCGATCGCGCCCGATCTCGTCGGGTTCGGCCGCTCCGACAAGCCAGCCGCCCGGGAGGACTACACGTACCAGCGCCACGTCGACTGGATGACAGCGCTGCTCGAGGCGCTCGACCTCACCGACGCGACGCTCGTGGGTCAGGACTGGGGCGGGCTGATCGGGCTGCGCCTCGTCGCCGAGCACCCCGACCGCTTCGCGCGGGTCGTCGCCGCGAACACCTTCCTCCCGACCGGCGACCGTGACCCGGGGGACGCCTTCCGCGCCTGGCAGCGCTTCTCGCAGGAGACGCCGGACTTCGAGGTCGGGCGAATCGTGAACGGCGGCTGCACCACCGATCTCAACGAGGCGGTGATCGCCGGCTACGACGCGCCGTTCCCCGACGACGGCTACAAGGCCGGCGCGCGCCAGTTCCCGATGCTGGTACCGACCACCCCCGATGACCCGGCGTCGCTCGCCAACCGCCGGGCTTGGGCCGCGCTCCGCGAGTGGACGAAGCCGTTCCTGACCGCGTTCAGCGACCGGGACCCGATCACGGCCGGCGCCGACCAGGTGCTGCGGGCCGAGATCCCGGGCTGTCAGAACCAGCCGCACACGACGATCGAGGGCGCAGGACACTTCCTGCAGGAGGACCGAGGCGTGGAGCTGGCCGAGGTGGTGGTCTCCTTCGTCGGCGCGCCGCCCGACGCGGCCTGAGGCGCCGATGCCCCAGCCGGCAGCACCGGAGGCGGCCGCTTCACCACGCGAGCCGGGCCCGCCCGCCCGCGCGGTCACGCGTGCCGACGCGTTCGCGGCCGCCAGTCGGTTCGGCCCGCCGGTGCTGGCGGCCGCGGTCATCGCGTTCGCGGCCGGCGCCTGGGGCGTGCCGTCCGGGGTGCTCGTCCAGGGCGTGATCATCGGCGCACTGACCTCGCTGCTGGCGCTCGGCCTGGCGCTGGTGTGGCGAGCCAACCGGGTCATCAACTTCGCGGCCGGGGATCTCGGCGGCGCGCCCACGACGCTGGCGGTGCTGCTGGCGATCAGCACCGTCGCCGCCAACTGGTGGGTGGCGCTCGTCGCCGGCCTCGCCGCGGCGCTGGTCATCGGCGCCGCAGTGGAGTTCCTGCTCGTGCGCCGGTTCTCGAACTCGCCCCGACTGGTGCTGAGCGTGGCGACGATCGGGATCGCGCAGGTCCTGGCGGCCGGGACGCTGCTGCTGCCCCGCTACTTCACGCTGACCGGGCGCTCCATCCCGGAGCCGTTCAACCTCCACCTCACCATCTCGCCCATCACGTTCCGCGGCGCCGACCTGGTGGCGCTGGCGACGGTGCCGATCGTCCTCGTCGGCCTGGCGCTGTTCCTGCGGCGCAGCGACGTCGGGATCGCGATCCGCGCCGGCGCCGACCGGGCCGACCGGGCGGCGTCGCTCGGGATCCCGATCCGCCGCCTGCAGACCGTGGTCTGGGTCCTGGCCACCGTGCTCGGGTTCCTCGCTATCTACCTCCGGTCGTCGATCCTCGGCCCCCCGATCGGCTCGGTGCCGGCCGGCGGCATCGGCCCGGCCGTGCTCGGGCCAGCGCTGCTCCTGCGCGCGCTCGCGGCCGCCGTCATCGGCCGGATGGAGCGGCTCCCGACCATCGTGGGCGCCGCGGTCATGCTCGGAATCGTCGAGCAGTCGGTGGTCTGGCACTGGCACGAGCCGGCGTACATCGACCCGGTCCTGTTCGTCGTCGTCATCCTCGGCGTGCTCGCCACCGGCGGGACGTCGATCGGCCGCGTCCGCTCGGGCGAGGTGTCGACGTGGCAGGCCGCCCGCGAGGTCCGGCCGGTGCCGCGGGAGCTCCGCCGGCTCCGCGAGGTGCGCGGCGCCAAGGTGGTCCTGGCCGTGGTGGTGATCGCGGTGCTGGTCGCGGTGCCGGGCTACCTGTCGGCGAGCAAGCTGAACCTGGCCGCCGCCATCGTGATCTTCGGGATCATCGGCGTGTCGCTCGTGGTGCTCACCGGCTGGGCCGGGCAGGTGAGCCTGGGCCAGGTCGCCTTCGTCGGCATCGGCGCCGCGGTGTCGGGCGCCGTGACGGCCCGCCTGGGCTGGGATCTCTCGCTCGGCCTCCTCGTCGCCGGGCTGACCGGCGCCGTGGTGGCCATGGTCGTCGGGCTGCCCGCCATCCGCCGCCGCGGGCTCACGCTGGCCGTCACGTCGCTCGCCTTCGCGCTGATGACGTCCGAGTACCTCTTGAACCAGACGTTCTTCGGACCGGGCACGACGCTCGACTGGCTGCCGTCGAGCCGCATCGCCCGACCTGCGCTGTTCGGCGTCATCGACATCGACACCGACACCCGCTTCTACTACCTGTGCCTGGTCGGTCTCGCGCTGGCGATCGCCCTCGCCTACGGCGTGCGACGCAGCCGCACCGGCCGGGCGATCATCGCGGTGCGGGAGAACGAGCGGGCCGCGGAGGCGTTCGGCATCAGCGCCCGTCGCCTCACGCTGTTCGCTCTGGCCTTCTCCGGGTTCCTCGCCGCGTTCGCGGGCGCGCTGTTCGTGTACCAGCAGTCGGGGCTCGACACGAGCCCGTACCAGCCGTCGGCGAGCCTCGAGGTCTTCGCGATGGCCGTCATCGGCGGGCTCGGATCCATCCCGGGCGCCCTGATCGGCGCCACCTACGTCCGCGGCGTCGACTACTTCCTGCCGTCCGAGTGGCAGATCCTGGCCACCGGTGTCGGGCTGCTGGCGGTGCTGCTGGTGCTCCCCGGCGGCCTCGGCGCGGCGCTGGCCGACGGGCGCGACGTGCTGCTGCGGCGGCTGGCCCGACGCCGTTCGATCGAGGTCGGCTCCTTCGCCGACGACGCGCCTGCGGCGTCCGCGGCGGCGTCGACGGCTCCACCGGTCGGGCCGCCGCGCCGCGACGGCGCGGCGCTCGTCGCGACCGGCGTCGACGTCCGCTACGACGGGGTGCAGGTGCTCTTCGGCGCCCACCTCGACGTCGCGCCGGGTGAGGTGGTGGCGCTCCTCGGGACCAACGGCGCGGGGAAGTCCACCCTCGTGCGCGCCGTGGCCGGCCTCGCTCCGCTCGCCCACGGCGAGGTCCGGCTCGACGGCGAGGACATCACCGGGCTGCGAGCCGACCAGCGAGCCCACCGCGGCGTCGCGCTGATGCCCGGCGGCGTGGCGACGTTCCCGTCTCTGACCGTCGCCGAGCACCTCCGTCTCGCCGCGTGGACCCGCCGCCGAGACCCGGGCGCGGCGCGGAAGGCCCGGGCCGAGGCGCTGGAGCAGTTCCCGATGCTGCGCGACCGGCTCGACGACACCGCCGGCAACCTGAGCGGCGGCCAGCAGCAGATGCTGGCGCTGGCGATGACGCTCGTCGCCAGCCCCCGCGTCGTCCTGATCGACGAGCTCTCGCTCGGGCTGGCCCCCGCGGTCGTCGAATCGCTGCTCGACGTCGTGCGCTCCCTGGCCCGCGGCGGGGTGGCGGTCGTGATCGTCGAGCAGTCGGCCGAGCTCGCGCTGGAGGTCGCCGACCGGGCCCTGTTCATGGAGAAGGGACAGATCCGCTTCGAGGGACCGGGCCAAGACTTGCGGGGGCGACCGGACCTGCTCCGGTCGGTCTTCCTCGAGGGCATCTCGGTGACGGGCGTCTCCGCGCGCACCGACCGGGACGCACGAAACGGGGACGGTCACCGGCTCGAGGTGCAGCGAGTCGCGAAGCGCTTCGGCGGCATCGTCGCCCTCGACGACGTGTCGTTCACCGTCGAGCCGGGGGAGATCGTCGGGATCCTTGGGCCGAACGGGGCCGGCAAGACCACCCTGTTCGACGTCATCAGCGGCTTCGAGCGGCCGGATGGCGGCGCGGTGGCGCTCGTCGACCCCGGCGGCGCGCGCGCGGAGCTGGTGCCGATCAGCCCGTCGGCCCGGGCGCGCGCCGGACTCGGCCGCTCCTTCCAGGACGCGCGGCTCTTCCCGGCCCTCACCGTCACCGAGACCATCGCGACCGCGCTCGAGGACTCGGTCGAGGTGCGCGACCCGGTCGCGGCGGCGCTGTGGCTGCCCGCCGTCACCGATTCCGAGCGCGCGGTCCGGGCCCGAGTCGACGAGCTCCTCGCGCTCTTCCACCTCGAGGTGTACGCCGACAAGTTCGTCCGGGAGCTCTCGACCGGCAGCCGGCGAATCGTCGAGCTCGCGGCCGTCGTCGCCCAGCACCCCGACGTGCTGCTGCTCGACGAGCCGTCCAGCGGCCTCGCCCAGAAGGAGACCGAGGAGCTCGCGCCGCTCCTCCTGCGGGTCCGCGACGACCTCGGCGCCAGCCTGGTGGTCATCGAGCACGATCTGCCGTTCCTGCGCGGCCTCGCCACCCGGTGGGTGGCGATGGACCTCGGGGCCGTCATCGCCTCCGGCACGCCCGACGAGGTCAGCCGGGACCCGGCCGTCGTCGCGGCGTACCTGGGGCGCGACCGGCCGGCCGGGAGCCCGCCGACCTGACGACCGCCGGCGGCCGGGCCGTGGTAACCCGTCCCCCGTGCCCGAATCGGCGAGGATGCGAGGCCGCGCCGGTGGGTAGAGAGATTCGGACGATCCGTCAGCGTTCTACCCCTGTGAACGACTTCGCCCCGTTCCGAGCCTCCCCCCGCTCCGGCCCACCCTGGAT
>CALEYV010000102.1 GCA_937927875.1 uncultured Actinomycetes bacterium | reverse complement strand
GGTCGACTTCCTCGAGCAGCGCCGGCACCAGCGGCGCGCCAGCTGACGACCTAGCCCAGCCGCTGCTGGTAGGCGGCGAGGGTGCGGTCGTCGAAGCACACGAACCGCACCTGCTCCACCGCGCTCGGGGTCCGGCTCATCGTCGCCACCGCGATGTCGGTCGCGCCCTCGAGCGGATACCCGTAGATCCCGGTGCTGATGGCCGGCAACGCGATCGAGCGGGCCCCGAGCTCGTCGGCGACCTCGAGGCAGCGCCGGTAGGCCGCCGCGAGCTGATCGGGCTCGCCCTGGTCGCCGCCCTGCCAGACCGGCCCGACCGTGTGGATGATCCAGCGGGCCGGCAGCGCGAAGCCCGGCGTCGCCTTGGCGTCGCCGGTGCCGCAGCCCCCGAGGGCGGCGCAGGCCTCGTCGAGGCCGGGCCCGGCGGCCGCGAAGATCGCCCCGCAGACGCCGCCACCCCGCCCGAGGGCCGGGTTGGCGGCGTTGACGATGGCGTCGACCGACTCCCGCGTGATGTCGCCCAGGACCGCTTCGAGCCGGCTCATGACCGAAATCCCCGAGATTCCCTGTTCGCAAACCCGGGCGAAGCGGACAAAAGACTCTGGACAACGAAAGTTCCGCTTGCGTTCGCCGCCCAGTCGCCTTCAGAGTACCACCAATGGAATTCCATCGATGTGATTTCGAGGGGATGCCGGTGCAGGTTCACGAGTTCATCGAGTTGGTGCGGGGGCTTCCGGACGGCGACGGTCGGCGTTGGCAGGAGCGGGCCAATTGCCTCGGGGTCGACCCGGATCTGTTCTTCCCCGAGCGGGGGGCCTCAACCCGGGAGGCCAAGGGGGTGTGCCGCAGCTGCGAGGTGCGGCCCGAGTGCCTCGAGTACGCCCTGGATCACGGCGAGAAGTTCGGGATCTGGGGTGGCCTGTCGGAGCGGGAGCGCCGTCGGGTCCGCCGCCAGCGGGCCCTCGAGCGCCGACGCCTGGCTTCGGCCTGATCACCGGCCGGCGACGCCGGCCAGCCGGGCCTCGATGGTGCGGGAGCGGTCGAGCCCGCTCCAGTCACGGAAGCCCGGATCGCATCGCTCCAGCTCCGCTTCGGGGACCAGTCCGACCCACTCCACCTGCTCGACGGTGGTCCCGGCCGCCTCGGCCGCGGTCCGCACCGCCGTGCAGGCGGCCTCGACGCCGGTGGCCTCGAGGTCGGTGACGTTCAGCGACACCTGGACCGCCCGCCGGCTCGGGAGCTCGAAGGCCAAGGCCCGGATCCCCGGCAGCCCCCCATCCCGCTCCCGGACGCCGGTCGCGATGGCCCGGCCCAGGGCCAGGTCGGGCCGCCCGAGCCAGCAGTTGACCGCCACCAGCGGGGCCCGGGCGCCCACCGCGGCGACGCCCAGCCGCGGATCGGCCCGGTCGGGCCCGACGTCGGGGGCGACGCCCGCCGTCGCGGCCCGGCGCACCTCCGGGAGCAACCGCCGGCCCGGGTCGGCGGCGCCGTAGAGGAAGGAGGGGACGCCGAGCTCGGCGGCGAGCCAGGCCGCGAAGGCCCGGGCCGGCTCGGCGGCACCCGCGGCCGGCTCTCCGAGGGCGACGAACGGCACCACGTCGAGGACCCCGAAGCGGGGGTGGACCCCGGCGTGCCGGCGGAGATCGAGCTGGGCCGCGGCCGCGCCAGCGAGGGCCCGGGCCGCGGCGAGGGCGTCATCGTCGCCCGGACCGGCGAGCGTGAACACCGACCGGTGATGGTCGGGGTCGCGGTGCCCGTCGAGCAGCGACGGGCCGCACGCGGCGGCCAGCGCGTCGAGCCTGGCGCGGTCGCGGCCCTCGGCCACGTTCGGGACGCACTCCAGCACACGACCAAGGTAGGGACGCGACGACCGGGACGACGCGGGCGGCGCGGCCCGATCCCTGGCCACCCCAATCAATAGGGTTCCAGCGGTGCGCATCGGCTTGGCGCTGCCCCAGTACGACTACTCGGTCCCGGGCGAGTCGCCGCTTCGGATGTCGACCGTGGCCGACCACGCCCGGCGGGCCGAGGCGCTCGGCTACGACTCGCTCTGGCTGTCGGACCACCTCTTCTTCGACCTCGCCAAGTACGGGGGCGGCCCCAATCGGTACGGGGTCTTCGAGCCCATCTCGACGCTCGCCGCGCTCGCCGGCGTCGTGTCGCGGCCCCGCCTCGGGACGCTCGTGCTCTGCGAGGCGCTGCGCCCGCCGACCGTGGCGGCCAAGGCGCTCGCGACCCTCGACCGGATCACCGGCGGCCGCCTCGATGTCGGGCTCGGCGCGGGCTGGTACGGGCCCGAGTACGAGGCCCTCGGCGAGGAGATGCCGCCGCCGGGGGTCCGCATCGCCCGGCTCCGGGAGGCGACCGAGATCGTCGCCGGCCTCCTCGGCGGGGAGCCGCTGACCTTTCGGGGCGCGCACTACGAGGTCCGGCACGCGGTCCTCGACCCGCCGGCGCTGCAGGTGCCTCGGCCGCCGGTGTTCATCGGCGGGAAGGGCGACCGGGTGATCCGAACCGCGGTCGCGGCCGCGGACGGGTGGAACACGTGCTGGGTCTGGACCCCCGACGACTACGAGGAGCGCCTCAACGTGGTGCACGCGGCGTGCGACGAGGCCGACCGGGACCCCGAGCAGGTGTGGCGATCCCTCGGGCTCTACGCCCTGGCGGGGGAGGACGAGCGCGACCTGGCGCGTCGCTTCGAGCGGCTGCGCGACTCGACGCCGGCCGGCGTCCTCGACGGCGTCACCCTCGACGAGTGGCGGGTCGGACGCCTCGTCGGGACGGTGGAGCAGGTCCGCGAGCAGCGGGAGCGATGGGAGGAGCTGGGCGTCGAGACGATCATCGTCGGCGCCGGCGCGGTCCCCTTCCACGTCGGATCCCTCGACGACGTCGAGCTGCTGGCCGCGGCGCTCATCGAGCCCACCGCGGGGTCCTCGTAGAGTGACGGGCCCGGTTCCGGAGGTCGCCCCGACGTGTCGCTCGGGCCATGGGTGCTGCTGGCCGTGCTCGGCCTCGTGGTCGTGCTCCTCGCCTCGGCCGGCCGGGCCCGCCGGCGCGAGCCCCGAGACCCTGGGCGGCCGCCGCCCCGCTGACGTCCGCGGCGGCGGCCCGGGGAACCCAACCGCCCGCTCCGGTCGTTCTTGCTGATGGCCGACGGCGTCCCCACGTGGGAAGAGGTCGCTCGTGACCACGGACGCTTCCTGTACAGCGTGGCGTACCGCCTGGCCGGCAACGCAGACGATGCCCAGGACCTCGTGCAGGAGGCGCTAGTCCGGGTCCGCCGGGGACTCGAGCGCTACGAGCCTGGGTCCTTAGAAGGCTGGCTGGCCCGGATCGTGACCAACGTGTTCCTCGACGAGGTGCGGCGGAGACGCCGGCGACCCGCGGACGCGCTTCCCGAGGACCCGGAGCGCGTCCTGCCCGCCACGCCCGGCGCCGACGAGGCCAGCGAGGAGCTGTCGGCCGAGGTGCAGC
>CALEYV010000101.1 GCA_937927875.1 uncultured Actinomycetes bacterium | reverse complement strand
GCCATCGAGTTCCTCGGCGACCTGCGGGCCGTGGACGCCGACCAGCGGTTCTTCCTCTATCTCTGCACCGGCGCCTGCCACTCGCCGCACCACGCCCCCACGGAGTGGATCGACCGGTACCGGGGCGCCTTCGACGACGGGTGGGACGCCTGGCGCGAGCGCACCTTCGCCCGCCAGCTGGACCGGGGCATCCTCCCGCCCGGCACCCGGCTCTCACCCCGACCGCACTGGGTGCCGGCCTGGGAGGACCTCGACCCCGAGGACCGGGCGGTGGCCGCCCGGTTCATGGAGTGCTTCGCCGGCTTCCTCTCTTATACCGACGCCCAGCTCGGCCGGGTGCTCGAGTTCCTCGAGGACACGGGCGACCTCGCCGACACGCTGGTCCTGCTCGTCTCCGACAACGGCGCCAGCGCCGAGGGCGGCCCCCACGGGTCCATCAACGACGTGCGGCTCTACAACTTCGATCCCGCCTCCCCGGCCGAGATGCGGGACCGGGTCGGCGAGATCGGGAGCCCGTCGACGCACAACAACTACCCGTGGGGCTGGACGATGGCCGGCAACACCCCGTTCAAGCGGTGGAAGCGCGAGGTCCACGAGGGCGGCGTGGCCGACCCTTGCATCGTCTCGTGGCCGGCTCGGCTCGGCGACGCGGCCGGGTCGGTGCGACGCCAGTTCGCGCACGCCATCGACGTGCTGCCGACCGTCCTCGAGCTGGCCGGGGTCGCCCCGCCGTCGACGATCGAGCACGTCCCGCAGACGCCGATCGACGGGATCAGCTTCGCTTACCTCCTCGAGGGCGCCGCTGACACCGCGCCCGAGCGTCACACCACCCAGTACTTCGAGATGTTCGGCTCGCGGGCGCTGCACCACGAGGGCTGGAAGGCGGTGGCGTTCCATCCCATCGGGCCGCTGTACGACGACGGGCTGAACCCCAACGCGCCCTTCGACGACGACGTGTGGGAGCTCTACCACGTCGCCGAGGACCTCTCGGAGACGACCGACCTCGCGGCGCAGGAGCCGGAGCGCGTCGCCGACCTGGTGGCGCGGTGGTGGGAGGAGGCGGAGCGCAACCAGGTGCTGCCGCTCGACAACCGCGTCCTCTGGACGCTCGCGCACCCGAAGCCGTTGCACCGCCGCCCGCGCGACGACTTCCGCTACTTCCAAGGCGGGGCCCAGGTGCCCGAGCACGTGGCGGTGAACGTCCGCAACCGCTCCCACCTCCTGCGGGTGGAGGTCGACGTCCCGGACGGGGTCGTTGCCGAGGGTGTGCTCCTGGCCATGGGCTGCGTGCTCGGCGGCTGGTCCCTGCACGTCCTCGGCGGGCGGCCCCGCTACGTGCACAACCTGTACGGGAAGGAGCGCCAGCTGGTGGAAGCCGGGTCAGCGCTCCCGGCCGGGCGCCACGTGGTGGAGCTCGCGTTCGAGAAGGACGAGAAGCACGGGGGCCACGCCACCCTCCGCTGCGACGGCGCGACCATTGGCGAGGAGGCGATCGCCCGGTTCACGCCGGCCGGCTTCAACGGGGTCGGGATCGGCCTGACGTGCGGCTACGAGTGGGGACCCGCGGTCGGGGAGGGGTACACGGCCCCGTTCCCCTTCAACGGCTCGATCGTTCGGGCCGAGGTGCTCGCGACGGGTCCGATCGTGCGCGACCCGGTCGTCGAGCTCGCGGCCATCCTTGCCGAGCAGTAGTCGCGCCGGGCTCGGCCGGCGCGAGCGACGAGGTCAACGCGCGCTCGACCGGGGCCCGAGGTGCGGCTTGATGTCACCAGGCGTCGACGCAGGGCCGCTTCTTCGTGGTGCGGGGTGTCGGTGACCAGTCTCCGAACGCGGCGCTGATCCACCGACGCGACTCGGCGGGGTCGATGACGTCGTCGAGCTCGTAGTAGCTGGCGGCGTTGAGGGCCCGGCCATTGGCGTAGGCCCGTTCGACCATCTCGTTGAAGACGCGCTCCCGCTCGTCCGGATCGCCGATCGCCTCGAGCTCGCGCCGGAAGCCGAGTCGGACGGCGCCCTCGAGGCCCATGCCCCCGACCTCGCCGGTGGGCCAGGCGACGCAGAAGGCGGGCGACTTGAAGCTGCCCCCGGCCATCGCCTGCGCGCCGAGCCCGTAGCCCTTGCGGAGCACGATCGTCCCGAACGGCACCGTGAGGCTGGCGCCCACGACGAACATCCGCGAGACGTGTCGGACCTGGGCCGCCTCCTCGACGTCGGGTCCCACCATGAACCCCGGCGTGTCGCAGAGGAAGAGGATCGGCAGGTCGAAGGCGTCGCACAGCTGCATGAACCTCGCCGCCTTGTCGGCCGCCTCGGGGTCGATCGCACCGCCGAGATGGGTCGGGTTGTTAGCGACGATCCCGAGCGGCCGGCCCTCGACCCGGGCGAGGGTCGTGACCATCCCGGCCCCGAATCCGCGGCGCAGCTCGAGGGTCGAGGCCGGGTCGGCGAGCGCCTCGATCACGACCCGGATGTCGTAGGCGCGCAGGCGGTTGTCGGGGATCACCGACCGCAGGGCCGCCGGGTCGTCGTACGACCACGGCTGGTGCCCGGACCGGAAGTATGACAGGTAACGCTTGGCGATCGTGACCGCCTCGGCCTCGTCGGCGACGGCGACGTCCACGACGCCGTTGGCGACCTGCACCGGGAGGGGGCCGATCGCCTTCGGCTCGTAGACGCCGAGGCCACCGCCTTCGATCATCGCCGGGCCGCCCATCCCGATGTTCGAGCCCTCGGTGGCGATGATCACGTCGCAGCACCCGAGCAGCGCCGCGTTGCCCGCGAAGCAGTAGCCCGAGACGATCCCGACCAGCGGCACCAGGCCCGACAGCCCGCCGAACAGCGCGAACGCCAGGCAGTCGAGGCCCGACACGCCGGGCGCGTCGCTGTCGCCGGGGCGTCCGCCTCCGCCCTCGGCGAACAGGACGATGGGCAGGCGTTGCCGCTCGGCGAGCTCGAACAGCCGGTCCTTCTTCCGGTGGTTCTGGTAGCCCTGGGTGCCGGCCAGGACCGTGTAGTCGTACGACATCACGACCGCCCGATGACCGCCGATGGTCCCGACGCCGCCGACCAGCCCGTCCGCCGGCGTGACGCGCATCAGGTCCTCGTTCGGCCGCCGGCGCCGCTGGGCCGCGACGACGAGCGGCCCGTACTCGACGAACGATCCCGCGTCGCAGAGATCGGCGACGTTCTCCCGCGCCGTCCGCTGGCCGGTGGCGCGACGGCGGGCCACCGCGTCCGGCCTCGCCTCGTCGAGCCCGAGCGAGTGGCGGGCCCGCACGTCGGCGAGGGCGGTGGACTCGCCCGCGGATGGTGTCGGCGGCGACGCCAGCCGGTCACGGTCTGGCGCCGGGGCGGCGGTGACGTCGACCACGGCCAGCTCCTCGCCGGCGTCGACGGTCTGGCCGACGACCACCTCCAGGCTCCGGACGACGCCGTTCACGGCGGCCGGCACCGCGTGCTCGAGCTTCATGGACTCGATGATCACGAGGTCCTGACCGGGCCTGACCCGGTCCCCGGGCCCGACCGCGACCGCGACGACGGTGCCCTGCAACGGCGCTGCGACCACCACCGGCTGGGGCTCCATGCGCGCTTCTTAGTCCCGGCGGCGGGCGTCGGGCCGAGGGCCGGCGAGCGGCGTCACGAGCCGGCCGCCAGCTGCAGGCCGAGCAGCGCCGTGATGCCGGCGAGACAGAGGAGGTGGTCACGACCGATCGACCGGGCGAGCCGGGCTTGGGCCGCCGGCGGATCGGCTTCGGTCCCGAGCCGCACCGCGCTCGGCACCGTGTGCAGGGCGGCCAGGCCGATCGGCCCGGCCGCCAGGAGCAGGGACACGACGCCGACGACGACCGGCGTGTCGCTCGCGGTGAGCTGCACGACGATCGCGGCGAGCATCCCGAGCATCACGGCGGCGATGAGCCGGTTCATCGGGCGCGCCGCCGTCGTGACCCGCCCGTAGTAGGCGGCGATCGACGCGAGCACCGAGGCGGGGATCTCACCGTGCCGGTGCGGGAGCACCTGGACGTCGAACATGAGATCGAACCACAGGACCGCGACGAGGAACCCCGCGCCGGCCGTCACGAACGGCGTCACCGGTCGGAGTATGGCGCGACCGCGAAACGGGTACGACTCCATGAGACCGCTCCGGTGCACGAGCCGATCGTGCTGGCGAGCGGCCCGGAGGAGGGAAAGGCATGGCGGAGAGCGTGTACAAGGTCGTCGAGCTCGTCGGCACCAGCAGCGACTCCTGGGAGAAGGCGGCCGCGGCCGCTGTCTCGCAGGCGGGGAGGTCTCTCCGCGACCTGCGGGTCGCCGAGGTGTCCGAGCTCGACCTCACCATCGAAGACGGCGCGGTCGCGAGCTATCGGGCGAAGCTCAAGGTCTCCTTCAAGTACGAAGGCGGGGACTGACAAGTACGAAGGCGGGGACTGACCGGGCCTCCGACGGCCCGGCCTGCTCAAGCCCGACGGGACCGGTCGGCGGGGTCTAACGTCCGCCCCGCCCGCCTGACCCCGCGGAGGAGCCCGTGCCGAGAACCACCCGCCGATGCCTCAGGGTCACCGGATCGATCGGGGCGGCGATGCTCGGCGCGGTGGCCCTGGCGACCTTCGGGCTGGCCTCGTCGGCCGGTGCCGACATCGTGGGGTTCGGCCCCGGGACCTCGACGTTCACCGTGCCGCCGGGCGTCACGAGCCTCACCGTCGTCCTGACCGGCGGTGCGGGCGGCGCCGGCGGCGCCGGGAGCTCGACCGGCGGTGCGGGCGGCTCCGTGACCGCGACGATCCCGGTCCAGGCCTGCAGCACGCTCACGGTCAAGGTGGGCGGCGCGGGTGGGAACGCGGTCGGCCCGGTCGGCGGCGCGGAGGCCGCGTC
>CALEYV010000100.1 GCA_937927875.1 uncultured Actinomycetes bacterium | reverse complement strand
GGGGCACGCAGGTTAAGAGCGAGCCCGCCGGACGGAGAAGAGCCTGACACTGAGACGCAGGTTACCGACCACGTATTGGCGAGCGGCCAGAGCGGCGGCGCGACGACACGGCTGCGGCCGCGAGAGACTGAGCGAATGCGGGTCTGGCTCGTGCGCGCGCTCTGGATCACGCTGCCGCTGACTGCCGGACCGGCGCTGCAGGAGGGGCTGCGGTCCTGGCCGCATGACACCGCGACCGCCGGCGCGGCGCTCTGCTGGCTCGGGTGGGGTCTCGGTGCGCTGGCGACCCTGGCGCCGCGCCCGCTGGGTCTCACCGCGTTGCGGGCCCTCGCCCCCGCCGCGGTTGCCGCCGCCGTCGCCGCGGCTGCCAGCGTCCACGCGTCGCCGCTCGCGGCGGCGGGCGGCGTCGCCGCCGCTGTCGCCGCGGCGTTGCGCGTCGCCGACCCCGCGTTCGCGCTGGCGGCTGCGAACGGCGTCGCCTACGGCGACGAGCGGCGCTACCCGCTGCGAACCCCGCCGGCGCTCTTCGCGGGCCCGCTTCCCGTCGCGCGTGCGGTCGCTGTGGCGGGGCTGGCCGCCGGGCCTCTCCTGCTCGCCGACGGGTCGATCGCCGCCGGCGCGGCCGCGGTGGTCGTTGGCATCCCGGCTTCGATCGTGGCCGCCCGCGTCCTGCACCGCCTCTCCCGTCGGTGGCTGGTGCTGGTTCCGGCCGGGGTCGTCGTGGTCGATCGCATGACGCTCGCCGACAACGTGCTGTTCCCTCGCGAGCACATTGTCCGGTTGCGCCCGCTCGCCGTTGACGAGCGGGCCGGCGATGCACTGGATCTTCGGCTCGGCGCCACGTCGGGCTCGGTGCTCCTCGAGTTCGACGAGCCGGCCGAGCTCCTCCGTGCCGCGCGCCCGGGCCGGAGCGTTGAGACGGTCGAGGCGCCAGCGTTGATCGTCGCCGCGTCCTGCCGCGCCGAGATGCTCAGGGCCGCGGCGCGTCGGCGGGTGCGGGTGGAGGTCGTGGACGCCGTGCCGCGCCGCGCCGGCTGAGCCCCGGCGGCCGTGGTCGCTCAGGCGGCCAGGCCGCCACCCACGAGCTCGTCGTCCTCGTAGAGGGCGACCACCTGGCCCGGCGCGACCCGAGGGGTCGGGGCGTCGAGCCGCACCCGGCGGCCGTCGAGGCGACCCGGTACCAGATCGCCGTGCGCGCGCGTCTGCACGAGGACCGGAGCCGGTCCCGGTGGCGCGTGGACGAACGACACGTCCTGGAGCGAGATTTCGTCGCGCAGGAGCGCCGTCTTCGGCCCGACCCTGACCGTCGCGGTGCAGGGGTCCAGGCTCGTGACGTACCGAGGCTCGCCGACCGCGACGCCGAGCCCGCGGCGCTGCCCGATCGTGAACGCGCTGATGCCGTCGTGCTGACCGACCACTCCCCCGTCGACGTCCACGATCGGTCCGGGACGGGGCTCGGTGCGGGCAGCGACGAACGCCCGGCGGTCGCGCCGAGCCACGAAGCACACGTCCATGCTCTCGGGCTTGGTCGCGGTGCGCAGCCCCAACGCAGCGGCCCGGGCCCGCACCTCGGCCTTGGTCAGGTCGCCGACCGGGAAGGCGATCCGCGCCAACTCCCGCTGGCCGAGCATGTAGAGGACGTACGACTGATCCTTGGCCCGGTCGGCGCCGCGCCGCAGCCGGTACGTGCCGTGGCGGTCACGCTCGACGCGGGCGTGGTGGCCGCTGGCGAGGGCGTCGAACCCGAGCGCGAGGGCTCGGTCGAGCGCCCGCCCGAACTTGATGCTGCGGTTGCACTCGACGCACGGGTTCGGCGTCCGCGCCTCGTCGTAGGCACGGACGAACGGCTCCACCACCGACGCGGCAAAGTCGTCGGCGAGGTTGAACACGTAGTGGGGGATGTCGAGCTGGGCCGCGACCCGGCGGGCGTCCTCGACGTCGGAGACGCTGCAGCAGCCCGAGCCGGTGTCGCCGCCCCACAGCCGGAGGGTGGCGCCGGTGACGTCGTGGCCGGCCGCGACGAGCTGCGCCGCCGCGACCGACGAGTCGACCCCGCCGCTCATGAGGACGAGGACGTTCATCGCGCCAGGGCGTGGGCTCGCAGGCGGTCGACGGCGGGCGGGATCGTGGCCAGCGCCTGGTCGACGTCGGCGTCGGTGGACGCGAACCCGAGGCTGAGCCGGATCGAGGCGAGCGCGTCGTTCCGCGGCAGCCCCATGGCCGCGAGGACGTGCGACGGCTCGGTCGCACCCGACGAGCAGGACGACCCGGCGGCCGCGTAGACGTCCTGGCGGTCGAGGGCGACCAGCAGCGTCTCGGCCTCGATGCCGCGGAACCCGACGTGGCAGTTCCCGGCCACCTTCACGGTCGGGTCCCCGTTGACGAACGTGTCAGGGACGGCGTCGGTGAGCCCGGCGAGCAGCCGGTCGCGCAGGGCGGCGACGCGCCGGTTCTCCTCGACGCGGCGTTCCACCGTGACCCGCAGCGCGACCGCCATCGCCACCGCCCCTGCGACGTTCACCGTCCCGGCCCGCAGGCCGCGCTCCTGGCCCCCACCCTCGAGGAGCGGCTGCAGGGGCAGGTCGCCGCGGACGACGAGGGCGCCGGTTCCCTTCGGACCACCGAACTTGTGGGCCGAGATCGCGACCAGCTGGGCGTCGGCGGCCGCGGCCAGGTCGAGCCACGGGACGGCCTGGACAGCGTCGGTGTGCAGCACCGCCTGGGGCGCCTGCCGCCGGACGAGCTCGGCCACCGCGGCGAGCGGCTGGATGGTGCCGACCTCGTTGTTCACGAGCATCACCGAGACGACCGCGGTGCGCTCGTCGAGCGCGGCGGCGAGGGCGTCGAGGTCGACGGTGCCACCCGGGAGGACGCCGACGCGGCCGGTGGCGAAGCCCTCCGCGGCCAGTCGGTCCACGGCGGCCAGGACGCCTTTGTGCTCGAAGGCGGTGGTCACGACGCCGTCGAGCCCGTGGCGGGTCCGGGCGGCGCGCGCCGCGCCCTCGACGGCCAGGTTGTCCGCCTCGGTCCCGCCGGCGGTGAAGACGACCTCGCCCGGCTCGGCGCCGAGCGCCGCCGCGACCGTCTCCCGGGCCTCCTCGAGGGCGGTCTTCGCGGCTCGGGCCGCGCCGTGGATGCCGGACGGGTTGGCGAACGAGGAGGAGAGGAAGAGCTGCAGCGCCGCCGCCGCCTCGGGCCGCATGGGCGTGCTGGCGGCGTGGTCCAGATACGTGCCCGTCACGAGCCGAGTGTATGAGGGCCCCCGGTCCGGGAAAGAAGGTGATGTGCGTCACACCCGGGAACGGATGTCACACCCCCTGGCGATACTCCTGTCGTGAGCACGCAGCTGCGCCTCGTCGACCCGCCGACCCGCTCGTCTTCGACGCGGGGGCGGGCCCGCGTGGTGTCCCGGCGGACCCGTCGGGCCGTTCGCTGGGCCAACGACTGGCACCTCGACGCCGGTGCCCGGCAGGTCGGGCGGGCCGGTGTGGCCGCCGCCCGGGCGTCGCTGCTCAAGGCCGAGCCGGACCTCCCCCGAGCCAGCTGAGCCGGCGCCGCCCCCGAGCCGACCGGGCAGCGACGCGGCAGTCCGGGCACCTCCGCCGCGCCCGTCTACCCTCGAAACCAGCATGGGCGAGCGGTTCCCGCACCACGACCGGGCCGACTGGGAAGAGCTGGCGGCCAAGGAGGTCAAGGGCGACCCCGACCGGCTGACGTGGCAGACCCCGGAGGGGATCCCGGTGTCGCCCCTCTACCGCGCCGAGGACCTCGAGGGCCTCGAGTTCGTCGACACCCTGCCCGGCTTCGAGCCGTTCGTCCGTGGGGTGCGGGCGACGATGTACGCGAACCGGCCGTGGACGATCCGCCAGTACGCGGGGTTCTCCACCGCCGAGGAGTCGAACGCGTTCTATCGCCAGAACCTGGCCGCCGGGCAGATGGGGCTGTCGGTGGCCTTCGACCTCGCCACCCACCGGGGCTACGACAGCGACCACCCCCGGGTCGTCGGCGACGTCGGGAAGGCCGGCGTCGCGATCGACTCGGTCGAGGACATGAAGGTCCTCTTCGACGGGATCCCCCTCGACCGGATGACCGTCTCCATGACCATGAACGGGGCGGTGCTTCCCGTCCTCGCCGGCTACATCGTCGCCGCCGAGGAGCAGGGCGTCGCGCAGTCCCAGCTGGCCGGGACCATCCAGAACGACATCCTCAAGGAGTTCATGGTCCGCAACACCTACATCTACCCGCCCGAGCCGAGCATGCGGATCGTGGCCGACATCATCGAGTACACGGCCGAGCACATGCCGAAGTTCAACTCGATCTCGATCTCCGGCTACCACATGCAAGAGGCGGGCGCGACGGCGGTGCAGGAGCTGGCGTTCACCCTCGCCGACGGGCTCGAGTACGCACGCGCGGCCCTGGAGCGGGGCCTCGACGTCGACGCCTTCGCCGGCCGGCTCTCCTTCTTCTTCGCGATCGGCATGAACTTCTTCATGGAGGTCGCGAAGCTGCGGGCGGCCCGGCTGCTCTGGTCGCGGATGATGCGCCGCTTCGACCCCAAGAACCCGGCGTCGCTGATGCTGCGCACCCACTGCCAGACGTCGGGGGTCTCGCTCACCGAGCAGGACCCGTACAACAACATCGTTCGCACCACCCTCGAGGCGCTGGCGGCCGTGCTCGGCGGGACCCAGAGCCTCCACACGAACAGCTTCGACGAGGCGCTGGCGCTCCCGACCGAGACGTCGGCCCGGGTGGCGCGCAACACCCAGCTCATCCTCCAGGAGGAGAGCGGCGTCACCCACAGCGTGGACCCGCTCGGCGGCTCGTACTACGTCGAGGCGCTCACCGCGTCGCTCGCCGACGCGGCCTGGTCCCTCATCGAGGAGGTCGAGGCCCTCGGCGGCATGACCAAGGCCGTGCAGGCGGGCATGCCGAAGCTGCGCATCGAGGAGGCCGCGGCCCGTCGCCAGGCCCGCATCGACCGTGGCGACGAGGTGATCGTCGGCGTGAACAAGTACCAGGCGCCGCACGGGGAGCAGGTCGAGATCCGCGACGTTGACAACACCGCCGTGCGCGCCGGTCAGGTCAAGCGGCTGGAGCACCTGCGTGCTACCCGCGACCAGTCGCGCGTCGACGCCGCCCTGGCGACCCTCACCGAGGGCGCCCGCGGGGACGCCAACCTGCTCGAGCTCACCATCGAGGCGACCCGGGCCCGGGCCACCGTCGGCGAGATCTCCGACGCGCTCGAGAGCGTGTTCTCCCGCCACCGCGCCACCGTGCAGACCATCTCCGGCGTGTACGCCGGAACGGCGGCCGGCGACGACGACTGGGAGCGCACCCGGGCCGAGGTCGAGGAGTTCGCGAAGGCCGAGGGTCGCCGCCCCCGCCTCCTCGTCGTGAAGATGGGCCAGGACGGCCACGACCGGGGGGCCAAGGTGATCGCGACCGCGTTCGCCGACCTCGGCTTCGACGTCGACGTCGGCCCGCTGTTCCAGACCCCGGAGGAGGCGGCCCGGGACGCGGTCGAGAACGACGTGCACGTGGTCGGCGTCAGCAGTCAGGCCGCCGGACACAAGACGCTCGTCCCCGAGCTGCTGGCGCAGCTGCGCAAGCAGGGCGGCGACGACATCGTCGTCGTGGTCGGCGGCGTCGTGCCCGCCCAGGACTACGCGTTCCTGCGCGACGCGGGCGTGGCCGCCGTCTTCGGCCCCGGCACGAACATCCCCGCCGCCGCCTCGGAGGTGCTCGGGCTGCTGCGCCGTCGACGCTCCTGACGGTGCCGACGACCCGCGGCCGCCGGTGACCGAGCTCGCGGCGCGGATCCAGGACGGGGACCGCCGCGCGCTGGCGCGGGCGATCACCCTCGTCGAGAGCACCCGGCCCGACCACCGGATCGAGGCCGACGCGCTGCTCACCGAGGTGACGCCGCGCGCGGGGCGCAGCCGCCGGGTCGGGATCTCGGGCTCGCCCGGATCCGGGAAGTCCACGCTCATCGAGGCGCTCGGGCAGCGAATCATCGACCACGGTCAGACCGTCGCCGTCCTCGCCGTTGATCCGTCGAGCACCCGCTCCGGCGGCTCCATCCTGGGTGACAAGACCCGGATGGAGGAGCTCACCCGTCGCCCCGAGGCGTTCGTGCGACCGTCGCCCACCGGCGGGACGCTCGGCGGGGTCGCGCGCCGCACCCGGGAGGCGATGCTGCTCTGTGAGGCGGCCGGGTTCGACGTCGTGATCGTCGAGACCGTCGGCACCGGCCAGTCCGAGGTCGCGGTCGAGGGGATGGCCGACTGCTTCCTCGTCCTCGTCGCGCCCGGAGCTGGCGACGAGCTCCAGGGCATCAAGCGCGGGATCATCGAGCTCGCCGACCTCGTCGTGGTGACGAAGGCCGACGGCGATCTGCGGCGCGCCGCCGACGAGACGGCCGGCCAGTACGCGTCGGCGCTGCACCTGCTGCGACCGAAGCATCCGGAGTGGACCCCGACCGTGCTCGAGTGCTCGGCGCTGGAGGGCACCGGTGTCGACGAGCTCTGGGCCGCGATCGACGCGTTCGAGGACGCGCTCGCCGCCAGCGGCGCCCTCGCCCACCGGCGGGCCGACCAGGCCCGGTCCTGGATGTGGAGCGAGATCGGCGCCGGGCTGCTCGACCGGGTCCGCGGCGCGCCCGCCGTCGCCGAGCTGGTCCGCGGCCTCGAGGCGGACGTCGCGGCCGGCCAGCTGCCCCCGTCGGTGGCGGCCGAGCGGGTCCTCGAGGCCTTCCTCGACCCCCGTGGGCGCTCCGGAACTACCGCTTAGTCCGCCCGACCGCCTGTCGATAACCCTGTGGATGGGGATGGAGGCGGGGCTCGCCCTCGCCGCCGGCTTCTTCGGCGGCATGTTCATCACCGCGCTCGTGCTCTGGTTCCACGAGCGGGCAGCCCGGCGCGCCCTCGACGAGGTGAGCGTCCGCCTCCGCCGCAACGAGGCCCGCACCCACGCCTTGCTCCGGGAGTCGCGGGAGGTCCTGGCGGTCGTCGACGGCGACGGGACTATCCGCTACGTGAGCCCGGCGGCTGACCGCGTCCTGGGCCGCAGCGGCGCCAAGTTCGTCGGGACCACCCCTGCCGCCATCGTTCACCCCGACGACCTGGAGCGCCTCGCGACCGGGATGGCCGCGGCCGCCGAGGCGCCGGGCGAGACGCAGCGGCTCGAGTTCCGGGTCCAGCACGCCGACGGCCGCTGGGTCACCCTCGAGGCGGCCGTCGACGACCTCCGCGGGGACGCCGCCGTGGAGGGGATCGTCATCGCCTGCAGCGACGTCACCGACCGCCACCGGGCCGAGGCCGAGCTCCGTGAGGCCCACGAGCGGTTCCGCACCGCGTTCGAGCACTCGCCGATCGGCATGGCCCTCATCGGCCTCGACGGGCGCGTCGCCCAGTCCAACCGGGCGCTGGCCCAGATGCTCGGGCGCGCCGACGACCAGCTGGCGGGCGCTCCCACCCTGTCGCTGATCCACCCCGACGACCACGAGGCGGTCATCGAGGCGATGCGCCACGTCATCAGCGGCGACTCGCCCCACGTCCGGATCGAGCAGCGGTTCTTGCACATCGACGGGCGACCGCTGTGGATCGCCCTCACCGTCTCGCTGGTGCGGGACCGCGCCGGCGCCCCCCTGTACCTGATGGGGCAGGCCGAGGACGTCACCGAGCGGCGCGCCAGCGGCGCGCGCCTGGCGCACCAAGCGGTGCACGACCCCCTCACCGGGCTGCCGAACCGGGCCCGGCTCGTCGAGGCGCTCCACGACGCGCTCTCGAACCAGGCCACGGCCGGTCGGGTCGCGGTCCTCTTCGTCGACCTCGACCACTTCAAGGTCGTCAACGACAGCCTCGGGCACGCGGCCGGCGACCGGCTGCTCGTCGCCGTCGCCGACCGGCTCCGGGCCGCCATCCGGCCGAACGACGTCCTCGCCCGCTTCGCCGGCGATGAGTTCGTGATCCTGTGCGGCGGCGTCCCCGACGAGGCCACCGCCTTCGAGCTCGCCGACCGGGTCGCGGCAGCGGTGTCCAAGCCGGTGCCCCTCGTCGAAGGCGAGGTGTTCGTCAGTGCCAGCGTCGGCATCGCCCTGTCGACCGGTGACCTGGAGACGCCCGACACGCTCCTCCGCAACGCCGACGCGGCCATGCATGGAGCCAAGGACCAGGGCCGGGCCCGGGCTGGTCTGTACGACGCCACGGCCCACGACCAGGCGGTCCGGCAGCTGCGCACCGGCAACGACTTGCACCGCGCCCTCGAGCGTGGCGAGCTGCGCATGCACTACCAGCCGATCATGAGCCTCGAGACGGGCCGGGTGTCCGGCTTCGAGGCGCTGCTGCGCTGGCAGCATCCCGAGCGGGGGCTGGTGCGCCCGGACGAGTTCGTCTCCCTCGCCGAGGAGACCGGGCTGGTGGTGCCGATCGGGGTCTGGGCGCTCGAGGTCGCCTGCCGGCAGGCCGCGGCCTGGCACGCCCAGGGCGCGCTGGTGACGATCAGCGTGAACCTCTCGCCCCGCCAGCTCGCTGAGCCGGCGCTCGTGGAGTCGGTGGCGGCGGTGCTCGGCCGCAGCGGCATCCACCCGGCCGCGGTGTGGCTCGAGATCACCGAGAGCACCCTGATGCACGACGCCGAGTCGGCCGTGACGACGCTGCGCGCCCTGCGGGCGCTCGGCGTGCACCTCTCGGTCGACGACT
>CALEYV010000099.1 GCA_937927875.1 uncultured Actinomycetes bacterium | reverse complement strand
GAGGAGGATCTGCTCGAGGTACGGCTGGGGGAGCGCGGTGCGCTCGGCGATCTCCTTCACCGAGGTCGGGCGATCCAGCCCGTGGAGGGCCAGCGACAGCAGCGCCCGCGCCGCGTAGTCGGCCCGGGTCGAGACCTTCATCGCTCCCCATGGTCGCGCGTCCCCGAGCGAGGGCGATGAACGCCCCGGGGCGCCATTACCCTGCCGGGGTGGAGCCGGTCCGACCCTGCTACGACGGGCCCGGCCTCGTGAATCTCATCCCGGCGCTGCTCGGCGCGCGCCCGGGCGAGTGGCTGCCCCCGGCGGTGCGGGACGCGCGCGCCGTCGTGCTGCTGGTCGTCGACGGCCTGGGCTGGGAGGCGGTCCAGAGCCGCGCCACCCGGCTCCTGGAGCTGGCCGCCCTCGACGGCCGGCCCATCACGACGGTGGCCCCGTCCACGACCGCCAGCGCGCTGACCTCGATCACCACCGGGCTCCCGCCGTCCCAGCACGGCGTCATCGGCTACCGCATCCTGGTCGACCGGGCGGTGCTGAACGTCCTGGCCTGGCAGGCGTCGAACGGGCGGCGGCCGCCCGAGCCGTTCGAGGTCCAGCGCCACCAGCCCTTCCTCGGGCGGTCGGTGCCGGTCGTGACGAAGGCCGAGTTCAAGTCGACCGGCTTCACCGAGGCCCATCTGCGCGGCGCCCGGTTCCTCGGCTGGCGCACCGTGTCGTCGCTCATCGAGCGGGTCCGACGCCTCATCGCCGAGGGCGAGCCGCTCGTCTACGCCTACTACGACGGCGTCGACGCGATCGCCCACGCCCACGGGCTGCACGACGGCTTCTACGACGCCGAGCTGCAGGCGGTCGACCAGCTCGTCGGCGCGCTGCGCGACGTACTGCCCGAGGAGGCCACGCTGCTCGTGACCTCGGACCACGGGCAGGTCCACGTGGGCCCCGAGGGCTGGCTCGAGCTCACCGCCCTCCAAGGGCTGTTCGAGCGCGGCTCCGGCGACGGGCGCTTCCGCTACCTGCACGCGTCCGCGGGCGGCGCCGCCGACCTCGTCGCGGCCGCCACGGAGCGGTTCGGGAGCGACGCCTGGGTGCTGAGCCGGGCCCAGCTCCTCGACGAGGGCTGGCTCGGGCCCGCCCCGTCACCCCCGGCCCGCCGCCGGGTCGGCGACGTCGTGCTGGCGGCGAAGGGCCCGGTGGCGTTCATCGACCCCGCGCTGCCCCGGGAGGCGGGCCTGATCTCGGCCCACGGGTCGGTGACCGAGGCCGAGATGCGCGTCCCGCTCCTCGCCGGCCCCGGGCGAGCATCCCTTGCGGCGGGCTGGTCCCCGGCGTAGGTTCGAGTTACACAGATGTAGTTCTCCACAGGGGCGCCGGGACCCTGTGGACAACGGGGACCGGCACGAGATCGGGGACCGTGGCCACGTCCTTCGTGCACCTGCACCTGCACACCGAGTACTCGATGCTCGACGGAGCGGCGCGGGTCCCCGATGTCATCGCCACCGCGGTCGCCGACGGGCAGCCCGCGGTCGGGATCACCGACCACGGGAACATGTACGGGGTCCTCGACTTCTACGCCGCCGCGCGAGCGGCCGGCATCAAGCCGATCATCGGCATGGAGGCGTACTTCGTCACCCACAGCCGGTTCGACCGGCCCCGGCGCGACGACCACGACATCTTCCATCTCACGCTGCTGGCCGAGAACGACGCCGGGTACCGCAACCTCATCAAGGTGTCGTCGCTCGCGTACCTCGACGGGTTCTTCTACAAGCCCCGGGTCGACTTCGAGCTGCTCGAGGAGCACCGCGAGGGGCTGATCGCGACCAGTGGCTGTCTCGGCAGCGCGGTGTGCCAGCGGCTGCTCGCCGACGACGAGGCCGGCGCGCGCGAGCTGGCGGGCCGCTTCCAGGACGTGCTGGGCCGCGGCCAGTTCTTCATCGAGCTGCAGGACCACGGGCTCGCCGACCAGCACAAGGTGAACCGGCACCTGCTCGACATCGGGCGCGACCTCGGCGCGCCGCTGCTCGCCACCAACGACAGCCACTACACGCGCCGGGAGGACGCCGAGGCCCACGACGCGCTCCTCTGCGTCCAGACCGGGTCCATGCAGGACGACCCGAAGCGGCTCAAGTTCGAGGGCGAGGAGTTCTACCTGAAGTCGGCCGCCGAGATGCGGGCGCTGTTCGCCGACCACGAGGACGCCTGCGACAACACGCTGCTCATCGCGGAGCGGGCCGACGTGGAGATCGAGTTCGACCGGGCGGTGCTGCCCGCCTTCGCGACGCCGGACGGCCACGACGAGGACTCGTATCTGCGCGAGCTCACGCTGCAGGGCGCGGCGGAGCGGTACGGGGCGCCACTGCCGCTGGCGGTCAGCGAGCGGCTCGAGTTCGAGCTCGACGTCATCAAGACGATGGGCTTCTCGGCCTACTTCCTCGTCGTCTGGGACCTGGTGCGCTACGCGCGGGAGCGGGGGATCCGGGTCGGCCCGGGGCGGGGCAGCGCGGCCGGGTCCTGCGTCGCGTACTCGCTGCGCATCGTCGACATCGACCCCATCCGCTACGACCTGCTGTTCGAGCGGTTCCTGAACCCGGGCCGGCACGAGATGCCCGACATCGACATGGACTTCGACTCCCGCTTCCGGGGCGAGATGATCCGGTACGCCGCCGAGCGGTACGGCGACGACCGCGTCGCGCAGATCATCACCTTCTCGACGATCAAGGCCCGAGCCGCGGTGCGCGACGCGTCCCGGGTGCTCGGCTACCCGTACGGGATGGGCGACCGGATCGCCAAGCTCATGCCGCCGCTCATCATGGGCCGCGACACCCCGCTCCGGGCCTGCCTCGAGGAGGTCACCGGCCACGGCGACGGCTACAAGATGGCCTCCGATCTGCGAGACCTCTACTCGGTCGACCCCGACGCCAAGCGGGTCATCGACGTGGCCCGGGGCCTCGAGGGGCTGCGCCGCCAGGACGGCATCCACGCCGCCGCGGTCGTGATCACCCGGCAGCCGCTCACCGAGTACCTGCCCATCCAGCGCAAGCCCGAGCCGGGCCGCGACGTCGGCGACGGCCCGACCGTGACCCAGTACGAGATGCACGGCGTCGAGCGACTCGGCCTGCTGAAGATGGACTTCCTCGGGCTCCGCAACCTGGACGTGCTCGAGATCACCCTCGACCTCGTCGAGGCGTCGACCGGCACCCGCCCGCACATCGACGCGGTGCCGCTCGACGACCCGAAGACGTTCGACCTGCTGCGGCGGGGTGACACGGTCGGCGTGTTCCAGCTGGAGGGCGGCCCGGTCCGGGCCTTGCTGCAGCGGCTCGCCCCCACGAGCTTCGAGGACGTCGCCGCCCTCGTCGCGCTGTACCGGCCGGGGCCGATGGCCCAGAACTGGCACACCGAGTACGCGGACCGCAAGAACGGGCGGCGCCTGGTCGACTACCCGCACCCGGACCTGGAGGAGATCCTCGCCCCCACGTACGGGCTGATGATCTACCAGGAGCAGCTGATGCGGGTCGCGCAGCAGCTGGCCGGGTACACGCTCGAGGAGGCCGACAACCTCCGGAAGGCGACCGGCAAGAAGATCCGGTCCCTCATCGCCCAGGAGCGCTCGAAGTTCGTCGACGGCTGCGTCGCCCAGGGCCACGACCGGGCGTTCGGGGAGCGGATCTTCGACACCATCGAGCCGTTCGCCGACTACTCGTTCAACAAGTCGCACTCGGTCGGCTACGGCTACCTCGCCTACCAGACCGCCTACCTGAAGGCGAACCACCCGGTCGAGTTCCTCGCCGCCCTGCTCACGAGCGTCCGCACCAACAAGGACCAGACGGCGGTGTTCCTGAGCGAGTGCCGCCAGCTCGGCATCTCGGTGCTGGTCCCGGACGTGAACGAGTCGGTGGCGGACTTCTCGGTGCGGGGCAGCACCGACGGCCCGGCGTCGATCCGGTTCGGGCTCTCGGCGGTGCGCAACGTCGGGGAGGGGGTGGTGGCGATGATCGTGACCGCCCGCACCGAGGGCGGCCCGTTCCGCGACTTCTATGACTTCTGCAACCGGGTCGACCCGGCGGCGCTGAACAAGCGCACCATCGAGTCGCTCATCAAGGCGGGCGGCTTCGACTCCCTCGGGCATCCCCGCCAGGGCCTGCTGCTCGTCTTCGAGCCGATCATCGACCACGCGGTGAACCGCCGGCGCGAGCGCGAGGCCGGCATCCTCAGCCTCTTCGGCGACGGCGAGCCCGGCGACGAGGCCGGGTCCGGGCTCACGGAGCGGCTCGACATCCCCGACAAGGAGTTCGACCGCAAGACCCGGCTCGACTTCGAGAAGGAGATGCTCGGGCTCTACGTCAGCGACCACCCGCTGCTCGGCACCGAGCGGCTGCTCCGCCGCCACGTCGACTGCACGCTGGCCGAGTTCCGCGACAGCCGGGAGGGCGAGCTCCACACGGTCGGCGGGGTCGTCACCGCCCTGACCCGCAAGTACACCAAGCGCGGCGACCTCATGGCGACGTTCGTGCTCGAGGACCTCGGCGCGGCGCTGGACGTGATCGTGTTCCCGAAGACGATGGCCGACGTCGGGCAGCTCCTCGAGGACGACGCCATCGTGTGCGTGCGGGGCCGCCTCGACCGGCGGGACGAGCAGCCCAAGATCGTGGCCATGGAGCTGACCCGGCCCGAGATCGACCTCGACGGCGCGCCGCCGCTGCGGGTGCGGGTCCCGCTGGCCCGGCTGTCCGATCAGCGGGTCGACGAGCTGCGGGAGCTGCTCCGCCGCCACGAGGGCGACAGTCCGGTGTTCGTGCACCTCGAGCGTCCCGAGCGCACGACCGTCCTGCGGCTGGCCGACGAGTTCCGCGTCGACGCCACCAACGGCTTGTTCGCGGAGCTGCGGATCCTGCTCGGCCCCGACTGCATCTGCTGATCGAGGTCAGCGGGGCGGCCCGTGGCGGCCGACCCACTTGCCGGCCGTGTACGCGAGGAAGGCGACGACGAGGTAGCCGGCGATCGCGATGACCGCTCGCGCCGCGCTGATCGCGGAGCCGAGGAGCAGCCAGGCCAGCAGCGCGAGCACGACGATGCCCAGCAGCCGCAGCGACAGCGGCGCGCGACGGCGACGCTGCTGCTGCTCCACGGCTACGCAGCGTAGGCGCGCACCGGAGCGTGCACGGCGCGTCGTGCCATGCTGGGGCCGATGGAGATCGGTGTGCTTGGCGCGACGGGGCCGGCGGGTCGGGGCGTCGTCGCGCGCCTGGCTTCGCTCGGCCACGACGTGATCGCGGGCTCGCGTCAGCGCACGCGCGCCGAGCAGCTCGTCGAGGAGCTGCGCGAGCAGTGGGGCGACCGGGTCGCGACGCTCCGGCCGGGCGTCAACGACGAGGCGGCCGCCGCGCCGGACCTCGTCGTGGTGGCCACCACGTGGGAGGCGGCGCTCGAGACGACCCGGGCCCACGCCAGCCAGCTGGCGGGCAAGGTCGTGATCGCGATGGCCAATGCGCTGCGGAAAGTCGGCCGGGAGTTCGTGGTCGTGCCCACCAAGGAGGGCTCGATCGCGGCGGCCATGCAGGCCGCGGCGCCGGAGTCGCGCGTCGTTGCGGCGCTGCAACACGTCCCGGCCCAGGCCCTCGGCGACCTCGACCATGAGCTGGCGACGGACGTGGTCGTCTGCGCCGACGACGACGCGGCGCGCCAGCTGGTCATCCAGCTGCTCGACACCATCCCCGGCGTCCGCGCCTTCGACGGCGGGTCGCTCGCCAACGCGGCCGGGGTCGAGGCGTTCGCGGCCCCGCTGCTGACCGCGAACCTCCGGCACCGCGCCGAGTACACGCTGCGGCTGGCGGGGGAGGAGCGGGGGCGGTGAC
This sequence comes from uncultured Actinomycetes bacterium, assembly GCA_937927875.1. Taxonomy (GTDB): domain Bacteria; phylum Actinomycetota; class Acidimicrobiia; order IMCC26256; family PALSA-555; genus PALSA-555. The sequence goes on along the minus strand of CALEYV010000099.1, from coordinate 4,191 downwards.
GGTCCGGCTGTACGACACCGCCGAGCGGGCGGTCGTCGACTTCACCCCGGACCGGGTCGTCCGCATGTACGTGTGCGGCATCACGCCCTACGACTCGACCCACCTCGGCCACGCCGCGACGTACCTCGCCTACGACCTCCTCGCCCGCCGGCTCGAGGAGCTGGGCCACGAGGTGCGCATGGTGCGCAACGTCACCGACGTCGACGACTCGATCCTGCCCAAGGCCCGGGAGCTCGGCGTCCCGTACCTGGAGCTGGCCGAGGCCGAGCTGACCCGGTTCTGGGCCGACATGGACGCGCTCGGGATGCGCCCGCCGGTCGCCGAGCCGCGGGCGACCGAGTCGATCCCGGGGATGATCGCCATGATCGGCGAGCTGCTCGAGCGGGGCCACGCCTACCTCACCCACGGCACGGTGTACTTCGACGTGTCGACGTTCCCGCGCTTCGGGGAGCTCTCCCACTACTCGCCGGAGCACATGCTCCGGCTCGCTGCGGCGCGGGGCGGGCGGCCCGAGGACCCCCACCGCCGAGCGCCGCTCGACTTCGTGCTCTGGCAGCCGTCGCTGCCCGACGAGCCGGCGTGGCGGGCGCCGTTTGGCGTCGGGCGGCCGGGCTGGCACATCGAGTGCTCGGTGATGGCGAGCGAGACGCTCGGCACGCCGCTCGACCTCCACGGCGGCGGCACCGACCTGATCTTCCCGCACCACGAGTGCGAGATCGCCCAGAGCGAGAGCCTCGAGGAGGCGCAGTTCGCGCGGCACTGGATGCACTCGGCGATGGTCAGCTACGAGGGCGAGAAGATGAGCAAGTCGCTCGGCAACCTCGTGTTCGTGAGCGACCTGCTGAAGACCTGCGACGCCCGGGCGATCCGCTTCGCGCTCATGCGCCACCACTACCGGGCCGGCTTCGAGTGGTACGACACCGACCTCGAGGACGGCACCGCGCTGCTGCATCGCCTCATGGCGGCGGCGGCGCGGCCGGGCGGCCCGGACCCGACGCCCTTCGCGGCCCGGGTGCGCGCCGCGCTCGACGACGACCTCGACGCGCCTCGCGCCGTCGAGGTGCTCGACGACCTCGCCAGCGCGGTGCTCTCCGGGGGTGACGACCGCGCCGCGCCGGCGACCCTGCGCGAGCTCGCGGCGCTGCTCGGGATCGACCTCGAGAAGCCGGTCGAGTAAGCAACCGGGTCGACCACACCCGGTCAGGTACGGTCGCTCGTTGATGACCGACGAGCTCACGATCACGCTGCCCGACGGCTCGCCGCGCCAGTACCCGAAGGGCGTGACGCCGGCGACGGTGGCGGCGTCGATCGGCAAGCGACTCGCCCGCGACGCGGTGGCGGCCACCGTCGACGGCGAGCCGGTCGACCTCGACCGTCCCCTCGACCACGACGCCCAGCTCCGGATCGTCACGCCCGCCACCGCCGAGGGCCGGGAGGTGCTCCGCCACTCCACCGCCCACGTCCTCGCCCAGGCCGTCACCGACCTGTTCCCCGGCGCGAAGTACGCCATCGGGCCCGCGATCGAGGACGGCTTCTACTACGACTTCGAGCTCCCGGACGGCGCCCACTTCACCGATGAGGACCTGGGCCGCATCGAGGCCCGCATGCGCGAGATCGTGGCCGAGGACGAGCCGTTCGTCCGCGAGGAGGTGTCGCGTGACGACGGGCTAGCGCTGTTCGCCGACCAGCCGTACAAGCGGGAGATCATCGAGCGGGTCGACGCCTCCGAGGTCGGCGGGGGCAGCGTGATCTCGGTCTACCGCAACCCGCGGCCGGACGGCGACGGCTTCGTGGATCTCTGCCGGGGCCCGCACGTGCCGAGCACGTCGCGCCTGGGCGCGTTCAAGCTCATGCGGGTCGCGGGCGCGTACTGGCGGGGCGACGAGCACGGCCCGGTCCTGCAGCGCATCTACGGGACCGCCTGGGAGTCGCCGCAGGCGCTGGCCGAGCACCTCCACCGCCTCGAGGAGGCGGAGAAGCGCGACCACCGTCGCCTCGGCGCCGAGCTCGACCTGTTCTCGTTCCCCGAGGAGATCGGGTCCGGCCTCGCCGTGTTCCACCCGAAGGGCGCGATGGTCCGCTCGATCATGGAGGACTACTCGCGCCGTCGCCACGAGGCGGCCGGGTACGACCTCGTGACCTCGCCCCACATCACGAAGGCGGGGCTCTTCGAGACGTCCGGGCACCTGCAGTGGTTCGCGGACGGGATGTTCCCGCCCATGCTGCTGGACGAGGGCGGCGCTGACCCGACCGCCTACTACCTGAAGCCGATGAACTGCCCGTTCCACATCCTCATCTACCGGAGCCGGCTGCGGTCCTACCGCGAGCTGCCGGTGCGCTACTTCGAGTTCGGGAACGTGTACCGCTACGAGCGCTCGGGCGTCGTGCACGGGCTCACACGGGTTCGGGGGATGACCCAGGACGACGCCCACATCTTCACCACAAAGGAGCAGCTGGGGGAGGAGCTGCGCTCGCTGCTCGAGTTCGTGCTCTCGGTGCTGCGCGACTTCGGCCTCGACGACTTCTATCTCGAGCTGTCGACGAAGCCGCCCGGCAAGGCGATCGGCAGCGACGCCGACTGGGACGAGGCGACCCGGGACCTTCGGGCCGCGGCGGACAAGATGGGCCTCGAGCTGGCGCTCGACGAGGGCGGGGGCGCGTTCTACGGCCCGAAGATCTCGGTGCAGGCGCGCGACGCGATCGGGCGGACCTGGCAGCTCTCGACGATCCAGCTCGACTTCCAGGAGCCGGGCCGCTTCGGCCTCGAGTACGTCGGCGCCGACAACGAGCGCCACCAGCCGGTGATGATCCACCGGGCGCTCTTCGGGGCCGTCGAGCGCTTCTTCGCCATCCTGCTCGAGCACTACGCCGGCGCGCTCCCGACCTGGCTGGCGCCGGTGCAGGTCACGGTGGCGCCCGTCGCGGACCGTCACCACGCCTACGCGTACCGGCTCGCCGACCGGCTGCGGGCCGAGGGCTTCCGGGTCGAGCTCCTCGACGCCCACGTCGACACGCTGAACGCGCGCGTGCGGCGGGCCAAGCTCGAGAAGGTCCCGTACGTGCTGGTGGTGGGCGACGAGGACGTCGACGCCGGGACGGTCGGCGTCAACGCGCGGGGCGCCGAGCGGCCCGAGCGGGCGGTAGCGATGGACTCGTTCGTGGACCGCCTCACCGGCGAGGCCGCCGCCAAGCGATGAGCCTGGACCGCCTGTGGGCGGGCTGGCGGTCGGCCTACATCGAGCGGGTCACCACCGCCGAGCCCGACGAGTGCCTCCTCTGCGCGCTGGCCGCCGCCGACGACGACGAGGGCCTGATCGTGGCCCGGGCGCCCCTGACCTTCGCGGCGCTCAACGCGTACCCGTACACGTCGGGGCACCTCATGGTGGCGCCATTGCGGCACGTCGGCGAGCTCGAGGCGCTGCGCGCCGACGAGGCGGGCGCGCTGATGGGCATGACCCAGGACGCGACGGCGGCGATGAAGGCCGCCTACCAGCCCGACGGGGTGAACGTCGGCGCCAACCTCGGCCGGGCGGCGGGCGCGGGCGTCCCCGGGCACCTGCACCTGCACGTCCTGCCCCGCTGGGTCGGGGACACGAACTTCATGACCAGCGTCGCCGAGGCCCGGGTGCTCCCGGAGGCGCTCGACCGCAGCCTCGAGAGGGTCCGGGCCGCTTGGCCGACGTAGCGTCGGCGTCGTGACCAGCCCGGGTGGCGACGCGCTGCCGGCCGACCTCGACGTCACCGCCTACGTCGGGCCCTACCTGTTCCCCAGCCCCCGGCGTCGCCTCGTCGCCGCGGCCTGGCTCGTCGCGGTCGCGGTCGGCGGCCTGGCCGGCTACGCGGCGAGCGGCAACGACGGGCTGCTCGCCGGCGCGCTGGCCCTGCTCGGCATCGCGCTGTACCACGCGCTCACGGCGTGGCCGCTCGTCGTCGACCAGACCGAGGCGCTGCTGGTGGCGACCCGCACCGTCGGCTTCCCCGTCGGGCACGCGTCGGCCCAGCTGACGTGGCACGGGCTGCGGTCGCGACCGACGTGGCGCATCCTGCTCTACAGCGCCGACACCCCTCCGACCACGAGAGGCCTGGTGGAGCTGGACGCGGTCGACGGTCACGTGCTGGGCGAGTACACCGAAGCGAACCCCGAGGACTGGTCGGCCTACACGGGCGCTCTTTCAGCAGGTCAGCCCTAGG
>CALEYV010000098.1 GCA_937927875.1 uncultured Actinomycetes bacterium | reverse complement strand
GGAGATCGCCGAGCGCACCGCGCTCCCCCAGCCGTACCTCGAGCAGATCCTCCTCTCGGCCAAGGGCGCGGGCCTGGTGCGGTCGAAGCGGGGCGTCGGCGGCGGGTACGTGCTGGCCCGGCCGCCCGAGGAGATCACGCTGGCCGAGATCCTCAGCGCCGTCGAAGGCCCGCTGGCGACGCCGATCGCCGAGCACGACCACTGCGAGGGCCACTGCGTCCTGCAGGAGGTGTGGGTCGGCGTCTCCGAGGAGATGGGCCGCCTGCTCGAGGGCTTCACGCTCGCCGACCTGGTCGGGCGGACCCGGGTCGGGCACCAGGCGGTCGACCGGGCCCGCGCCGCCTCGGCTTGATCAGGCGCTGATCAGCACCGGCGCGACGTGCGCGGCCGGGAGCGAGACGATCACGGCCAGGCCCCCCTCGGGCGCCTCCTCGAGCCGCACCTCGCCGCCGTCGGCGACCACCAGCCGGCGCACGATCGACAGCCCGAGCCCGAAGCCCCCGTCGTGACGGCGCGCCGACGGCGCGCGCCAGAACCGGTCGAAGGCCCGGGCCTGCTGCTCCGGACTCATCCCGGGGCCGGCGTCGCGCACGGCGAGCTCGATGCGGGCCCCGACGGCCCGGGCCGCGACGCGCACGACCGTGCCGCGGGGCGCCGCGTCCAGCGCGTTGCTGAGCAGGTTGTCGAGGACCTGCTCGAGGCGGCCGGGCTCGCTCCGCACCGAGCCGCCGGTCACCTCGGCGTCGAGCTCGACGCCCCGCTCCGCACCGACCGCGCGCCAGGCCTCGAGCCGCGCCTCGACGAGCGGGCGGAGCGGCACCGCGACCGTCGGCGCCGGCGCGTCCTCGGCTCGCGTCAGCACCAGCAGGCTGTCGACGAGCGCGGTGAGCCGGCGGACCTCGGCCAGCGCGCCGTCGAGGTCCTCGGGCCGGTGGTCGGCGCCGTCGGCCTCGACGTTCTCCAGCCGCAGCCGCAGCGCCGCCAGCGGGCTCCGCAGCTGGTGCGAGGCGTCAGCGACGAAGGCGCGCTGCGACGCGAGGAGCGACTCCAGGCGCCCCGCGGTGGTGTTGAACGACGCCGCCAGGCGCCGCAGCTCCGGCGGGTCGGCCGGCACCTCGACCCGCACGCTGAGGTCGCCGTCACCGAGCCGGGCCGCGCCGGCGTCGAGCTCGGCGAGGGGACGGCTGATCGAGCGGGCCAGCAGCGTGCTCACCATCAGCACGATGAGGGCGATGAGACTGGCCAGACCCACGAGGAGGAGCCAGTTCCGCGTGACCGCCTGGTCGACGACCGCCAGCGACGAGGAGACGCGCACCGCGCCGACCGTCGCGCCACCGGTCAGGACCGGCACGGTCACCGCGAGGACGTCGCCGCTCTTGCTGCCGCGCTGGGCGGTGACGCTGCGCCCCCGCCGGGCCGCGTTCAGGTCGGCGACGGCGCCGGTGTAGGTGCCCGGCGCGGGCTGGTTCTTGCCCGCGGCCTCCAGGACCATGCCGTCGGCGCCGACGACGACGAAGCCGTCATGGGTGCGCGCCGCGAGCCGCTGGACGAACGGGCCCAGCGTCAACGTCGAGCCGGTCGCCAGCGGCTGCTCCGCGCGCAGCGCCAGCGCGAACGCCTCGTCCTGGACCCGACTCGTGAGCTGGTGCTCCTGGCCCTGCCCAAACGAGAGGCCGAGCGGGAGGGCGAGCGCCAGGACGACGAAGCAGGTGATCGAGAGGTAGCTGATGAGGAGGCGGCGCCTCACGGCCCCGCCCCCGGGACCGCCAGGCGGTAGCCGACGCCGCGGACGGTCTCGATGAGGTCGGGGCGCCCGAGCTTCCGGCGCAGGCTGGCGATGTGGACGTCGAGGGTCTTCGTCGGCCCGTACCAGTGCGGGTCCCACACCTCGTCGAGGATCTGGTGGCGGCTGTACACCGCGCCCGGGTCGTCGGCCAGGAGCGCGAGCAGGTCGAACTCCTTCGGCGTCAGCACGAGCGTCTCCCCGTCGACGGTGGCGCGCCGGGTGCGCCGGTCGACCACGAGCGGGCCCAGCGACGGAGCGAGCTCGCCGGCCCGGCCCGCGGCGCGCCGGATCACGGCCCGGATCCGCGCCACCAGCTCCCGGAACCCGAACGGCTTCACGACGTAGTCGTCCGCCCCGAGCTCGAGGCCCACCACCCGGTCGACCTCCTCGCCGCGGGCGGTCACGACGATGATCGGCACCGCCGACCCGGCGCGCAGCGTCCGGCACAGCTCGAAGCCGTCGACGTCCGGCAGCCCGAGGTCGAGGAGGACGACGTCGGGCGACCCGGCCGCCAGCGCCCCGTCGACGTCGGCGCCGCACTCGGCGTGCGCGACCGAGAAGCCCTCCCGCTCCAGGCCTCGGACCAGGGGGGAGGCGATGGTGAGGTCGTCCTCCACCAGGAGCACCCGCATCCCAAGGGGGTCGGCGCGCTCCCGCCCACACCTTTACTGAAACCTTGCCTCAGTCGGAGCCCCCCTTGGGGCGCCCTCCCTTACGGTATGGGCAGTCAGCACGCCCCGCTGATCGGTGTCCAAGCCCGTTGTCCGAACGGCCCGGCGCCGGCGACGTCGACGCTCACCCCGCCGCCTCGACGCCGCCGGCACGGGCTGGTCGGTCCTCCAGACCGGGCCCCTCCACCCCCCGCTCGGCCAGCACCCCGGCCAGCTCCTCCGGCAGCGCCGCCTGGGCCTCCACCCGCGCCCCGGTCCGGGGGTGGGCGAAGGCGAGGGCGTAGGCATGGAGGAAGGGGCGGGGCGCGTCGTCGCCGCCGGTCCCGTAGACCGGGTCGCCGACGACCGGGTGCCCGATGGCGGCCAGGTGGACCCGGATCTGGTGGGTGCGGCCGGTCTCGAGCTCGCACTCGAGCAGCGCCACCCGTTGCTCGGGGTCGGTGGCGCGGACCTCGTAGCGGGTGCGGGCCGGTCGGCCCGCGGCGCGCACCGCCATCTGGGTGCGGTGCCGGGCCGCCCGCCCGATCGGCGCGTCGATGATGGCCCGGGCCGCGTCCGGGACGCCCCGCACGAGCGCCAGGTAGCGGCGCTCGATCTCGTGGGCGGCGAGCGCGCCGACGAGCGCGTCGTAGGCCGACCCCGAGCGCGCCACGACGAGGAGGCCGCTGGTGTCGCGGTCGAGCCGGTGCACGATCCCGGGCCGGGACGGCTCCCCCACCGTGGCGAGCTCCGGGAATCGCGCCAGCAGGCCGTTGACCAGCGTTCCGTGCTCGTGACCGGCGCCCGGGTGCACGACCAGCCCGGCCGGCTTGTGGACGACGAGCACGTCGTCGTCGGCCACCCGCACGTCGACCGGCACCGGCTCCGGGCCGGGCGGCCCGGCCGCCTCGGGCTCCTCGAGCAGCTCGAGGATGGCGCCCGCCACCAGCTTGTGGCTCTTGGCCGGGGCGCGCCCGTCGACCAGCACCGCGCCCCGCGCCAGCAGCGCCTGGACCTCGGCCCGGCTCCAGCCGGTGAGCAGCGCCACCGCCCGGTCGACCCGCTCGCCGGCCAGCGACTCCGGCACGGTGAGCGCGTCGGGTTCCGCGCTCACGTCGGCGCGTCGGCGCGCGTCCCGAAGAGGCCCCACCACACCAGCACGACGGCACCGATGGTGATCGCCGAGTCGGCGACGTTGAAGGTGGGCCAGCCGTCGATTCGCACGAAGTCGATCACGGCACCCCGCAGCCAGCCCGGCGACCGGAAGAGGCGGTCGGCGACGTTGCCGAGCGCGCCGCCGAGCACGAGCGCGAGCGCGACGAGCACCGTGCGCTCGTAGGCGCGGTGCACGGCCCGGACGAGGATCACGGCCACGCCCACCGCCAGCACGGCCAGCAGCGGGGTCACGTTCTGGAAGAGGCTGAACGCGCTGCCGGTGTTGCGGGCCAGCCGGAGCTCGACGGTCGACCCGACGATCGACACCGGCGAACCGGGCAGCGCCGAGGCCGCCCAGGCCTTCGTCAGCTGGTCGACCGCGACGACGGCCAGGACGATCGCGGTGGCGACCCGGCCCCGTCGCCGGAGCGGCAGGGGCGCCGGGCTAGCGGCGCCGCTCGGCACGCGCCTTGCAGTCGACGCACACCTGGGCCCACGGGATCGCCTCGAGGCGCTCGACGGCGATCTTGCGGCCCGCCGGCTTGCAGACCCCGTACTTGTTCCGCTTGATGCGGTCGAGCGCGTCGTCGATCTCCTCGACGACCTGGCGGGCCGTCGCCGACAGCAGCAGGTCGCGCTCCCGCTCGATGTTGACGGTGTCGCCCTCGCCCGACTCCTCGTCGAACTGGGTGTCGCCCGCCTCCCGCTCCCGGGCCAGCTGCTCGGCCTCCGCGCTGAGCTCCTCGGCCTGGTGCCGGAGCCGGTCCTTCTCGTCGATGAGCTTCTGACGGAGCCGCTCGAGCGTCTTCGGGCTGATGGTGGCCGGGCCCGGCGTCACCTCGAAGCCGGACAGGGGGCAGATCACCGTCTTCTTCCCGGACTTGGGCTTCGTCTCGCCGGCCAGCGCCCGGGTGACCGCGAGCGGGGTAGCGGCCTTCGTCGCGGCGGTCGACTTCGTCGCCGGGCTCGCGGGGGCGGCCTTGGCCGCGGCGGTGGACTTCGCGGCCGGGCGGGCGGCCTTGGCCGTGGCCTTCGCAGGTGCCTTGGCGGGAGCCTTCTTCGCGACCGCCTTCTTGGACACGGCCTTCTTGGCGACGACCTTCTTGGCCGGCGCCTTCTTGGTGGCCTTCGCGGGGGCCGGCTTCTTGGCCTTACCAGCCGGCTTCGTCGCCTTCCGGGCCGGCTTCTTGGGCGCCGGGCGCTTGGCGGCCTTCGGGGCCGGCTTAGCGGCCTTCGACGCCTTGGCCGGCGCCGGCTTGGCCCCCGGCCGCGCCCGGGCCACCGCAGCCCGGACCCGCCCGCCGAGCGAACGGGCGCCGGGCCGCCGCTCCTTGTTGCCTGCCCCGGGCATCCGGATCTCCTTCGGCGATGTGCGAGCGGGGCATGGTAGTGCCTCGCGCGCGCCGCGCCGTCACACCGCCGGGCTCGGCAGCACCGGCGTCGGCGGCGGGTCGCCGGCGCGGTCAGTCGACGTGGTGGCGCGGCCGCGGCCCGGCGGCCTGGTCCGCCTCGCGGACGGCGCGCCGGAGCTGGACCACGAACTCGTCGCGGTCGACGTGTCGCAGCCGGAACCGCTTCAGGCGCGACCGCTCGCCCGAGACGAGCTCGATGTCGGCCGCGGGGATGCCGAACTGCTCCGCGAGCAGCGTTCGCGCCGCCTCGTTGGCGCGGGCGTCGACCGGTGGCGCGGCGACGCGCAGTCGGAGCGCGTTGCCGTGCCGGCCGAGGACCGCGCTGCGCCCGGCGCGGGGCTGCACGTGCACGGCGAGGACCACGTTCTCGCCGTCGAGCACGTACAGGTCGTCGATGTCGCTCACCCGGCTCCGATCTCGGACGGCCCGCGAAGGGGCTCACGATACGCTCGCCGACGATGGCGTTCGAAGCGCTCCCCCACGACGTCGACCTCGTCGCGCTCGAGGACGCGGTGCTGCGGCGCTGGGCCGAGGACGACGTGTTCGGCGAGAGCCTGCGCCGCCGCGACGGCGCGCCGGAGTGGGTGTTCTACGAGGGCCCGCCGACCGCCAACGGCAAGCCAGGCCTGCACAGCGTCTGGGCGCGGGTCTTCAAGGACCTCTACCCGCGCTTCCACACCATGCGGGGCCGGTACGTGGAGCGGAAGGGCGGGTGGGACTGCCACGGGCTGCCGGTGGAGCTCGAGGTCGAGAAGGAGCTCGGCTTCTCCGGCAAGCCCGAGATCGAGGAGTACGGCGTGGCGGCGTTCAACCAGCGCTGCCGCGAGTCGGTGCACCGCTACGTCGAGGACTGGTCGGCGCTCACGACCCGCATCGGCATGTGGCTCGACACCGCCAACGCGTACTGGACCCTGACCAACGAGTACATCGAGAGCGTCTGGTGGCAGCTCCAGCAGCTGTGGGAGGCCGGCCTCATCTACGAGGGGTTCAAGGTCGTCCCCTACTGCGGCCGGTGCGGCACCGCGCTGTCGAGCCACGAGGTCGCGCTCGGCTACGAGGACATCACCGAGCCGTCGGTCTACGTGCGCTTCCCGCTCGTCGACGACGACGCCGACCTGCTGGTGTGGACGACCACGCCGTGGACGCTGATCTCCAACGTCGCCGCCGCGGTGGGCGAGCAGATCCGGTACGTGCGCGTCCGCGGCGACGACGGGCGGCGGGACGTCATCCTCGCCGCCGACCGGGTGGCGGACGTCCTCGGCGAGGACGCGACCGTGGTCGGCGACGTGCCGGTCGGCGCGCTCGTCGGCCGGCACTACGAGCGGCCGTTCGACCTCCTGCCCCTCGCCCCCGACGCGTCCCGTGTGGTGGCGGCCGACTTCGTGACTCTCGAGGACGGGTCCGGCATCGTCCACCTGGCGCCCGCGTTCGGCGAGGTCGACCGCCAGGTCGGCGAGGCCGAGGGGCTGCCCGTGCTGAACCCGGTCGACGCTACCGCCCGCTTCGACGCGTCGGTCCCGCCGTACGCGGGGCGGTTCGTGAAGGACGCCGACCCCGACCTCATCGACGACCTGGCCCGGCGCGGCCGCCTGGAGCGGGTCGTCGACTACGAGCACTCGTACCCGCACTGCTGGCGCTGCTCGACGCCCCTCATCTACTGGGCGAAGCCGACCTGGTTCGCGCGCACGTCGGAGCGGCGGGCCGACCTGCTGCGCGAGAACGAGACCGTCGACTGGCATCCCGGGCACATCAAGCACGGCCGCTTCGGCGACTGGCTCGAGAACAACGTGGACTGGGCGCTCTCCCGGGACCGGTTCTGGGGCACGCCGCTGCCGTTCTGGCGCTGCGCCAACAGCCACGACACCTGCGTCGGGTCGGTCGCCGAGCTCGCCGAGCGGGCCGGCCGCGACCTCGCCGGGCTCGACCTGCACCGACCCGACCTCGACGAGGTGACGATCGCGTGTCCGACCTGCGGTGGGCGGGCCCGCCGGGTCGAGGCGGTGCTCGACGCCTGGTTCGACTCCGGCGCTATGCCGGCGTCGCAGTGGCACTACCCGTTCGAGCACACCGACGTGTTCGAGCGCCGCTTCCCCGCCGACTTCATTTGCGAGGCGATCGACCAGACCCGGGGCTGGTTCTACTCGCTGCTGGCCGTGAACACGCTCGTGTTCGGCCACACCCCGTACCGCCACGTCGTCTGTCTCGGCCACATCGTCGACAGGGACGGCCAGAAGATGTCGAAGTCCCGCGGGAACGTGGTCGACCCGTGGACGATCCTGCGCCGCCAGGGCGCCGACGCGCTCCGCTGGTACTTCTTCGCGGCCGGCTCGCCGTGGACGAGCCGCCGGGTCGACACCCAGATGATCGACGAGTCGACCCGCCGGTTCCTCCTCACGCTGTGGAACACGGCGTCGTTCTTCGTCACCTACGCCAACCTCGACGGCTGGGTGCCGGGCCCACCGGAGCGCCCGTCGCACGTGCTCGACCGCTGGATCCGCTCCCGGCTCCACGCCACCGTCGGCGAGGTGACCGACGCCCTGGAGGGCTTCGACGCCCTGCGCGCCGCGCAGGCCCTCGAGCGGCTCGTGGACGACCTGTCGAACTGGTACGTGCGGCGGTCCCGGCCCCGCTTCTGGCGGTCGGCCGACGAGCGCGCGCCGGCGACCCTGCACGAGTGCCTGGTGACCATCAGCCTGCTGCTCGCCCCCTTCTGCCCCTTCGTGGCCGACGAGCTCCACCGGGTCGTCGCGCCGAGCGCGCGGTCGGTGCATCTCGCCGACTGGCCGGCCGCCGACGTCGACGCGGTCGACGCGGCGCTCGAGGCCGACATGGCGTTCACGCGGCGGCTCGTCACGCTCGGGCTGGCGGCCCGCAACGAGGCCGGCGTCAAGGTCCGCCAGCCGCTCCGGCGGGCGCTCGTGCTCCTGCCGGCCGGCGAGACGCTGCGCGACGAGCTGGCCGACGAGGTGGCGTCGGAGCTGAACGTGAAGACGCTCGAGCCGGTCGCCGACCTCGAGGGCCTGCTCGACTACGGGGTGGCGCCGAACTTCCGGCGGCTCGGGCCTCGCCTCGGCGCCCGGCTGCCGGCGCTCAAGGACGCGCTCGCGGCCGCCGACGGGAGCGCGCTGCGGGAGGCGCTGCTGCGCGACGGCCGGGTGGTGGTGCCGGTCGACGGCGAGGAGGTGGAGCTCGGCCCCGACGACGTGGAGGTCCGGGCCCGCACCCACGCCGAGCTGACCCTGGCCGAGGACGGCGGGCTGGCAGTGGCGCTCGACACCGCGCTTGACGACGAGCTGCGCGCCGAGGGCCTGGCCCGGGAGCTCGCCCGGGCCCTGAACGAGCACCGCAAGGCGCTCGGGCTCGACCTCGCCGACCGGGTGCGGGTCGAGCTGCGCACGACCGGCCCGGTCGCGGCGGCGGCCCGGCGCCACGCCGAGTGGATCGCGGCCGAGGTGCTGGCCACCAGCTTCGAGGTCACCGAGCCGGCCGCGGAGGGCGGGGACGGCTTCGCGGTGCTCGACGTCGACGGCACCCCGGTGCAGGTGCGCGTCGAGCGGAGCTGATCAGCGCTTCCGGCGGAACAGCTTCTTCTGGTCGTCGGGCTCCTCGGCGTCGAAGAAGTGCTCCGACGTCGACTCGCGCGACCCGAGCGGCGTGTCGTCGCGGACGGCCTCCCGCAGCGACGCGAAGAACGCGTCGTCGTCGAGGCTGTCGCTGTGCTCGGCGCCGATCCCGTGCTCGGCCGAGTCGTCGACCACCGCCGCGGTGGGCGTCTCGCCCCACTCGCCGCCCGGCTCGTCCCACTGCTCGTGGGCGGGCACGGCCGAGATGCTGACCGTCGGGCTGCCGGCCGACGGCAGCGCGGCCGGCGGCGTCGCGCCGGCGTCGGCGGAGCCCGACCAGCTGTCCGACGCCGACCAGGCGCGCGGCGCCGGCACGTGCACGGCGTGCAGCGACGGCCGCTCCCCGGCGCCGTGCCCCGATGTCTCGAGGGCGTCGAGCTCGGCGTTGATCGCCTGGCGCAGCCGCTCCTTGTACTCCTGCTCGAAGCGCTCGAGGGCGTCGACGTCGGCGTTCAGGGTGTCGCGCGCCGCCGTGAGCTGCCCGATCTCCTCCTCGAGCCGGCGACGCTCGGTGTCGGCGATGCGACGGGCGTTCGCCTCCGCCTCGCTGACGACCGACTGCGCCTTCGACTCCGATTCGGCGAGCATCTGCTGGGCCCGGTGGCGCGCCTCGGCGACCGCGTCGTCGGCCGCCTTCTGGGCGAGCACGAGGGTGCGCTGGATGACGTCGGTGTCCACGCCGGGTGGGCGCCGCTCGCGCTCGGGGACCTGTGGCGGCGGCGTCGGCGCGGGCGTTGCGGCGGGGGTGCGCGCGGCCGGGGGCGGCGGTGCCTGCGCGGCGCGCAGCTGCGCCTGCCGGACCTCGTCCTGGAGATGCTCGATCGTCGCCGCGGCCCGCTCGAGGAGCTCGTCGACGTCGTCGCGGTGGTAGCCGCGCCACGCCTCGCGGATCTCGACGTCGCGCAACTCCTGGGGGGTCACGTCCATAGAGGCCATAGAACACCCATGTTAGTGATCGGCCCGGCGGCCGGGCGATGCGGCTAGCCGCAGAGCGCAGTGCGGAGGAAGAAGAGGATGAGGACGGTGACGAGGAACGACAGGTCGAACATGCCGGCGGGCGGGATGATCGCCCGCAGCGGCCGCAGCGCCCAGTCGGTGAGGTCGATGAGCAGCCGGTAGAGCTGCGACGAGAACGAGCCGGGCTCGTGCGGGAACCACGACATCACCGCACGCACGAACAGCACGACGATGAAGATCGTGATGATGGCGCAGACGATGCCCACGTGTCAGCGCCGGTAGAGGCCGCGGGCCTCCAGTCGCTCCTTCTCCTCTTCGGAGAGCTGCACGTTCATCGGCGTCAGCAGGAAGACCGAGTCGGCGACGCGCGACATCGAACCGCCGACCGCGTACGCGAGGCCACTCGAGAAGTCGATGAGCCGCCGCTGCAGCTCTCGGGAGCTGCCCTGCAGGTTGAGGATCACGGCCTGGTTGCCCTTCACCCGGTCGCCGATCTCCTGGGCGTCGTTGAAGTTCAGCGGCTCGACGACGTGGACCTTGGCCGCCGAGGTGGGGACGCTGCGCACGACCGGCGGGCGGGGCACCGAGACGCCCGAGGGCGGCTCGTCGCGGGGCACCGCCCGCACCGTGGCCTCCCCGTACTCCGAGCGGCCGGCCGGGGCCGGCGGCTCCCGCACCGGGCGCACGTCGCGGGACTCGGGGTAGCCGCCGCCCCCCGCGTACTCGGGCACCCGGCGGGGGTCCTGGTCGTGGGCTCCCCCCTCGCCCGGCCCGTAGCGGCCGCCGTCGTCCTCGTACTCGCCGTAGTCGTCGTAGCCGTACGCGTCGTAGCCGTACTCGTCCTCGTCGTCCTGGAGTCCCAGGTAGACCATGGCTCGGTGCCAGAGCGAGGCCAATGCTCGTCGCGTGCCGGCCGATGGCACGCCCTCCCGGTACCCAAGGCTACTGCTGTGGCGTCTGTGACTGGGGGCGCTGGCCGAACAGGGCCCGGCCCACCCGCACGAGGGTGGCGCCCTCCTCGACGGCGATCTCGAAGTCGTCGGTCATGCCCATCGACAGCTCGGGCAGCGCGTCCTTCTGGGCCAGCTCCCGCAGCCGCGCGAAGTACGGCCGGGGGTCGGCGCCGAGCGGCGGGACGGCCATGAGGCCGTCGACCGCGAGGCCGAGGGCGCGGAGCTCGTCGACGAGCGCGCTCGTCGCGTCGGGCGGACAGCCCGCCTTCTGCGGCTCCTGACCGAGGTTGACCTCCACGAGCACGCGCGCGCCGGGCGCGTGGCGGACGACCGCGGCGCCGAGCGCGACCCGGTCGATCGTCTGCCAGCAGGTCACCCACGCCGCCAGCGCCTTCACCTTGTTGCGCTGCAGCGGCCCGAGGAAGTGCCAGCGGGGCGAGGCGCCGGCCAGGGCGGGCGCCTTTGCCAGCAGCTCCTGGGCCCGGTTCTCACCCACGTCGGCGACGCCGGCGGCCAGCGCGGCGGCGATCCGGTCGGCGGGCACGGTCTTGGTGGCCGCCACCAGCGTCACCGAGGCGGCGTCGCGGCCGGCCCGGGCGGCGGCGGCGGCGATGCGGGCCCGCACCGCGGCGACGGCGGCGGCGACGTCGGTCACCCGAGCACGGCGACGAGGGCCTGGCGGCCCGTCTCCCCGTCCCGCCGGTACGAGAAGTGGTCGGGCGACCCGGCGGTGCACACGTCGACGTCGTGGAGCTCGGTCACGCCGGCCCGCTCGAGGGCCGCCCGCACGCCGGCCGGGAGGTCGAGCGCGGGCTGGCCGTCGGCGGTGCGTCCCTCGACGGCGGGCCCGTACGCGGCGACGACGCGGGCGAGGTCGGCGGCCCCGAACGCGTAGTGGCCGGCGTGGATGCAGGGGCCGAGCGCGGCGCGCACCGGCCCGGGGCCGGCGGCGCGGACGCGGGCCACGCCGGCTTCGATCACCCCGGCCAGCAGCCCGACCCAGCCCGCGTGCACGACCGCCAGCGCGTCGTCGGTGACGAGTGCGAGCGGCGCGCAGTCGGCGGTGAGCACGGTGAGCGCCCGGCCGGGGGTGGTCGTGACGGCGGCGTCACCGTCCGGCATGACCGGCGGGGGCTCGCGGTCGGCGTCGAGGACGGTCGCGCCGTGGACCTGGTGCAGCCACCACCAGCGGTCCGGGGCGTCGAGCCCGAGGGCGCGGGCGGCCCGGTCCCGGTTCTCGCGCACCGCGGCCGGGTCGTCGTCGGTGCGGTGGCCGAGGTTGGCGGTGGCGTACGGGCCCTCGCTGACGCCGCCGTGCCGGTCGGTCCAGGCGATGCGGGCCGGGCCGAGCCGGAGCTCGATCAGCGCAGGAACTCGGGGACGTCGAAGTCGTCGTCCTCGTCGCGGCCGCCGCGCGCCGGTTGCTCCCGCGGCTCGTCCGGCGTCTCGAGGCCGAGCACCGGCTCGGGGCGGCGCCGCACCTCGGGGTGGCGCTCGCCCTCGAAGCGGTCGAAGCCGGCCGCGATGACCGTGATGCGGATGGTCTCGCCGAGCGAGTCGTCGATCGAGGCCCCGAAGATGATGTTGGCGTCGGGGTGCGCGGTCTCCTTGACGATCTCGGCCGCCTCGTTGACCTCGAACAGCCCGAGGTCCGACGGCCCGGCGACGTTGAGGAGCAGCCCGCGGGCGCCCTCGATGCTCGCCTCGAGCAGCGAGCTGGAGATGGCGGCCCGGGCGGCGGCGATGGCCCGGCCCTCCCCCGAGGACTCGCCGATGCCCATGAGCGCGGTGCCGGCGTTCTGCATGATCACGCGCACGTCGGCGAAGTCGGTGTTGATGAGCCCGGGGGTGGTGATGAGGTCGGTGATGCCCTGGACGCCTTGCAGGAGCACGTCGTCGGCCATCTTGAACGCGCTGAGCAGCGACGCCTTCTCGTCGACGATGTCGAGGAGACGGTCGTTGGGGATCACGATGAGCGTGTCCACCTTCTCGCGCACCTTGGCGATACCGGCCTCGGCCTGCACGGCCCGCCGCCGGCCCTCGAAGCCGAAGGGGCGGGTGACGATGGCGATCGTCAGCGCGCCAAGGTTGCGGGCGATCTCGGCCACGATCGGGCCGCCGCCGGTGCCGGTGCCGCCGCCCTCGCCGGCGGTGACGAACACCATGTCGGCGCCCTTCAGGACCTCCTCGATCTCGTCGCGGTGGTCCTCGGCCGCCTGGCGGCCGACGTCGGGGTCGGAGCCGGCCCCGAGGCCCCGGGTGAGCTGGCGGCCGATGTCGAGCTTGACGTCGGCGTCGCTGATCAGGAGGGCCTGGGCGTCGGTGTTCACGGCGATGAACTCGACGCCCTTCAGTCCGGCGTCGATCATGCGGTTCACCGCGTTGCCGCCGCCCCCGCCGACGCCGACGACCTTGATGACCGCCAGGTAGTTCTGCGGGTCGCCCAGCATGTCGGTCGTCCTTCCCGTCGGGCCACCGGCGAGGTGCAGGGGGTCCCCTGGGGTTTTCGGTCGGTTGGCCTGCCTGCCCGACCCCATATCTTCGTCCCCGGGAGACGGGGATCGGGGGACCTGCCCGGGTCCCGGTGCTCGCTCCGGCTCCGGCGCATCAGAGACGCGGGGAGGAGCCTCCTCGTCGGGGCCCGTGGCCGCGACCCCCGACGCGGGCGGCAATGACGGTAGCGCACCGGGCTCCGGGCCCTGCGTCGCCGGCTCGGCGGGTGGCGGCGGCGGCTCGGGATCCCGG
>CALEYV010000097.1 GCA_937927875.1 uncultured Actinomycetes bacterium | reverse complement strand
AGCCGTAGAGGTTGTCGAACTTCGACTTCGTGACCGAGTCGTTCACGTTGATGGCCGGGAACAGCAGGCCGCCGGTCTCCTGCATCTGGTAGAGGCGGTGGACGCCGGTCGTCGTCTCCTCCGTGACGCCCTTGAGGCCATCGGCGATGCCGTGCCAGCAGCGGTCGTCCTCGGCCTGGACCCGCCGGAGCATGGCGAGCACGACCCCCCACTCCTCGGGATCGTCGGGCCCGGCCTCCGGCACCGAGTGCTGCCGCTCGTACTCGACGCCGCGGTGCACGACGAGGGTGGCGTCGCCGCCGTCGTCGAGGATGAGGTTCGGGCCGCCGGTGCCGTCGGGCCAGCGCAGCGCCTGCTCGGTGCACCACCAGTACTCCTCGAGCGTCTCGCCCTTCCAGGCGAACACGGGGATGCCGGCGGCCGCGATCGCGGCCGCGGCGTGGTCCTGGGTCGAGAAGATGTTGCAGGAGGCCCAGCGCACCTCGGCGCCGAGCGCGAGCAGCGTCTCGATGAGGACCGCGGTCTGCACGGTCATGTGCAGCGAGCCGGTGATGCGGGCGCCGTCGAGCGGCCGGCTGGCGCCGTAGCGCTCCCGCATCGCCATGAGGCCGGGCATCTCGTGCTCGGCGAGCGTGATCTCCTTGCGGCCGAACTCCGCCTGCGACAGGTCGGCGACCTTGAAGTCGGGCCGGTCGGTCGGAGTGCTGGCGGGGGCGGTGGTGGTCATGCGACTCCTCCGGGATGGGCCGCGCGCGATGACGCGGCATGGTTCGGGGAGTCGGCCCGGATCACCGGATGACAGCTCCTGGGAGCCCGACTGCGCACCACTCTATTCAATCGGCGGCGCCGGCCAGGGCCGCCTTCAGCTGGGTGATGGCGTCGATCGGTCCCGGGTCGACGTCGCGGTCGAGCGCGAGGTAGCAGGACACCCAGTCGCCGAGGTACATGAGGTCGAGGAGCTGGGCGAGCCGGCCGACCCCCTCGGCGTTCACCTCGAGCACCTGCAGCAGCGCCTCCTCGATCAGCTCGGTGGTGCGGTCGATGGCGGCCGAGAGGCGGGCGTGCTCGGAGCCGTGCCGCAGCGACACCAGGGTGAGGAGCTGGCGGGTGACGTCGCCGTGCTGGCCCCACTGGCAGATCTCGTTGTGGTCGAGCTCGGGGTAGGCGGCGCAGAAGGCGGGGGTCTTGGCGTTCTCGTTGATGTCGCACTTCCACCGGTAGGCGGCCACGGCGCCGATCGCGCCCCCGCCGTAGACGAGCGGGACGCTGGTGCCGATGCGCCGGGCCAGCTCCCGGGCCGGGTTGGCCGCCCCGGTCACGGCGGGCTCGCACTGGTCGCGCCGCCGCTTCAGCTGGGCCTGGGCCTCCATGAGCAGGGCGTGGCCCTCGGGCAGGGCGCTCATGTGGAAGAGGGCCATGAACAGGGGCGCCACCAGCGCGCCGATGGCGGCGCGCGGCAGGCCGAGCCCGGGCGGGCACGGGACGTGGACGGCGCCGCGCGCGGCGGCCAGCTCGGCGAGCGCGCCGCCGGCGGTCACCGCGACGACGGGCGCGCCGGCGTCGAGGGCGCCGGTGGTCATCGAGAGCGTCTCCTCGGTGTTGCCCGAGTACGAGACCGCGAAGACGAGGGTGCGGGGGCCGATGAAGGCCGGCGTCCGCAGCTGCTTGAGCACGACGACCGGGAACGGCAGCGAGGAGCCGACGGCCCGCAGCACGTCGCCGGCGATGCCGGAGCCGCCCATGCCGAGGACGGCGACGTGGTCGATGGCGGCCGCGGGCGGGAGCGGCGCCCGGTCGAGCGCGACCGCGGCCTGCTCGTGCGCGGCGGCGAGCTGCTCGGGGAGTCCGTGGACGGTGTCGAGGAACCCGAGCGAGTCGGTGGCCACCCGGCCTCAGGCCTCGAAGGTCGGCTTGATGCCCTCGGTCTCGGCCTTCGTGACGAGCCGCTGGTGCTCGGCGTCGTCGACGGTCTCCGCCTCGTCGATGAGCATGATCGGGATGTCGTCGCGGACCGCGTAGCGGCGGTGCAGGCGCGGGTTGTAGAGCGACGATTCGTCGACGAAGTAGAGCAGCGGTCCTTTGTCCTCGGGGCAGGCGAGGATCTCCAAGAGCTTCGGGTCGAGCGTCACGGGCGTCAGTCTGCCTCGCCGCCGACCAGCGTGAGGACGGCTTCGGTGTGCCGACGGCACGAGGCGGCGTCGGCGGCCTCGAGGTTCAGCCGCAGCAGCGGCTCGGTGTTGCTGGGCCGCAGGTTGAACCACCAGTCGCCGTGGTCCACGGTCAGCCCGTCGAGGCGGTCCTGGGCCGCCTCGGCGTGGGCGGCCGCGACCCGCTCCAGCACCGCGGCGGGGTCGTCGACCCGGCGGTTCACCTCGCCCGACTGCACGTAGCGCTCGTAGGGGCGGCGGAGCTCGGAGAGCGGCACGCCGGCGCGCGCCAGCGTCTCGAGGACGACCAGGGCGGCGATGATCCCGGAGTCGGCTCGGAAGTTGTCGCGGAAGTAGTAGTGGCCGGAGTGCTCGCCGCCGAACCGGGCGCCGGTGTCGGCCATGACCTGCTTGATGTAGGAGTGGCCGACCCGGGTCCGGACCGGCGTCCCGCCGAGCTCCCGCACGACCTCGGGCACCGCCTTCGAGCAGATGAGGTTGTGGACGATGGTGCGGTCGGCCTCCCCGGCGTGGGCGGGCAGCCGCTGCAGCGTCGACGCGGCGACGATGGCGGTGGTGAGCGAGCCCGACAGCGGCTCGGCCCGCTCGTCGACGAGGAACACGCGGTCGGCGTCCCCATCGAAGGCGAGCCCGGCGTCGGCGCCGCGCTCGAGCACGGCCCGCTGCAGGTCGACGAGGTTCTCGGGCTGGATCGGGTTGGCGGGGTGGTTGGGGAAGGTGCCGTCGAGCTCGCCGAACAGGACCTCCAGCTCGACCGGCAGCCCCGCGAACACCGCCGGGACGACCAGGCCGCCGAGCCCGTTGGCGGTGTCGGCGACCAGCCGCTGGCCGCGCAGCGCGTCGACGTCGACGAAGGAGCGGACGTGGGCGACGAAGGCGGGCAGCAGGTCCTGCTGGCGGCGGCGGCCGGGACGGGACGCGGCCGGGAGCTGGCCGGACGCGACCGCGGCCTCGAGCTCCTGGAGCCCGGTGTCGGCGCCGACCGGCGCCGCGCCGGCCCGGCAGAGCTTGATGCCGTTGTACTCGGCCGGGTTGTGGCTGGCGGTGAACATGGCCGCCGGCGCGTCGAGGTCGCCGGACGCGAAGTAGACGAGGTCGGTCGACGCCAGCCCGAGGTCGACGACGTCGGCGCCGGCGGTGGTCGCGCCGTCGGTGAACGCGTCGGCGAGCGGCGCCGAGGACGGCCGGGCGTCGCGACCGACGAGGACCGTGGGCGCGCCGGTGAAGCGCACGAACGCGCCGCCGACGAGCCGGGCCACCGGCTCGTTGATCTGGTCGGGGTAGACCCCGCGGATGTCGTAGGCCTTGAAGATGGCGTCGAGCGACGCCGATGGGGAGGTCACGCAGGCGTCAACCTAATGGGCCGCCTGCGGCGAGTCCGCCGGCCCCAGACGACGAGGCCGGCGATCCCGGCCAGCCCGGCCAGGGTGAGCAGCCGCCCGAGCCACTCGGCGGTGCTCGTCGCGTACGTGAGGTGAACGTCGTGGGAGGTCGGCACCACGACCATGAAGTTCGGTGTCGCCCGGTACACGCCGGTCGCGCCCGACACCTGCCAGTTCGGGAAGTACGAGATCTTGACGAGGACCGGGACGCCGGTGCGCGAGACGTGGAACGACACGCCGGTCCGGGTCTGGTGCACGCGGGAGACGGTGACGGGCGGCAGCGGTCGGACCGCGAGCTCGCGGGCGGCCGACGGCTGCGCTCGCTGCCATGCCGACGGCCCGTCGGCGACGATCGGCCGGTCGAGCCCGCTGGCGTCGTTGAACCACGGCACCGCGATGCAGTCCTGCCAGTCGTGGAGGTGCAGCTCGTTGGGGGCGACGCCGGCCGCGATGACGCCGCGGCGGCACCGGGCCTGCTCGGACGCCGAGAGCGAGTCGGCGACGACCGGCTGCTCGGTGAGCGGCGTCACGAGCGGAGATTGCTGCACCTCGTAGACGCTCCAGGTGTCGGGCGCGATCCCCCGCTTGCCCGTCGGGCTGGTGGCGACGAGCCGAAGCCGGGGGTCCGCCCCCGCTGCGTTGCGGGAGGCCACCGAGTGCGCCACGAAGTACCGGACGCCGAGGAGCTGGAGGTAGCGGACCCCGGTCCGGAAGTTGGCGAACGTCTTGTAGGTGACGCCGCGCACCGGGTTCGACGCGTTGCCGGGCGCGTCGAGGGTCGCCAGCGCCATGAACACGTACGGCGTCGTCGCCGACGACTCGTAGTACAGGCCCTCGGTCGACGGGAACCGGCCGTCGGTCCAGTACGGCAGGAGCATGAGCGCCAGCGGCGTCCCGTAGCGGTCGAGCGGCTGCCCGCCCTCGAAGATGACCCGGCCCGGCGGCAGCTTGCCGACCCGGTCGACGAGGCGGCGGTACTCCTGGTACGCCTTCGGGAGGCCCGACTCCCGGCCCGTCGTGTCCTGGTAGCCGGTGAGGTTCCACTTGACCCAGAAGGGCAGGAAGTCCTTCGAGCGGTCGATGTTGATGAGCGCGCCGACGGTGAGCGCGACCGTGAGGACGGCCGCGGTCACCGCGGCGACCACGGCCGGCGTCCACGGCGCGGCCACGGGGGGCGTCGGCGGGGGCGCGATCGCCTCGCCGCCGGTCTGCCCCGCCACCGGCTCGCGCGCCTCGGCCCAGACCCGTGCCCGCGCCGCGACCCACGCCCCGCCGCGCACCAGCTCGGCGACGCCGACGCCCATGAGCAGGTAGACGCACAGGTACCAGAACGGCAGCACCCGCAGGTTCCACGCCGGCGCGATCTGCACGCTCGACCAGACCCGGAACAACAGGCCGCTCAGAGCGGTGAGCGCGACGAGCACCAGGGTGGCGCGGCGCCGCTCGAGGACCGCGGTGACGCGCGCCCGGTCGCCCCACGCGACGGTCAGCGCCAGCAGCGCGCCGAGGACGGGGACGAGGGCGATGGTGATCAGGGCGGTGGCGCCCCACTGCCACGGCCAGGCGCCGCGGATGCCCCAGAGATAGGAGAAGGGGAAGAGGAAGTCGCTGTACTGGGTGATGGCGCCGTAGCGCATGTCGGTCGTGTACTTGAGCGTGGCGGCGAGCGGCACGCTCCACACCGCGGTGAGGAGGGCGCCGACGGCGCCGATGGCCAGGGCCCGGGTGAGCGTCTCCCGGGGCCAGCAGCCGACGAGGACCACCAGGACGACGACCACGACGAGGACCGCCCACACGACGCCGCTCGGGTGGGTCGTGGCCAGCGCGGTGGCCGCGAGGGCGACGACGACCGCCCCGATCATCCACCGGATTGCCCGGCCCGAGATCTTGGGCCGGGTGCGGGTCGCGAGCACCACCACGACCGCGCCGACGACCGCGAACACCGCCACGACCAGGTGGCTCATCGCGGTGAGGGCGAGCAGCGCGGCCGGGAGCCACAGTCCCCGCCGGGTGCGCAGCGACCACGCCAGCGCGCCGAGGAAGAACAGGGCCAGCGCGAGGGCGAGCGTGTAGGAGAACTCGCCGGCCAGGTTGCTAGCCAGGTTCCCGCCCATGATGTGCTGGTCGAACTGCACCGTGTTGTGGTCGAAGGGGGAGGTGCCCGGGTCGCCGGTGAAGAAGAGGAAGCCGGTGGCGGCGACCGCCATCGCGGCCGGCGCCGGCTCACGCGCCCGGAGGCCGCGCCCGAGCACGTAGGCGCCGATCGGGAGCAGGATCGGCCCGAGCGCGGTGACGAGCTTGAAGGCGACGTTGTAGGGGACGACCGCGTTCAGGGCGACGATCAGCAGCGCCGGGACCGGGAAGTAGAACTGGCCGGCCGGGAAGCCGTCGTAGAAGTCGGGGGACCAGCCGAACAGCCGCCACGGCAGCAGGTGGTCCCGCAGGTAGGCCGGCCACCACACGTGGGCGCCGGTGTCGCCGCCGGCCGGGGTCGTGTTCCGCAGCAGCAGCTTGGGGTCGAGCTGCACGATGACGAACACGCAGCAGGCGGCGACGACGAGCAGCCCGACCCAGAGCTCGAGTCGGCGCCACCAGGGGCGGTCGGCGTCTTCGTCGTCCGGCTCGGCGACGGCGACCGGGGCGTCGAGCACCGGGGTCGACGCGGCCATGGCCGTAGCCTGCCAGGGCGACCCCGGCGGCCGAGGGCAGCGGCCCATGAGGGCCGCCGGCTACATGGCTCGGGCGAGCTCCAGCACGTGGCTCAGCGGCACGTCGCGGTCGTCGGTCGTCCACGACTTGGCCTCGCAGCGCCCGCAGCGGCGGAACGTGAGGTCCTCACCGTTGATCCGCATCCGGATCTCGATGACCGAACCCTTGGTACAGGACGAACACCGCATCACCCAGCCTCCCGAGTTGTGGCCCGACCGCGTATCGGCGCCCGGCCCGGGACCTTGAGCCCGGCCCGGCAGCTCAGGTGACGATCTGGAGGACCGCCACCAGGTTGAAGCCGGCGTGAAGGAGGATCGACCGGGACAGGTCCCCGGTCCGCCAGGCCTCGTAGCCCGAGAGGAGGCCGAGGAGCAGGAGGGCCGGCACCGCGAACCCGGCCCCGGGGTCGAGGACCACGTGGACCAGGGCGAAGGCGAGCGCGGCGACCCAGATGGCGGTGGCGGGGCTGGTGCGGCGCAGGAGGGCCCGGAGCAGGACCCCCCGGAACAGCAGCTCCTCGCCGATCGGGGCGACGACCAGCACCGCGATCACGAAGAAGGTGGTGTCGAGGCCGTGGGCCCGCTGGAAGGTGCGGACCACCTCCTGGGACGAGCTCTGGAGGTGCCCGGCGTCGACGATCGGCGCGATGAGCACCCCCGAGAACGCGGCGAGGCCGAACCCGACGAGGAACCACAGGCCGTCGCGGACCGACAGCCGGAGCCCGAAGTCGGCCCGCAGGCTGCCGCGCCCGCGCCGGGCCGCGAACACCAGGTACACGACGGTCGTCGCCGTCTGCGCGGCGATGGCGGCCAGCGCCGCCGGCACCTCGAGGTGCTTCGGGAGCTTGCCGTGGCTGAAGAACGGCGTGTCGGCGACGGACGCTGCGAAGAGCGAGAGCACGAACGCCACCGCGGCGTCCGGGATGCCCCATCCGACCCGCGGGGCCGGTGCCGAGCCGCCCGGCGCGGCGCCGCGTGGCTCCATGACCGCACGGTAGTGGGCGTGAATCCCGCCGCCCGATCGCTCGCCCCGGAGTTCCGCAGCCGTCGAGCGGGCCGTACGATGGCAGCGAACGGAGGGCCCGGCGCCGCCGCTCGCCCCCCGACCAGGAGTCCCTATGAGTCGTCCCCCCTCGGACCTGCCCCCGGGTCGTCGCCCGTCCGGAGGCCCGGAGCGTCGACCGGACGGGCGCGGAACCCCGCCCCCGCCGTCGTGGGCGCGGATGCTGCCCTGGCTGCTGATCCTCGCCCTCGTCGGCGTCTTCGCGCTGACCAACGTGTTCTCGACGTCGAGCAGCTCGGCGAAGAGCCTCACCTACACGCAGTTCGTCCAGGCGGTCGACCAGGGCAACGTCAAGAAGGTCACGTTCAACCGGTCGAACGGTGACATCAACGGCGACTTCGTGAGCCCGGTCAGCGGGTCGAAGTCGTTCTCGACCAACGGGCCCGCCAACGACCTGCAGTCCCAGACCGTCCGGGACCTCCAGACCCACCACGTGGACCTGCAGTACACGTCGAGCGGCTCGAACGTCCTGCTCCAGCTGGCGATCTACCTGCTGCCGGTGCTGCTGCTCGTCGGCTTCCTCGTCTACATGAGCCGCCGGGCGCAGGGCCAGATGGGCGCGGTGATGAACATCGGCCGCAGCCGGGCCAAGGTGTACGCGACCGAGAAGCCGAAGACGACGTTCGCCGACGTGGCCGGCTACTCGGCGGTGAAGGCCGAGATCGCCGAGGTCGTCGACTTCCTGAAGTTCCCCCAGAAGTTCAAGCAGATCGGCGCCCGCATCCCGAAGGGGGTGCTGCTGGTCGGCCCGCCCGGGACCGGCAAGACGCTCATCGCCCGGGCCGTGGCCGGCGAGGCCGGGGTCCCGTTCGTGTCGGTGACCGGGTCCGACTTCATGGAGATGTTCGTCGGCGTCGGCGCGGCCCGGGTCCGGGACCTGTTCCAGACCGCCCGCAAGCAGGCGCCGGCCATCATCTTCGTGGACGAGGTCGACTCCATCGGCCGCAAGCGGGGCGCCGGGCTCGGTGGCGGCCACGACGAGCGCGAGCAGACGCTGAACCAGATGCTCGCCGAGATGGACGGGTTCGAGGCCACCGAGGGGATCGTGATGATGGCGGCCACGAACCGGCCCGACGTCCTCGACCCCGCGCTCCTGCGCCCGGGTCGCTTCGACCGCCAGATCGTGGTGCCGTTCCCGACCCAGGAGGAGCGGGTCGCGATCCTGAAGGTGCACCTGCGCGACAAGCGGGTCGCGCCGGACCTCGACGTGAACGTCGTGGCGCGCGGCACGCCCGGCATGGCCGGCGCCGACCTCGCCAACCTCGTGAACGAGGCCGCGCTGTTCGCGGTGCGCCGCGGCGTCACCGAGATCCACGGCGAGGACATCGAGGCCGCCCGCGACCGGGTGCTGATGGGCCTGAAGCGGGACTCGATGGCGCTCTCCGAGGAGGAGAAGGAGGTGGTCGCCTACCACGAGGGCGGCCACGCCGTGCTCGCGTACGTGCTCGACCACGCCGACCCGATCCACAAGGTGACGATCCTCCCGACCGGCATGGCGCTCGGCGTGACCCAGCAGCTCCCCGAGGAGGAGCGCCACATCTACAAGCGCGAGTACATCGCCGACTCGATCGTCGTCGCGCTCGGGGGCCGCACCGCCGAGGAGATCGTGTTCGGCCACCTCTCGACCGGCGCCCAGAACGACCTGGTGCGGATCACCGAGCTGGCCCGCAAGATGGTGCGGGAGTGGGGCATGAGCGAGCGCATCGGCCCGATGGCGTGGGGCTCGCAGGGACCGGTGTTCCTCGGTGAGGACCTCGTCCACACCCGCGACTACTCGGACGAGACGGCCCGCGTCATCGACGAGGAGGTCGAGCGGATCCTGCGCCAGGAGGAGAGCCGGGCCCGCCGGATCATGCGGCTGCACCGTCGCGGCCTCGACGCGGTGGCCCGGGCCCTGCTCGAGCACGAGACGCTCGACGGCGACGAGGTGTCCCGCATCGTCGACTACGCGATGGGCCGCAAGGCGGGCGGCTACCGCAAGGTGCACCGCGCCGACGGGTCGGTCATCGAGGTGAAGCCGCCGACCGAGAACGGCGGCCGCAAGCCTCAGAAGCGCACCACGGCCCGGTCGCGCGCCCGCGGCGCCTGACCCGCCGCCTACTCGAGGCCGCCGAGCGACGGCTCCGGCGTCGAGCCGGGATCGCGCACCTCGGCCACGCTCGCCCACAGGTCGGTCGCCGTCGTCGCGCCGACGAAGGCGCGTCGCACGACCCCCTCCGCGTCGGCGAGCAGGATCATCGGGATGGCGCTGATGTCGTAGCGGTCGTGGAGGTCCCGGCGCTCGACGAAGTCGAGCTCGACGGTGACCACCGCATCCGACTCGAGCGCCGCCACCTTCGGGCCGAGCCCCTGGCACGAGTCGCACGTGTCGGACGAGAAGTAGGCGACGAGCCACGCCGTGTCGGGCCGCGGGAAGTCCTGGCGGTCGAGCTGGCGCGGAATCGGGTACGGGTCGCGGGGCGGACCCTCCGGGCGCCGGCGTCGCAGCCACCAGGCGACGACGAGCGCGACGGCCAGGATGGCCGCCGCGATGACGAGCCGGGTCGTCACGGCAGGCTCGGCACCCCCGCGCTCGCCGACGGGCTCGGCACGAGGATCAGCCGGCCGACGGCCACCGGGCCGTCGGACTGCAGCACCACGACCTGGTCCGGCCCCACCGATGCCGGCAGGGGCACGACCACTCGCTGACCGCCGGCCACGCTCATCGTCGTCACCGTCGTGAGCACCCCGGCCGCGCCAGCGAGGAGTCGCACCGAGCGTCGCCGGCGGGACGGGTTCAGGGCGACGAGCTGGGCCGCGGACGAGCCCGAAAGCCGCCCGGTCGCGAAGGCCCACCGAGACGCGGTGACGGTGGTGCCGAGCGTCGAGACCGACCCCGGACCGGGGGTCGCCGACGACCAGGTGCCGAGCAGCTGCAGGACCACCGCGCCGCCGCGAGAAGCCCGAGCACTCAGGCTGTAGCCGCCTCCACTCGGGATCGTGCTCAGCGGGACCGGCGTCACGCCCATGGCCGGCACCGACGCGTGGATGGTCGGGAGCGAGGCGCCGCTGTCGAGGACGACGTGGACGTCGACCCGGGCTCCGCTGCCCACGAAGTTCGCCAGCGCGATCGTGGCGCCGGCGCCGGTCTCGGCGTCCCCGGTCGGCACTCGCCACGTCGTCGCGGTCCCGGTCGCGCCGAGCGCGGTCGAGAAGCCAGTGAGCCCGTTCGTGCCGTCGAACGACACCGACTGCTCGGCGACGAGCCGGCCCGAGCGCGCGTGGACGTGCACCGCGAGCGCGTCCTGGTCCGGGATGAGCTGCTGGAGCGCGACGGAGACGCGCGACCGGCGGGGCACGTCGATCGCCTGGCCCTGGCCGGGCGCCTCGACACCCTGCGCGGTGAGGAACGTGAGGTCGACGATGGCGTCGTCACCGAAGGGGTTGAACAGCGCCAGCGTGTCGGTGGCGCCGATGCCGGTGTCTCCGCCCGCGAAGTACCAATCGGGGGCGGCCTGCCGTGCGCACGGCCCGACCGCGGTCTGCGAGCCGTGCTGCAGCTCGTGCTCCACGACCGCGGCGCCGCCGAGCACCTCGACGATCACGCCCGGCTCGGCGGCGGTGACGAGCGACGTGACGTCGATGCGCTGCTGGGCGGCGGCCGGCACCGAGAACTGCCGGGTGACGATCGGCTGGGTGGTGGGCTGGACCGTGACCGTGGCCGTGAGCGGGCTGCGGCCCAGGTTCGCGACGAGGAGCGTCTCTTGGGCCCGGCCGCCCGCGATCGCGGTCCCCTCGGCGCAGAACCACGACGAGGAGATGGCGTCGGCGGGCGGCACGGTGGGACCGCTGACCGGGGCCGCGGTGGCATGCGCCGACGCCTCGAACGTGTGGCCGGCGTGGCTGGCCGCGACCAGCACCAGCAGCACGAGGGCCACGACGAGGAGGACCGGGAGCCGGTGGGACAGGCCGACCGATGGGCGCCCGGCCCGGCGGGCGGTCACGCCTGCTCCCAGAACTCGACGTCCGACGGCAGGTCGTCGTCATCGCGGCCGTGCCGACGCTCCTCCCGGGCGGCCCGCGCCGCGGCGCGACGCGCGGCGCGGTCGGGCCCCGGCGCGCTGCCCCGGCCCCAGAGCCACCAGGCCAGCGCGAGGAGCCAGAGGGCGATCTCGATCGCGACCAGCTCGTAGGCGTGGGCCTGGCCGGTGTGCGAGATCGTGACCGGCGCGTGGGACGGGAGCCGGAACTGGTTCGTCGTCCCGAAGGCGGGCTGGTGCGTGAGCCCGGCACCGCCCTGCTCCGCGTGCCAGCCCCCGTCGTAGGCCTCGAACCAGAGCGCGGTACCGGGGCCGGCGGCGCGGCTCCCGAGCGGCGGGCTGCCCGACAGGTCGGCGGCGGTGGCGGCCCGGGCCGGGTCGCGCGGTCGCGCCGGCACGCTCGCCCGCCGACCCCGGACGACGGTGCGGCCCGGGAACCAGGCCTGGTTCTCGTAGAGCTCGAGGCCCGGGTCGCTGCCGAGCCGGGCCAGGTCGAGCTGGTTGCGCAGGGCCGCGTCGACGGCCGACACGGCGCGCCCGGCCTGGCCGCCGGGGCCGTCGCGGCGCGGGAGCGCGAGGTAGCGGACGCCGAGCGGCGCCAGGATCCGCCCGAGCCGGCTGGTGCGGCCGCTGACCGCGGCCTGCAGCGCGTCCGCCACCGGGTCGCGCGCGGTCTTGCGGGGCGCCCGCAGCAGCTCCCGGGCGTCGCCAGGCCCGTTGCGGGTCAGCGTGTACGACAGGCCGGTCTCGACCCGCGCCGGATCGAGCGGGAGGACCGCGGGGTCCCCGATCCACAGCACCCGGAACTGGCCTTCGTTCTGCAGGTCGCGGGTGAACGAGAGCTGGGCCGGCCAGGAGCCGCTCGGCGCGTGCCACCGGCCATCGGCGGCGTCGGCGACGAAGCCGAGGCCGGCGAGGGTCACGCCGGCCAGCGCGACCACGACGCCGGCCCTCCGCCAGCCCCGCCTGACCTTGGGGCGGCTCGCCACCGCCAGCCCCGCCGCGACCGCGAGACCGAGGGCGCCGAGCGAGAGCACCGCCTCGGGCGCGGGCACCGAGACCCCGGGCGCGAGCCGAGCCGGCAGCTCGACCGCGGCCCACGCCACGAGCGTCAGCGCCACCGCTCGGGCCGCCCAGACCAGGCGCGGGCCCGAGGTGAGCAGCAGCGCGGCGGCGGCGGCAGCCAGCAGCCCGAACGTCGCCACGCCCGCGCCGGCGGGGCCGGTGTGGAAGCGGAGCAGATCGGTGAAGCCGAGTCGGGGGTTGAGGCTGAACCCGAACGCGCCCGGGTCCCCTCGGCCGTTCGTCACGTTCGTGCTCCACGGGAAGAGGAGCACGCCCGCGCCCAGCGCGCCGACGACGGCGGCGCCGAGGGCGCGCAGGGCCGCCGCCCCGCCGCCGACGACCGGGGCCGCGAGGGCGAAGGCCGCCGCCGCGACGATGACGACCAGCGCCGCGGGCGGGAACCAGGCGGTGGCGACCGCGGTGACGATGGCGAGGCCGAGCAGGCTCCGCCGGCCGACCGGGCCGGCGGCGTCGAAGCGGGCCACGCGCACGAGCAGCAGCACGAGATAGGGGGCGAGCGCGAAGAGCACCAGCGGGCCGATGCGCCCGGCTGCGATGTCGTTGCGGGCTACCGGGCTGACTCCGTAGGCGAGGGCGGCGACGACCGACCCGCTCGTGTCGGCGCCGGCGTGCCGGGCCAGCCGGAGCGCGCCGAGCGCGCCGACCGGGATCGCCAGCGTGACCAGCAGCGCCTCGGCGAGGCCGACGCTGCCGGCCAGCAGCGTGCCGAGCCCGGCCATGAGGGCCAGCGCAGGCGGCGCCGGCGCGGTCGAGCCCAGCCCCGTGTACCGCCACGGCGACGTGAACGCTCCCACCAGCGCGCGCACACCGGGCCACATCGCGAATGACCCGACGCCGGGCACGCCGGAGCTGAAGAAGTCCCGCGATCCGACCGCCACGACGACGAGGAAGGCGAGCAGCGCGATCGAGGCCGGGTGGACGAGCGTGTGGCCGAGCGATTCGAGCCCGTCCCGGACGCGCTCCTCGAGGGACTCGATGCGCTCGTCGGCGTGGTGCTGGCTGAGGAACCCGCCGACGCGGGTGCCGGCGCCGACTTGCAGCTCCCGGAGCTCGCGATCGGAGATCGTCCGGGCCGCCTGGGCGCGACGGCGGGCGTCGCGCAGGCGGCCGCGATGCAGCAGGTTCCATCGCCAGGCCCCGAGCACGGCGCCGGCCTGGCGGCGGCGGGGGGTGGCGAAGAAGAGGGCCGCCTCGACGACGGCGAGCGCGATGGCGGCCGGGACCACGCGCAGGAGCGACGGGCCCGAGTAGCAGGTGAGCACGACGCGCACCCGGCGGCGGGCCACGTCGCGCGGCGTCGGGATGTCCTCGGGACGCCGGGCCGTCGCGGCCTCGACGTGGGCCGCGCGGGCGTCGGGTGCCACGACGACCCGTGCGCCGGCGAGGCGGGCCCGCCAGCACAGGTCGAGGTCCTCGGAGCCCGGGAACGTGGCGGCGTCGAAGCCACCCAGCTCCGCGAACAGGTCGGCGCGCACGAGCATGGCGGCGCTCGACACGTAGAAGACGTCGCGGACCGCGTCGTGCTGCTCCTGGTCGAGCTCGCCGGGCTCGATGCCGGTGTGCGAACCGCCGAGGCGGTCGATCGAGCGCCCGACGTCGAGCAGGATCTCCTGGTTCTCGGCCGAGACCAGCTTCGGGCCCACGATGCCGGCGTTCGACCGGAACGCCTCCTCGACGAGGAGGCGCACGGCGTCGGGCGCCAGCACCACGTCGTCGTGGCAGGCCAGGAAGAAGGAGGCGCCGTCGACGACGCCGAGCGCCTCGTTGGCCGCCCCGCCGAACCCGGGGCGCGTCTCGCCGAAGCGGTGGACGTAGGCCTCCGGGAAGGCCGCCGCCACCCGGGCCGACGGGTCGGTCGCCGAGCCGGCGTCGACGACGAGCACCGAGAGGTCCGGGTAGTCCTGGTTGCGGAGCGCGCCGAGGGCGGACTCGAGGAACCGGCCCGGGTTGCGGGTGACCACCACCGCGACGACCGCAGGCGCCGCCTCCGGGAGTCCCGGCTCCTGCTCGTCGAGCTCAGGCGGGCGGAACGAACCGTCGTCGTCGGGCAGGCGCATCGGGTGGCCCGAGAATAGGGGTCACGGTCTCGGCTCCCCCGGCCAGCGCTCCTGCTTGCAAAAGTAAGCAAAAGCGCGTACTCTGGTTAGCGAAACCGAACGACTCCCCCCAGGAGGCTGCCGTGAGCAACGACACCATTCGCGACGTCCGCCAGCGCGCCGAGGGCGCCGCCTACACCGCTGTCGGCGTCGGCGTGCTCGGGTTCCAGCAGGTCCAGGCCCGGGGCAAGGCGGCTTCGGCCCGCCTCGCCACCGCCGGCCGGGAGGCCAAGGGCCGCGCCGAGCTGCTGAGCAAGGACGCCCGCGCCGCCGCCGAGTCGCTCGGCACCGAGGTCAAGCAGCGGGTCGAACCGGTCGTCGACCGGCTCACCGAGCGGGTCGACCCGCTCGTCGCCGACGTGCGGGCCCGGGTGACGCCGGTCATCGAGAACCTGAGCCAGACCGCGCGCCGCGCCGTCGGGGCCTCGAGCACCGGGAAGCCGACGTCGTGGAAGGCGGAGGGCAAGGCCAAGCCGACGTCGTCCAGCCGCAGCGCCTGAACCCAACCCACCGCCGATCGTGTCCCCCGGCCAAGGCCGGGGGACACGTCGCGTAACGTCGGATCGTGCTCGCCGCGCTGGCCGGAGGAGTGGGGGCCGCTCGCTTCCTGTGCGGGCTCGTCGACGTCGTGCCCCCCGACGAGATCACCGTCGTCGTGAACACCGGCGACGACGACGAGTTCCACGGCCTCTGGGTCTGCCCCGACGTCGACAGCGTCCTCTACGCGCTCGCGGGCGCCAACAACCCCGAGACGGGCTGGGGCCTCGCGGACGAGACGTTCCACGCCGTCGACGCGGTCGCCCGGTACGGGGTCCCGACCTGGTTCCGGCTCGGCGACCGAGACCTGGCGACCCACCTGTACCGCACCGAGCGGCGCCGACGAGGCGCGTCGCTGACGACGGTCACCGCCGAGCTGGCGACGGCGTGGGGCGTCGACGTCCGCCTCCTCCCGATGACCGACGACCGGGTCGCGACGCGCGTCACCGCCCGCGGCGCCGACGGCCAACCCGTCGAGCTGAGCCTGCAGGAGTGGTTCGTGCGCGAGCGGGCCGAGCCACCCGTGCTCCGCGTGCGCTTCGACGGCGCGGACGCGGCCCGCCCCGCCCCGGGCGTCCTCGAGGCGCTGGCCGCGGCCGAGACGATCCTCATCTGCCCGAGCAACCCCGTGATCTCGATCGGGCCGGTGCTGGCGGTGCCGGGCGTCCGCGACCTGCTGGCGGCCCGCCGCTCCCGCGTCGTCGCGGTGAGCCCCCTCATCGGCGGTCGCCCCGTCAAGGGGCCGGCCGACCGGCTCATGGGCCCCCTCGACATGGAGGTCTCGAGCGTCGGCGTCGCCCGCGCCTACCGCGACGTCTGCGCCACCCTCGTGATCGACGCGGCTGACGAGGCGGACGCCCCGCGGATCGAGGCCCTCGGCGTGCGGCCGGTCGTCACCGACACGCTGATGCGCGACGCCCGCATCGCCGCCGCGCTGGCCCGCGAGACGCTCGCCGCCGTGGCGTGACCCTCACCGTCATCCCGGTCACCGGCGTGCCCGAGGTCCGGCCCGGAAACGAGCTCGCCACCGTGCTGGCCGACGCCGCGACCGCCCAGGGCACACCCCTCGCCGACGGCGACTGCCTCGTCGTCACCCAGAAGGTCGTCTCCAAGGCCGAGAACCGGCTCGTCGAGCTCGACGGCGACGACCGGGCGGCGCGGCGCGCGCTCATCGAGGCGGAGTCGGTTCGGGTCCTGCGCCGGCGAGGAGACCTCGTCATCAGCGAGACCCGGCACGGGTTCGTCTGCGCGAACGCGGGCGTGGACCTCTCGAACGTCGAAGCCGGATGGGCGGCGCTCCTGCCGGTGGACTCGGACCGCTCGGCCCGCCACGTGCGGGACGCCCTCCGGGCCCGGGCCGGCGTCGACGTGGCGGTCGTCGTGTCCGACACCTTCGGTCGGGCGTGGCGCAACGGGCTCACCGACGTCGCGATCGGCGTCGCCGGCCTGGCGGCCGTCGTCGACCTGCGCGGCGACGCCGACGCCCTCGGGCGCGAGCTTCAAGTCACCGAGGTCGCGGTCGCCGACGAGATCGCGAGCGCGGCCGAGCTGGTGATGGGGAAGTCGGCCGGGATCCCCGCCGCGATCGTGCGCGGGCTCGATCCGGGCTGGCGGCGCGACGGCAGCGTGCGCGAGCTCGTGCGCTCGCC
The DNA here is from genome assembly GCA_937927875.1 of uncultured Actinomycetes bacterium. Taxonomy (GTDB): domain Bacteria; phylum Actinomycetota; class Acidimicrobiia; order IMCC26256; family PALSA-555; genus PALSA-555. Next base: position 33,508 of record CALEYV010000097.1, on the reverse strand, counting down.
CGCCGACGACCTGTTTCGGTGACTCCGGCCGTCCCCGCCTTCCTCGAGGCCCGCCGCTCAATCCGCGCCTTCCGTCCCGACCCGGTCCCCGCCGCCACGCTCGACGCGCTGGTGGCGGCGGCGTGCCTCGCGCCGGCACCGCACCACTCCCGGCCGTGGCGGTTCGTGACGCTTCGAGACCCGTCGGAGCGAGCCGCGCTCGCCGACGGGATGGGCGCCCGCTGGCGAAAGGACCTCACCGGCGACGGCATGCCGGCCGCCGAGGTCGACGCGCTCGTCGACGCGTCGCGCCAGCGGCTCGTCGGCGCGCCGGCGGCGGTGCTCGGCTGCCTCACCGACGACGGGCTCGACCGCTACCCCGACCAGGTCCGGCAGCGGGCCGAGTGGGGCATGGCGCTGCTGGCCCTCGGCGCCGCGGTCGAGAACCTCATGCTCGCGGCCACCGACGCCGGGCTGGCCTCGTGCTGGGTCGCGGCGCCGATCTTCTGTCCCGCCGAGGCCCGCGACGCGCTCGGCCTCGACGCGACGTGGCTCCCCCATGCCCTGGTGCTCGTCGGCTACCCGGACCCGGGCTACCAGGCCCGACCCCGGCCGCCGGTCGACTTGGACCGCTTGCGGGAGCGGCGCTGACTCAGCCGGCCCGCTGCTGGAACCACTCGATCGTGCGGGCGACGCCCTCCTCGAGCGACGTCCACGGCTTCCAGCCCAGCTGCATCCGGGCCCGGGCGGGATCGAGCGCCGAGCGCCGGAGGTCGCCCGGGCGGGGCGGCTCGTACTTCGGGGCGTCCTCGACGCCGAGCGAACCGGCCATGAGGTTGTAGAGCTCCTCGACGCTCGTCTCGGTGCCGGTGCCGATGTTCACGATGAGGCCGCCGGCCCGGTCGGCGGCGCGGGCGAAGGCGTCGGCGACGTCGTCGACGAACACGAAGTCACGGGTCTGCTTCCCGTCCCCGTAGACGGTGGACGGCTGCCCGCTGAGGAGCTGGCCGGCGAAGATCGCGACGACGCCCGCTTCGCCGTGCGGGTCCTGCCGGGGCCCGTAGACGTTGGCGAGCGCGAGCACCGTGTACTCGAGATCGTGGACCTCGCGGTAGTAGTGGAGGTAGTCGACCACCGCCTTCTTCGACACCCCGTACGGCGAGATGGGCTGGTGCGGATGCGTCTCGGGGGTCGGGGTCGTCTGCGGCACGCCGTAGAGCGTCCCGCCGGACCCGGCGAACACGATCTTGCGCGACCCGGCCGCCCGTGCACCCTCGAGCACGCGGAGCGACCCGACGACGTTGACGTCGGCGTCGAGCGCGGGATCGGCCACCGACACCGTGACGCTGGCCTGGGCCGCGAGGTGGAACACCACCTCCGGCTTGCGATGGGTCATGAGCTCGACCATCCCCGCCGACCGGATGTCGAGGCGCTGGAAGGTGCACCGCGGGGTGCGCTGCGCCCGAGCCTCGGCGAGGTTCGGCAGCGATCCGGTCGAGAGGTCGTCAACGACGTCGACGTCCCAGCCTTCCGAGAGCAGCCGCTCGACCAGCGCCGAGCCGATGAACCCGGCGCCGCCCGTGACGAGGACCCTCATGACCGGGCGCGGAGCGGGTCGGCGGCCGATCGATGCTCGGCCTCGAGCATCGAGCCGGCGTCGACGGTGGCACCGGCCCCGACGATCGACTGGCGATCGACCGACGCCCGCGCCCCGACGACGGCGTCGGCGCCGACGATCGAGTCGCTGACGGACGCGCCGGGACCGACGGTGACGCCGTCGTGCAGGACGCTGTCGGTCACGGTGGCGCCGGCACCGACGCGGACGCCGTCACCGAGCACCGACCCGGCGACGCGGGCGCCCTCCTCGAGCGTGACGCCGTCACCGATGAGCACCGGCGCCTCGAGGCCCGGGGACGCGGTCGCGTGCCCCTGCGCCCAGACCCCGGGCGCGAGCTCCTCGGCGTCGGCGACGGGACGAGGCCCGAGGCAGCCGGCGAGCAGGTCGGCGTGCACGCGCAGGTACTGCGACGCCGTCCCCATGTCGATCCAGTAGGCGTCGCTCGGCATCGCGTACACCGGGCAGCGCTCGTCGAGCATTCGCGGGAACGTCTCCCGCTCGATCGAGACGGTGAGCCCGGCCGGGATCCGGTCGAGGACCGACGGCTCGAGCACGTAGGTGCCCGCGTTGATCCACCGGGTCGGCGCCGCGCCGGGGGGCGGCTTCTCGATGAACGCCTTGACCTCGCCGTCGTCGAAGGTGGGCACGACGCCGAAGCGGGAGGGGTCGTCGACCTCGGCCAGGTGGATCGTCGCCGCCGCGCCTCGCTCGTCGTGGAAGGCGACGAGGGCGCCGAGGTCGAGCCCGGTGAGCACGTCGCCGTTGCACACGACGAACCGCTCGTCGGTGCCAACCTGCTCGGCCGCGTAGCGCACCGCGCCGGCGGTGCCGAGCGGGACGGGCTCGGGCGCGTAGTGCAGCCGGACCTCGCGCCCGTCCCCGGTCGTGAACCGTCCCTCCGGGTAGTGCGCGATGAACGCGTCGGGCAGGTAGCCGAGCGACAGGCCGACCTCATCCACGCCGTGCGCTGCGAGCCAGCTCAGCTGCCGGTCGAGGAAGGGCTGGTTCGCCACCGGCAGCAGCGGCTTGGGAGTCGTGTACGTCAGGGGCCGGAGCCGGGTGCCCTCACCCCCGACGAGCACGATGGCTCTCACGACGAGGGTGGGCTCGACGGGGTGGAGGAGGTGCCGCCGGACGGCACGCCCGGGTTGTTCACCGCGGACGGCTTGCACTGTGCCGTGGCCACGGCTCCGGCCGTGTTGCCGCTGTCGGCGGCGGGCGCGATCGCCGCGTTCGGCGTCACCGGGATCGGCTGGCTCTTCGGGATGAAGGTGAGCGCGAAGACCTGCTGGTCCTTCAGGCGGTAGCTCGCGGGGTCGCCGTGTTGGACCTTGCAGTCGACGGCCCACCGCACCAGGCCGGTCTGGCCGGCGTCGGGTGTCCCGGGCGGGCAGCGGTCGCCGTTGCTCCAGTCCTTCTTCGCCGGGTCCGCCGCCGGGCCCGACCAGATGCTCATCGAGCTGTCGGAGACGGTCCAGCCGCCGTAGGTGAAGAAGCGACCGAAGGTGGCGTGCGTCCCGCCCTCGTAGGAGAAGAAGGGGTGGATGTGGATGTAGCCATCGCCGTGGGTGTGGATCCCGGCCCGCACGTTCGGGTTGTCGGCCGTGCCCTCGAACGTCGGCGGGTTCGGGAGCCACTGGCCGCAGATGTTCACGCCGAAGGCGGTGTGCCAGTGGTCGCCCGGCGCGCCGGTCGTCGGGTCACCGGGCTGGGGCGGGACCGCGCTGCTCGAGCTCGAGTGGATCGAGACCACGAGGAGCGCGATGCCGGCCGTGACGATCACCGCCAGCGTCGAGTAGAACCACCGTGACGACCGGGTCCGGCTGGGTTTGCGGTAGCGGGCCCGGATCTGGGCGCGTGCCGGGCGACGGCGCGACGGTGTCATGGCGGAGCCCGAGATTACCCGGTCAGTTCCCGCGATTCGCGCGCGGCTGCACGGCACGAGCGAGCATCAGGAAGCTGGCCCGCACCGCGAGGAACGCGGCCGCGGGAGCGAGGAGCGCCCGTCGCCAGCCGCGCCAGCGACGCGCCGCGAACTGCAGCAGCGAGCGGTGGTGCGCGGCGATCATCCGATAGGGGTGGCGGGCCGTGCTCACGCCCTGGACGTGCACGACGGTCGCGGCCGGCTCGAAGCTGACGCGCCAGCCGGCCTGTCGGAGCCGCCAGCACAGGTCGACGTCCTCGACATACATGAAGTAGCGCTCGTCCCAGCCGTGCACGGCGTCGAGCGCGGCGCGGCGCAGCCACACCGCGGCACCGGAGACCCAGTCGACGTCCCGCGCCCGGTCCGGGTCCGCGTCGAGCTGCCGGTAGCGGCGCGTGAACGGGTTGCCGGGCCAGACGTGCAGCAGAGTCCCGTGCCCGACCGCGTCGGTCACCGAGACGACCCGGCGGGCCGACGGGTACCGCGTCCCGTCGGGCTCGACGATGGCGGGTCCGACCACGCCCAGGTCGGGCTCGGCGTCGAACCGCCGGAGCAGCGCGGCGCCGGCGCCGGGCCGCACCCGGAGGTCGGCGTTGCAGACCGCGACCACGTCGGTCTCGGTGTGGGCGATCCCCCGGTTGGCGGCCGCCGCGTAGCCGAGGTTGCGACCGGTCTCGACGACGGCGACGTCGGGCAGCGCGGCCCGCAGCGCGGCCAGCGAGTCGTCGCCCGACGCGTTGTCGACCACGACGACCGCCGGCGGCCCGCCGACGCTGGTGTCGGCGAGCAGCGATCGGACCGACTCGAGGAGCAGCGGGCCCGCCTCGTAGTTGACGACTACCGCTGCCCAGCGCGGCGCGCTCACGTCAGGCGGCGCCGCCGGTCGCACGGAGCGTCACGGCGACGCCACGGTCTGGTACCAGGCGTACGTGCGCTCGAGGCCGGTGCGCAGGTCGACCCGGGGTGACCAGCCGAGCACCGCTCGCGCCAGCGCGATGTCGGGGCAGCGCCGGGTCGGGTCGTCGTCGGGGAGATCGGCGAACGAGATCGCCGACGCGGAGCCGGTGACCTCCAGCACGAGCTTGGCGAGCTCGAGGACCGTCTGCTCGTCGGGGTTCCCGATGTTCATCGGCCCCGACCAGTCGGAGGCGAGGAGGGCGAGGATGCCGCGCACCTCGTCGTCGACGTAGCAGAACGACCGGGTCTGGGTCCCGTCGCCGTACACCGTGATGGCCTCGCCGGCCATGGCCTGGCTCAGGAAGTTCGAGACGACCCGCCCGTCGCCCGGGAGCAGGCCGGGCCCGTAGCAGTTGAAGACCCGCACGATCTTGGCGTCAACGCCCTGCGCGCGGTGGTACGCCATCGTGAGCGCCTCGGCGTAGCGCTTCGCCTCGTCGTACACCGCGCGGGGCCCGACCGGGTTCACGTGGCCCCAGTACGCCTCGCGTTGGGGGTGCTCGAGCGGGTCGCCATAGATCTCGCTCGTCGAGGCGAGCAAGAACCGCGCCCCGGCGCCGCGCGCCAGCTCGAGGGCGTGGCGCGTCCCCTCGGCACCGACCCGGAGCGTCTCGAGCGGCCGGGCCAGGTACTCGGGAACGCTGGCCGGGCTGGCCAGGTGCAGCACCGCGTCGATGGGCCCCTCGACCGACAGGCCCTGCACGACGTCGTGCTCGAGCAGCGTGAACCCGGGGTCGGCGAGCAGCTCGGCGACCTGGTCCCGCTGGCCGGTCGACAGGTTGTCGACCGCGACCACCTCGTAGCCGTCGGCCCGCAGCGCTCGGCAGATGTGACCGCCGAGGAAGCCGGCGCCGCCCGTCACCACGGCGCGGGGCATCAGCGGCCGATGCCCCGATACGCGAACCCGAGGTGGCGCATGGCAGCCGGGTCGAGAAGGTTTCGGGCATCGACGATGGCTCGCGCCGCGACCAGGCCCGCGACCCGGCTGTAGTCGAGCCAGCGGAACTCGTCCCACTCGGTCAGCAGGCAGAGCACCTCGGCGTCCGCGCAGGCGTCGTACGGGTCGGCCACCACCTCGAGGCCCGGCACGAGCTCCGACGCCGCCTCGCCCCCCGCCGGGTCGTAGGCGCGCACCGCCGCGCCGTCGGCGAGCAGACGGCGGACCACCGCGATCGCCGGCGAGTCGCGCAGGTCGTTCGTGTTCGCCTTGAAGGTGAGGCCCCACACCGCGACCTGGTGGCCAGCGAGGCTCCCGCCGACCGCGTCCCGCACCTTCCCGACCACCCGCTCCGACTGGGCGGCGTTCGTCGCGATGACGGCCGCCAGCAGCGGGAACTCCTCGCCGGCCCGGCCCGCGGTCCAGGCGAGCGCGGCCGTGTCCTTCGGGAAGCAGGAGCCGCCCCAGCCCGGCCCGGGATGGAGAAACTCAAAGCCGATCCGCGGGTCGTAGCCCATCCCGAGCGTCACCTCGCGGACGTCGGCGTTCACGGCTTCGCAGAGGTTGGCGATGGCGTTCACGAACGACACCCGGGCGGCGAGGAAGGCGTTGGACGCGTACTTGATCATCTCCGCCGACGCGGCGCCGGTGACAAGGACCGGGGCCTGCACGTCGCGGTAGAGGTCCGAGACCCGAACCGCGACGGTGGGGTCGTCAGCGCCGATGACGACCCGGTAGGGCTGGAGGAAGTCGCGCACCGCGGTCCCCTCGCGGAGGAACTCGGGGTTCGCCGCCACGCCGACCTCGGGGACCGCGCCGGCGTCGCGGAGCAAGCGCGCGACCTGGACCGTCGACCCGACCGGCATCGTGGACTTGTTGACGACGACCGCGCCCGGGCGCAACGTGGGCGCCAGCTCGCCGACGACCGATTCGACCGCCGACAGGTCGGCGTCGCCGTCGGGCCCCTCCGGCGTCGGGACGCAGAGGAAGACGAACTCGGCGCCGGCGCCCGCCTCCGCGGCCCCCACGACGAAGCGGAGCCGCCGGGTGGCGAGGCCGTCGGCCACCAGCTCTGGGAGGCCCTCCTCGAGCACGCCGACCTCGGCCTTCGAGAGGTTCCGTACCTTGTCCACGTCGATGTCGCCGATGACGACGTCGTGGCCGAGATGGGCGAGGCACGCACTGGTGGTGAGCCCGACGTAGCCAGCGCCGACCACCCCGACTCGGCTCATCGACACGTCCCCTTGGCTGCCGGGGTCCCGAAGCGGCTCGGGTCGACCCCGCCGTTGCCGTTGGCGTAGGAGTCCACCGACTGCGACGGGCCTTGCGCCGACGCGGTGGGCGCCAACGATCCGCTGCTCACCGACGCGCCGCCGCTCGGGATGGAGATGGAGGTGAACCCCTTGCCCAGCACGATCTCGACGTCCGCGCCCTTGATCGACTGGTCGGCAACCAGCGGGGTGCTCGGCGGCAGGTACTGCAGCAGGAGGTCGCCCTGGCCGCTGCTGCCGGGCTTGTAGTGCACCTCGGTGTGGGGCAGCGCGCCGCTCACCTGGCCGATGGACCCGGCCTGGAACCCGGCCCGGTGCACGAGGTCGTTCATCGCGGCCTGGGCGAGGCCGGAGCTGCCCGTGCTGTCGACGACGTTGACCTTCACGTCCTTCGGCGTGATGGCGCCGGGCAGGAGCGGGCTCGTGTCAGCGCCGGTGAAGTCGTTGAGCCGCGCCAGGAGCGCCTGGTCGTCAGGCGATCGGACATACAGCACGCTCTGCCCCTGCTGGTCGGGACCGGGCTGCCAGGGCATGGTCTGGAACTCGAGGTGGCTCTGGTCGTCGGGGTTCACGGTGCGGAAGGCGTCCACGAGCGACAACACGTCGTTCTTGCTCAGGTTCTGGTCGAAGACCAGGTACTTCAGGACCCGGTCGACGATGTCGTTGGCGGTGACCGGGTCCTGGAGGCTGCGCTGCACCGCGATGCCGGCCAGCTCGCGGATGAACTGCTGCTGGCGCGCGATCCGCCCGATGTCGGCGGTGGGGTCGGCCAGGACCCAGTTGTGCGCGACCGAGCTGTAGAACTCGAGGGTCCGCGAGCGGGCGTAGGCGAGGGCCTGGAAGCCGTTCAGGCGCAGGCAGCCCGGTGGCACCAGCAGGTTGCTCTTGAGGTCGCGCGCCGCGTACGGGAAGTACACCGGCACCTGCCCGATCGCGTTCACGACCTCTTGGAAGCTCTGGAAGTCGACCGAGATGAAGTGGTTGATGTCGATGTTGAAGTCGGCCTTGAGGGTCTCGATCGTCTTGTCGGGACCGGCCGCGAAAGCGGCGTTGATCTTCGACATCCCCTTGCCGGGGATGTTCACCCACAGGTCACGCGGGAACGAGACGATCAGGGTCTTCTTCTGACCCGGCTCGACGTGGATGACCATCATCGTGTCGGAGTTCACGTTCGGGTCCGTGGACGCGCTGCCGAAAGCCTGCTGCTCGCCCTTGGTCTTCACGAAGGCCCGCGTGTCCGAGCCGATGAGGAGGTAGTTGGCGCCCTTCGGCGGTGCCGGCGCCTCCCGGACCTTGACCCGCTTGACGCCGCTCAACTTGTTGTTGATGACGTAGTTGACCGTGACGACACCGGTCGTCATCACCACCGCGGCGACGCCGAGGGCGATGAGGTAACGACCGGAGAGGGCGCGAAGAGCAGACCGGCGGAGCGCCATGTGAGCGCTCAGTGTACTGACGAGGCCTTCGGGCGCTCCCGCGGCCGCGTACCCTCGACGTCGTGCGCTCGCCGGGCCGCGGACCGATCACCCGAGGTCGCGCCCGGTCGACGACGCATGACCGGTCGCGGCGGCGGCGCACCGTCGACCGTCGACGTGACCGAGGACGTTCGTGAGCGCGGGCTCGGTCTGGGTCGACGGCCGGCTCGTCCCCGCCCCGCAGGCGCGGGTGTCCGCCTTCGACCACGGCCTCCTGGTCGGCGACGGCGTCTTCGAGACCCTCGGTGTCTACCGGGGGGTGCCGTTCGCGTGGCGGCGCCACTACGAGCGGCTCTGCCGCTCCGCCGACGGGCTCGGGCTCGCTGTCCCGGGGAGTGCCGACCTGCGCCAGGCCGCCGACGCGGTGCTCGCCGCCGACGGGATCGCGAGGGGCCGGCTCCGGGTCACCGTGACCGGCGGCCCCTCGCCGCTCGGCTCCGAGCGCGGCGACGGGCCGCCGACGGTGATCGTGGCCGCCGCGCCGGCCCGGCCTCGGCCGGCGACCGAAGCGGTCGTGACCGTGCCCTGGCCCCGGAACGAGCGAGGTGCGACGACCGGGCTCAAGACCGTCTCGTACGCCGACAACGTGCGGGCGCTCGCCTTCGCGCAGCAGCGCGACGCGAGCGAAGCCGTCTTCGGGAACACGCGCGGCGAGCTGTGCGAGGCGACGGGATCGAACGTCTTCCTCGTCGTTGACGACGTCGTGTGCACGCCACCGGCCCCGTCGGGCTGCCTGCTCGGCGTGACGCGCGCGCTGGTGCTCGAGCTCTGCGAGCGGCACCAGATCCCGCACGAGGAGCGGACGGTCCCGGTCGGCGCGCTCGCCGACGCCGACGAGGCCTTCCTCACCTCGAGCACTCGGGAGGTCGTGCCGATCGACCGCGTCGACGATCGGGCGCTGCCCGCCGCACCGGGGCAACGAACCCGGCAGCTGGCCGACGCGTTCACCGCCTTGGTGTCGTCGGACCTCGATCCGTGATCGGACGCAGGTGCACGACGTCGCCGGCCGCGACCACGACCGGCGCGCCGTCGTGGGGCGTGACGACGAGGCGGCCGTCGTCGTCGATACCGGTCGCGACGCCTTCGAGGACACCGGTCGCGAGCTCGACGCGCACGGCCCGTCCGAGCGTGCCGAGCCTCGCTCGGTAGTCGGCCGCCACGGCGCCCAGGTCCGCCAGCCGTCGCGCCAGCTCGTCGAGGACCACGTCGAGCAGCTCGCCGCGGTCGACTGGGTGCCCGGCCTCGCGGTCGCAGGCGGTCGCGGTCTCCGCCAGCCAGTCCGGATACCCCTCCCACGTGACGTTGCAGCCGATCCCGACGACGACGGCGCGCACCCGGCCGTCGCGCACGTCGGTCTCGGCGAGCAGCCCGGCCAGCTTCCGATCGCCGACGACGAGGTCGTTGGGCCACTTCAGCTCGGCGTCGAACCCGGCCACCGACCGTACCGACGCCACCAGCGCGAGCCCGGTGGCCATGGTGAGCAGCTGCACCCGATCCGGCGCGGGCGGGGGCGCGAGGAGGATGGACACCAGGAGCGACGAGCCGGCCGGCGCGGCCCACGCGCGGCCGCGGCGGCCCCGGCCCGCCTGCTGGTGATCCGCCACGACCACGAGGCCGGGCGGCTCACCGGCGCGAGCAGCGTCGAGCGCGTAGCGGTTCGTCGAATCGATCTCGTCGAAGCGACGGATGCGCCAGCGCACGCCCGGGCTGGCGGGCTGATCGCCCATCGCCCGTAGGATACGGCGACCTGTCGAACGATCGTCTCGAGACCGCGTGCCCTCCAAGCTCCTGATCGCGAACCGCGGCGAGATCGCCCTGCGGGTGATGCGCACCTGCCGCGAGCTCGGCGTGGCCACCGTCGCGGTGTACTCGGAGCTGGACCGCAACGCCGCGCACACCCGCTACGCCGACGAGGCGTACGCGCTCGGCGGCGAGACCGCGGCCGAGAGCTACCTGAACACCGAGCGCATCCTCGAGATCGTCGCCCGGAGCGGCGCTGACGCGCTGCACCCCGGCTACGGCTTCTTCGCCGAGAACGCCGACTTCGCCCGCGCCGTCACCGCGGCCGGGGTCACATGGGTCGGGCCGCCCCCGGAGGCCATCGAGGTCATGGGCGACAAGATCTCGTCCCGCAAGGCCGCCGCGGCGGCGGGCGTCGCCTCGGTGCCGGGCACGACGAGCGCGATCGAGGACGTCTCGGAGGTCGTCGCCTTCGGTGAGGAGCACGGGTGGCCGGTCGCGATCAAGGCCGCCTACGGCGGCGGCGGCAAGGGGTTGAAGGTCGTGCAGGACGCCGCCGGCGCCCAGGCGGCGCTGGATTCGGCGACCCGGGAGGCCGTCGCCTACTTCGGGCGCCCGGAGGCGTACCTCGAGCGCTACCTGACGCGGCCCCGTCACATCGAGCTCCAGGTGTTCTGCGACACCCACGGCCACGCGGTGTGGCTCGGTGAGCGGGACTGCTCGACCCAGCGCCGCCACCAGAAGCTGATCGAGGAGACGCCCGCGCCCGGCCTCGACGACGCGACCCGCGCCGCGATGGGCGAGGCGGCGGTCAAGGTGGCGCGCGGGTGCGGCTACGTGAACGCCGGCACCGTCGAGATGCTCTACCAGGACGGCGACTTCTGGTTCCTCGAGATGAACACCCGGCTCCAGGTCGAGCACTGCGTGACCGAGATGGTCACCAGCCTCGACCTCGTCGCCGAGCAGCTCCGGGTCGCCGACGGCCTGCCCCTCTCGTTCGAGCAGGGATCGATCGAGCGCCGCGGCCACTCGATCGAGTGCCGGATCAACGCCGAGGACCCGGCCCGCGGGTTCCTCCCCTCCCCCGGCCTCATCACTCGCCTGCGCCTCCCCGGCGGCCCCTCGGTCCGGTGGGACGGCGGGTACGACGAGGGCGACACGATCTCGCAGTACTACGACAACCTGATCGGCAAGCTCGTGGTCTGGGCGCCCGACCGGGACACGGCGCGCCACCGGATGCTGCGAGCCCTCGACGAGCTGACCGTCGACGGCGTGCGCACCACCGCGCCGGCGCATCGGGTGCTCGTCGCGCACCCCGACTTCGCGGCCGCGCACCACTCGACGAAGTGGGTGGAGGACGAGCTCGACCAGTCCATCTTCGCCGCCCCGGCCGCGCCGCCCGCTGAAACCGAGGGTGCCGAGGGCGAGGCGCCGCTCGTCGAGCGCACGGTGCCGGTGGAGATCGAGGGAAAGCGGTTCACGGTGCGGGTGTGGATGCCCGAGGTCGCGGGCCCGGTCGCCTCCGCCACCTCGCGTCGGTCCCCCCGCCCGAAGGCCGTCGGCGCCGCCGGCGGCAGCAACGGCATGATCGCAGCGCCGATGCAGGGCACCATCGTGAAGGTGCTGGTGCAGGAGGGCGAGGAGGTCGCGGCCGGTCAGGCGGTGCTCGTGCTCGAGGCGATGAAGATGGAGAACCAGCTCAACGCCGAGCGCGACGGCACGGTAACCGAGGTCCGAGTGCAGGCCGGCGACACCGTCGGCACCGGCGACGTGCTCGTCGTCATCGGCTGATCGGGCGGGAGCGGCCCGCCCGGCTCAGGACGCCGCGTCGGCGAGCGACTCCGACAGGGTGGGGTGCACGAGCAGGGCGTCGATGACGTCGGCGTCCCGGAGCCCGTTGGCGACGGCCACCGCCACGATCCCGATCAGCTCGGCCGCGTTGCGCCCGACGATCGAGCCGCCGAGCACGACCCCCCGGGCCGGGTCGGAGATGAGCTTCACGAACCCACGGGGGTCGCCCTTGATGAGCGCCTTGGCGTTGGCGCTGAACGGGACCTTCGTGACCCGGATCTTGAAGCCGCAGGCGAAGGCCTCCGCCTCGGCCAACCCGACGTCGGCGATCTCGGGCTCGGTGAAGACGGCGGACGCCGCCTTGTCGTAGTCGAGGTGCCGGTGGGGCCGGTTGTGCAGACCCATGAAGTGCTCGGCGATCTTGCGTCCCTGCATGGCCGCCACCGACGACAGGGGCAGCTTCCCGGACACGTCCCCGGCCGCGTAGATGTGCCCGACGTTCGAGAGGCAGTTGTGGTTCACGCGGACGTAGCCGTTGGCATCCAGCTCGACGCCGGCCTCCTCGAGGCCGAGGCCCTCGGTGTTCGGGATCGAGCCGACGGCGAGCACGGCGTGGGAGCCCTCGGCGAGCCGGCCGTCCTCGCAGCCGACGCGGACGGTGTCGCCGTCCCGCGTGATGGCGTTCGCACGGGCGCCCTTCCAGAGGTCGACGCCCCGCTCGAGGAAGGCCTCCTCGAGGACCGCGGCCACCTCGGCGTCCTTGATGGGGAGGACCTGCTGGCGCGAGACGAGCAGGGTCACCCGCGACCCGAGCGACGCGAACATGTGCGTGAACTCGACGCCGGTCACGCCCGACCCGATGATGATCGCGTGGTCGGGGATCTCGGGGGGCGGATAGGAGTCGCGGGTCGTGAGCACCCGCTCGCCGTCGACGGGAGCGAAGGTCGGCACCCGGGGCCGGGAACCGGTCGAGATCAGGACCACGTCCGCCTCGAGCTCCTCCAGGCCGGCGTCCGTGTCGGCGACGACGGTGTGCGCGTCCTTGAACCGGGCCGTCCCCGTGATGAGCCGCACCCCCTGAGAGGTGAGCTGGGTGCAGAGCTGATCGTGGAGATGGGCCTTGATGTCCTGGACCCGGCGGTGCAGCGCCTCGATGTCGAGCGAGCCCTGGGCCTGGAGGCCCATCACCGGGGCTCGGGTCAGCTCGGCGAGCTCGGCGCCGGTCGCGATCAGCGTTTTGGACGGGATGCAGTCCCAGAGGTGCGCGGCGCCGCCGATCACGTCGCGCTCGACCATCGTCACCTCGGCGCCGAGCGACGCCGCCACGGTCGCGCAGGTGTTGCCCCCCGGTCCGGCGCCGATGATGACGAGCCGCTTGGCCTGCATGTGCGCCAGGTTACGGCGGCGCCGCGCCGGCCTCGCGCCGGGGACAACCCCCTCGTACGCTCTCGCGGTGCCCGAGCTGCGCGCGGACCCGCTGACCGGCGAGCTGGTGCTGCTCGCGCCCGGGCGGTCGGCTCGCCCCCATACGACCGAGGCTCGCCCGGCGGCCCCGGCTCCGACCCGGTGTCCCTTCTGCCCCGGCCACGAGGCTGACACCCCGCCCGAGGTGACTCGGGTCGGTGACGGCGCGCCCAACCAGCCCGGGTGGCGGCTGCGCGTGGTCCCGAACCTCTATCCGATCGTCGGCGGCCGGGACGCGTCCGCGGGCGCGACCGGCGAGCACGAGGTGGTCATCTTCTCGCCCGACCACGACCAGTCCTTCGGCCGCCTCGACGACGACGATGCCGTCGCCGCCTTCACGCTGCTGCGCGACCGGTCACGCGCCCACGCCGCCGGTCGACACCGGTACGTGCAAGTGGCGGTGAACGAGGGCCGGGCCGCCGGCGCGTCGATCGCCCATCCGCACGCCCAGGTGGTCGCGCTCGACTTCGTGCCGCCCGCGGTCGAGGCGGCGCTGGCCCGCTTCGCGACCGCGGACGCCGACCTCGTCACGGCCGATCACCGCCGGGCGGTCGGCGCGGGCGGGCTGGTGCTGGCCCGCCCCCATGCCACCGCATGGTGCGGGCTGGCGTCGAGCAGCGCCTACGAGGTTCGTGTCGCCGCTCCCGACGGCGGCCCGCGATTCGCGGCGGCGACGGACGGCGACGTCGAGGACGTCGCCATCACGGTGCGGGACGTCCTCCACGCGCTCGGCTCCCTCCTCGAGGACCCGCCCTACAACGTGGTGGTCCACGACGCGCCCGCGCAGGGCGACGCGCCGTACCACTGGTGGGTGCGCGTCATGCCCCGGGTCGCGGTGGCAGCGGGGTTCGAGCTGGGCACCGGGGTGCTCGTGGAGACCGTCGACCCGCCGCGGGCCGCGGCAGAGGTCCGCGCCGCCTTGGCCTGACGATCGTTGCTCGCCGGCCCACTGCCGCGTCGAATCCGCGTCTTAGGCGCCGCGAAAGGTTGCTCGGCCCGGGCCCTGCTCGAGGAACGAGCGGATCCCCTCCGCGGCGTCCTCGGTCCGAAAGGCAGCGGTGAACGCGTCGCGCTCGACGTCGAGGCCGTGATCGAGCGGGCCGTCGAGTCCCCGGTCGATGGCCGTCTTAGCCAAGCCCATCGCCACCACCGCGCCACCGGCGAAGGAGTCCGCCCAGGCGAGCGCTTCTTCCTCGAGGTCCTCGTCCGGCACCACCCGGTCGACGAGGCCGATGGCGAGCGCTTCGTCGGCGCGCAGATGTCGCCCGCTCCACACCAGCTCCTTGGCACGCGCAGGGCCGACCAACCGCGGCAGGCGCTGGGTGGCGCCTGCGCCCGGGATGATCCCGAGCATGATCTCGGGCTGCCCGAGCCTCGCTGAGGACCCGGCGACCCGCAGGTCGCAGGCCAAGGCGAGCTCCAAGCCACCACCCAGCGCGAAGCCGGCGATGGCCGCGATCACGGGCCGGGGGATCGCGGCGACGGCGTCGAAGGCATCGCGGAAGGACGCGCCGATCAACGTGGGATCGGTCGTGCGCAGCTCCTCGATGTCGGCTCCCGCCGCGAGCGCACGCGGGCCGCCCGTCACGACGGTGGCCTTGAGCCCGGGATGTCCACCCAGGGCTCGCGCGGCACCGGCGAGCTCGGCGAGCACCGCTCGGGAGAGCGCGTTCAGCGGTGGCCGGTCGAGCCGAAGCACGGCAACGCCGTTGTCGCGCAGATCGGTGTGGACGTGGGTCTCGGGCACCACTCGAGACTAGGTGGTCACCGCTCGACCCCGACCTCCGTCACGTCGCGGTGGTGGCCTCGTGACGAGCGCTGCGCCCGGTCGCTGACCGTCGCGGCGCGACCAGTCGGCTCGAGGAGGAGCGAGGCGACGACTCTCGAACCTGCTCGAGCGTGGCCGGAGCCCGCGCCCTGCCGTGCAGCGCCACCGCGCCACGTCTCAACCGGGCTTCGCCTGCCAGCGCGGTTGCTCGGCCGACTGTTCGTCGCGGAACGACGGCGAGGCAGTTGCAGCGCTCACCAACCGAGGCCGGAACCCGCGCTCGCACCGCGCAGCGGCCGGTAACGTACCGAGCCCGGTGTCTCGCCCTCCGACCTTCGCCGAGCGCCCCGCCCGATTCATCTCGACCCGCGCCCTCGTCGTCGGGTCCGGCTAGCGGCCGCGCCGTGCTGCCCGTGCGCCGACAGGTGCTCTTCAACCCGGGGCCGGTGAACTTGGACGAGGCCATCCAGGAGCACCTCTTCAATATGGAGCTCTGCCACCGCGAGCCGGCGTTCGACGAGCTGGCCGCCCGGATCCGCGCCCGGCTCCTTGCGGTCGCGGGGTTCCCCTCCGATCGGTTCGAGCTAAGCCTGCTGCACGGCTCCGGGACCCTCGCCGTGGACGCCGCCCTGGCGTCGCTGGTGCGAGGGCGCGTGCTGGTGGTGAACAACGGGCTGTACTGCCAGCGCCTGCTCGCCACCCTCGGCGGCTTCGACGGCGTCGAGCTCGTCGACCACGACGTCGGGCTCGGCGGCCGGGTCGACCTCGACCGCCTCGCCGGTGCGCTGCGCGAGCACCGTCCCGCGTGGGTGGCGATGGTTCACCATGAGACCACGACCGGTCTGCTGAACCCGCTGCCGGCGATCGCGACCCAGTGCGCGGACGCCGACGTGCGGCTGTTCGTCGACGCCGTGAGCTCGCTCGGCGCGCACCCGGTCGATGCGCGCGCCGATGTCGTGTGCTTCAACAGCAGCAAGTGCCTCGAGAGCCTGCCCGGGATCGCCGGGGTGCTCTGGCGATCCGACCTGGGCCTGCAACCGACCATCCCGGTCCTGAACGTCGGCGCCTACGCCCACGGCATGGCGAGCACCCCGAACGTGCAGGCCTACGTCGCGCTCGACATCGCCCTCGACCTCATCGCGGCCGAGGACCGACCGGCCCGGTACGAGCGGCTGGCCCGCCACGTGTGGGCGGTGGGCGGCGAGCGGTTCGAGCTGCTGCTCGACGAGCCGGACCGCTCGAACGTGCTGACGTCGTTCCGGCTCGGTGACCGCACCATCGACGAGCTGTTCGCCCGCGCCTACGAGCACGGGATGGTCATCTACCCGGGGCAGGCGCAGCTGCGCGACGAGATCTTCCGGGTCGCGAACATGGGCGCCGTGATCGACGAGGCCGTCATCGACGAGCTGTTCGACGTCCTGGGCTGAGCGCCGGGCACCCGGTCAGCGCTCGCCGGCTGGGGTGCCGAGGAGCGCGCCGGCCGCCGCGTGCGGGTCGACCTCCCGGGCCGCGACTTGCTCGACGAGCTCGTCGAACCGTGGCCCCTCGCAGAGCTCGATGGCGCGCTGGCCGAGCCGCTCGAAGACGATGCCCCGCAGCTCGTCGCGCAGCCGGGCCGCTCGGCGCGAGCCGATGTCGCCGTCGCGCTCGAGGTGGCCCCGGTGGGCCGTGATCGCGTCCCACAGCTCGTCGATCCCGCGGCCCTCGGTGGCGACGGTCTCGACGATGGGCGGCGTCCAGTCGGACGACGCCGACCACTCGAGCATGTTCCGAAGGTCGCGCACGGTCTCGTCGAGGCCGGCCCGGTCGGCCTTGTTCACGACGAGGACGTCCGCGACCTCGAGCAAGCCGGCCTTGTTCGCCTGGATGGCGTCCCCCCAACCGGGGGTGAGGACGACGACCGTCGTGTCGGCGGCGCCGGCCACCTCGACCTCGACCTGGCCCACACCGACGGTCTCGATGATCACCCACGCCTTGCCGGCCGCGTCGAGGACCCGGACCGCCTGGGGGGTCGCGAGCGCGAGCCCACCTTGGTGGCCGCGGGTGGCCATCGAGCGGATGAACACACCGGGGTCGGTGGCGTGGCCCTGCATGCGCACCCGGTCGCCGAGGATGGCGCCGCCGGTCACCGGGCTGGTGGGGTCGACCGCGAGCACCCCGACCTCTTCGCCGTCGCGGCGCAGTCGGGCGATCAGCCGGTCGGTGAGGGTCGACTTGCCGGCGCCCGGCGCGCCGGTGACGCCGATCGTCCAGGCGCGGCCGGTGTGCGGGTAGAGACGGGCCGACGCGTCGACCGCGTCGGTGCCACCGGCCTCGATCAGGGAGAGAAGACGGGCGAGCGCGCCGCGGTCGCCGGCACGGGTCCGGTCGACGAGCTCGGCCGTGGTGGCCGGCGTCACCTCAGGCGGCGTCGACGGCCTCGACCGCGGAGACGCCGGGGACGCGGTCCTTGATGATCCGCTCGACGCCGGCCTTGAGGGTCATGGTCGAGATCGGGCACGTCCCGCAGGCCCCCACCAGCTCGACATGGACTACGCCGTCGTCGTCGATGTCGCGAAAGACGATGTCGCCGCCGTCGGCCTGCAGGGCCGGGCGGATGGCCTCGATCGCGGACTGGACCTCAGTCTCCATCACCATGCTCAACGCCCTCAGTCTCCCAGGTCTTCCCGGGCCGCCTGGCCCCGCCGGGTGACATCGGCACCGAGGGCCTGGAGGCGGCCGGGGAGGTCGGCGTAGCCGCGGGCGACCGGATAGGTGTCGAACACGGTGGTCTCGCCGTCGGCGGCGAGGCCGGCGAGCAGCAGCGCGGCGCCGGCCCGCACGTCCGGGGCCCGCACCGGGGCGCCCGAGAGGCGGGGAACGCCGCGGACGATGGCGTGCCGGCCCTCGGTCCGCACGTCGGCACCCATCCGGTTGAGCTCGCCGACGAAGACGAACCGGTTGTCGAAGATGTTCTCGGTCACGATCGCGGTCCCCGACGCGGTCGCAAGCGTGGCGACCGCCAGCGGCATGAAGTCGGTCGCGAAGCCGGGGAAGGGCAGCGTCTGCACGTCGACGGCCCGGCGTCGCCCTTCGGCGCTCACCGCGATCCCGTCGGGCGCCCGCCGCACGTCGACGCCCATCGCGGCGAGCTTGCGGGCCACGGTGTCGAGGTGGTCGAGCGGCACGCCCTCGACCACGATGTCGCCGCCGGCCACCGCGCAGGCGAAGAGCAGCGTCCCGGCCTCGATCCGGTCACCGACGATGGTGTGCTCGACCGGGCGGAGCGCCGTCACGCCGTCGACCCGAAGCGTGGAGGTGCCGGCACCGTCGATGGCGGCGCCCATCTTCTGGAGCAGCGCGCAGAGGTCCTCGACCTCGGGTTCGCGGGCCGCGTTCTCGATGACCGTCTCGCCCTTGGCCAGGACGGCGGCGGTGAGGACGGTCTCGGTGGCGCCGACGCTCGGGAAGTCGAGGACGACCCGGGCGCCGCCGAGCGCGTTGGCGTGGGCCTCGATGAACCCGTTGCGCACGTCGAGCTCGGCACCCATGGCGGTGAGGGCCGCGAAGTGCATGTCGAGCTTGCGACTCCCGATGTTGTCGCCGCCCGGCATCGCGACCCGGGCCCGCCCGTAGCGGGCGAGCAGCGGGCCGAGCACGTTGATCGACGCCCGCATGCGGCGGACGTGCTCGTAGGGGGCCTCGGGGACGAGGTCGCCGGCCGTGTCGACCTGGACGACGTCGTCGGCCCGGTGAACCGTGGCGCCGATGGCCTCGAGGAGCTCGACCATGACCTCGAGGTCGGCGACCGGCGTCATGTTCCGCAGCGTCGTCACGCCGGGCGCGAGGAGCGCGGCCGCCATCTGCTTGCAGCCCGCGTTCTTCGTCATGCCCGACACCCGGGTGGCGCCCGACAAGGGCGCGCCTGAGCGGACGACGTAGGACTCCATTGGCGGATGGTAGGCCGCGGGTCGTGCCGAGTCGGGGCTCACGCGCCCCGGTACACGGGCGCGCGCTGCTCGACGAAGGCGGCGATGGCCTCCGCCATGTCCTGCGAGCGCAGGCAGGCCGCCTGCGCCTCGGCTTCGACGACGAGCCCCTCGCGAACGCTCAGCCCGGAGACGGCGGCGCGGACGGCGCGCTTGGCGCCCCGCACGGCCAGCGGCGGCTGGGCCGCGATCGTCTCGGCGAGCGAGCTCGCCGCGCTGTCGAGCTCGTCGTCGGCGACGACGACATCGGCGAGCCCGATGCGCGCCGCCTCCGCGGTGTCGATGCGCGCCGCGGTGACGATGAGCTGCAGGGCCTTGGAGGGGCCGACCAGCCGCGGCAGGCGCTGGGTGCCGCCGAGGTCAGGCAGGATCCCGTACCGGTGCTCGAGGAGCCCGAGCTGGGTGCCCTCGGCGACGACGCGGAGATCACACGCGAGCGCGATCTGCAGCCCGGCGCCGAGCGCGTACCCGCGGATCGCGGCCACCGTCGGGTACTGCGCCTCCTCGAGCCACGTGAACGAGTCCTGGATCTCGAGGATCCGGGCGACGAGCTCGTCGGGGTGCCGGGCCTCCCCGTCGCGGCTGAGCACGCCCTCGTTCGGCGTCGTGAACACGGACGTGTCGATTCCGCTCGAGAACGCGCGACCGGCGCCGGTGACCACGAGCACGCGCAGGTCAGCGTCGTCGCCGATCTCGCGACCGAGCGCCCCGAGCTCGTCCCACATCTGCGCCGTGAACGCGTTGAGGCGCTCAGGCCGGTGCAGGACGAGCCAGCCGACCGGACCCCGCCGCTCGAACCGGAGCGTCTCGAGGCTCGGTTCGGGCACGGCTCGGCAGGCTACCCGCCGCTGGCGACCCGGGCTGCGACGGCGGGCTCGATGCGCACGACTTCGACCGCGACCGGGAACCCGGAGATGTCACGGGGCCCGACCGCGACCGCGGCCGCCCACGGCGGGACGGCGTCGGCGAGGTCGGCCGCCGCCAGCAGCTCGCGCGGGCTTGCCACGTCGCACAGCCGGGCCGAGAGGTTCACCGGGCCGCCGATGTAGTCGTCGCCCTCGAAGAGGATGACGGGTCCACCGGCCAGGCCCGCCCGCAGCGAGAGCGTGACCCCGACCTCTTCGTTCCGCTCCGCGAGCTCGAGGATCGCCTCGACCAGCGCCTCGCGGGTCGTGCTGACGAACATGGCCCCGTCGCCGAGCCACTTGGCGATCCGCACGCCGTGGCTCGACCCGATGGCGCGGACCGCGCCCCGGAAGCGCGTGAGGACATCCACGGCGCGCTCGTCGCCGTGTGTGCTCGTGAAGCTCGTGAAGCCGCAGAGGTCCACGAATGCGAAGGTGCGCTCGACTCGCATGGGCCCCAGTTTCGCAGCCGCGCACCCGCGATCTCGAACAATTCTCGCCGTTTCACAGCACGTTCACATCTTGTTGCGCGGATCGCGGCTGCTTCAGTCCAGGGCTTGCACCCATGTGACCGAAGTCTCCACAACCTCGGCGATCACGTCGTCGCTGGTCCGCCCGCTCGCCTTCAGCGGCCGGTAGCCGTGGTCGGCCGATTCGAGCCAGTGGAGCGTGACGGGACCCGGAACCTTGTGGATGGACTGCGTGAGTGCTGCCTGCGGAGCAAGCGCGTCCCGGGTGCCGCTGATGAAGCACACCGGCATGGTCAGGTTCCCGAAGTGGTCGTCGCGGCGACGATCGGGCTTCCCGGCCGGGTGCAGTGGGTAGCCGAGCAGCAGCAACCCGAGCGTCGGGACCGGCGCCTCGGGGTCGGCGGCGACGAGGGAGCAGACCCGCCCACCCATGGAGCGACCGCCGAGCACGAGCCGGGCGGGGTCGACGCCGGCTCGCTCCGCCAGCTCGGCGGCGGCGGCCCGGGTGGCGGCGGCGAGGACCGGGGGCCGGTCGGGGGCCCGGCGCCCGGCGGCGCGGTACGGGTAGTCGAAGCGCAGGGAAGGGATCCCAACCGCCGCGAGCGCGTCGGCGACCGCGACGAGGACCGGCGCCCGGCGGCCCGACCCGGCGCCGTGCGCGAGGAGCACCGCCCGGTCCGCGCCGCGTGGACCTTGGAACTCGGTCACCCCATCGTCGGGCATCGCGATCAGGGATCCGGCACGTGACGACGGAGGAACGCCGCGACGCGTCCGTAGACGTCGGCGACGGTGTCGGCGCGTGACCAGCCGTGGCCTTCGGCCTCGTACACCCGCGACTCCGCGACGCCGCCACCGGCGCGGATCGCGCCGACGAGCGCCTCGGCTTGCGCGGGCGGCACGACCCGGTCGGCGTCGCCTTGGAGGACGAGCACCGGCACTCGGATCGCGCGCGCGTGGGTCAGCGGCGAACGCTCGCGGTAGCGCCCCGCGTCGGCAGGCAGGACGCCGACCAGGCGGTCGAGGTACCGCGATTCGAAGCGGTGGGTCGTCTCGGCGAGCCCGAGCAAGTCCGTGACGCCGTACTGGCTGATCACCGCGCGCAGCAGCTCGGGGTGATGGACGGCGAGGAGCAACGCGGTGAAGGCGCCCGCGCTGCGACCGCTGGCCACGACGCGGCGCGGGTCGCACCAGCCCGCGGCGGCGGCGTGGCGGATCCCGGCCGCGGCGTCGGACACGTCAACGCAGCCCCAACCACCGGCCAGCGCCTGCGCGTACTCGCGCCCGTACCCGGTCGAGCCGCGGCCGTTCGGCGCCAGGACGGCCCAGCCCCGACTAACCAGGAACTGGGTGCAGGGCTGCCACGTCGCCGCCGCTTGACCGGTCGGCCCGCCGTGGACCTCCACGAGCAGGGGTGGCCGTCCGTCGCCGCTCGCGGCGGGTCGCCAGAGCAGCGCGTGCACGAGGGTCCCGTCGTCGGCGGGCCAGGTCACCGGCTGCGGCTCGACGAGCGCCGCCGACTCGAATCCTCCCGCGGGCCCGCGCGCCACCGTCCGGCGCTGGCCGTCGCTGCCCAGGACCGTCACCGTGCTCGGCGCCCGGGTCGACGAGTGGACGGCGGCAATCCCGGACCGGCTCCAGTCGAGGCCGTGGTGCCAGCCGTCGACGGTCGACACGACGGATCCGTCGCGCACGGTGACGAGCCGGCCGAAGCCCTCCGCGTTTCGGCAGAGGGCAAGCGCACCGCCGTCCGGCGACCAGGCGTACGAGCGCTGCCCGGGGCCCCACGGGGGCTCCGCTTGCTCGCTCGGCTCGGGCAGGACCGGGCGAGCGTCGCGCCCGTCCGGGCCGCCGACCCACACGTTCGCCCAGCCGTCGCGATCGGTGACGAAAGAGAGGTGCTGGCCGTCCGGCGACCAGCGCGGCTGGCCGACGCCCTCCTCGTCGCCGCCCGCCACCCGGCGCGGGTCGGCCCCGTCGGGGGCCGCGGTGCAGATGCGTCCGCCGTCCCACGGCATGTTCGGGAGGTCCCACTCGTGCCAGGCGACGCGGCTCCCGTCGGGCGACCACGCGGGGTCCCAGGCGTAATCGGCGGTCGAGATGGGGACCGGCGGGGCGCGGCCGTCGAGGTCGGCGACGGCGATCACGCACGACTCGTCGTCCTCGAGCACGAACGCCACCGCGCCGCGGCGGGGATCCACCGCCGGCGCGCCCGCCCGGCCCCGGTCCGACAGCGTGGTGGCCGGTCCGCCGGCGGCGGGCAGCACCACGAGGTGACCGTCGGCGGCGGCGACGACCAGCCGCTCGTCGTCGACCCAGGCGAAGGCGCCGCCGCCGTACCCGCCGACCGGGCTCACCGGGTGGTCAGCGGTGACGACCACCGGCGCGCCGCCGTCGGCCGGCGCGACGAGGAGGTCGGCCCGGCCGTCGAACGCCTCCACCCAGGCCAGGCGCCGGCCGTCGGGCGACCAGCGCGGCTCGGCGACGCGCGAGCGGGCGACCATGGCCGCCGAGATCAGGCCGCGCGTCACCGCTGGTCACGCTATTCGGCCGATAGGCTCTCGGCCTCATGTCGGCCCCGGAACGTCTGCGCGTCGCGTACCTCGTCTACCGGGGCAACCCCCACTGCGGTGGGCAGGGCGTCTACACCCGGGAGCTGGTCCGGGAGCTGACCGGCCTCGGGCACGAGGTCACGGTGTTCTCGGGCCCCCCGTACCCGGAGCTGGCCGACCCCGACCAGCTCGTGAAGGTCCCGAGCCTCGACCTCTACCGGCCCGACAACCCGTTCCGGGTGCCGTTCCCCCACGAGCTGCGGACCACGGTCGACGTCCGCGAGTTCGCCATCATGTGCGGAGCCGGGTTCCCCGAGCCGTACACCTTCAGCATCCGGGCCCGCCGCCTGCTCGCCCCTCGGCGGGGCGACTTCGACCTGGTGCACGACAACCAGTGCCTGGGCCGGGGCCTGGTCGGGATGATGGGCCGCGACGGCTGGCCGGTGCTCGGCACCCTCCACCACCCGATCACCGTCGATCGCGAGCTCGACCTCGCGCACGCCCGCAGCCCCTGGCGCCGGTTCGCGCTGCGCCGCTGGTACGGGTTCCTCGACATGCAGATGGAGGTGGCCCGCCGCATCCCGCGGCTGCTCACGGTCTCCGAGTCGTCGCGCGGCGACATCGTCGAGCAGATGGGGGTGTCCCCCGACCGGCTCCACGTCGTCCCGGTGGGGGTCAACCCGGCGGTGTTCCAGCCCCGGCCGGGACGGGCCCGGGTCCGGGGGCGGATCATGACCACGGCCAGCGCGGACGTCCCGATGAAGGGCCTCATCCACCTCCTCGAGGCGCTGGCGAAGGTCCGCACCGAGCGCGAGGACGCGCACCTCATGGTCATCGGCAAGCCGAAGGCCAAGAGCACCATCCCCCGCCGGATCGAGGCCCTCGGGCTCAGCGGCGCGGTGACGTTCGTGAGCGGCGTGACGACGGAGTCGATCGTCGACCGCTACGCCGAGGCCGAGGTGGCGTGCGTTCCCTCGCTCTACGAGGGCTTCTCGCTGCCGGCGGTCGAGGCGATGGCGTGCGGCGTGCCGGTGGTGGGCACCACCGGCGGCGCGGTGAAGGAGGTCATCGGGCGCCACGACGAGACCGGGCTGCTCGTCCCGCCCGCCGACCCGTCCGCGCTGGCCACCGCGATCCTGCGGGCCCTTGCCGACGCCGACCTGCGGGCGCGCCTCGGCGCCGCGGGTCGGGACCGAGTGCTCTCCCGGTTCACCTGGCAGCGCACCGCGGCCTCGACCGCCGAGCACTACCGGGCGCTGCTCGACGGCCATCGGGCCGGCGTCCAGTGCTGACCGTCGACTTCGATCGGCTCGGCGTCGGACCCGGCACCCGGGTCCTCGACCTCGGCTGCGGCGGCGGCCGGCACGCCTTCGAGGCGTGGCGCCGCGGCGCCACCGTCGTCGCGCTCGACCGCTCCGACGCCGAGCTCAAGGAGGTCCGGGCGGTCGTCGGCGGGATGCTCGCGGCCGGCCAGCTCGCCGACGGCGCGCCGGGCGGCGCGGTGAACGCGGACGCCCTGGCCCTCGCCGCCCCCGACGGCAGCTTCGACGCCGTGGTCGCCTCCGAGGTCCTCGAGCACGTCTGGGACGACACCGGCGCCCTCGCGGAGCTGGTGCGGGTGCTGCGGCCGGGCGGCCGGATCGCGGTCACCGTCCCGACCCGGTGGCCGGAGCGCGTGTGCTGGGCGCTCGACTACCGCTACCACGACACCCCCGGGGGCCACGTGCGCATCTACCGCCAGCGCGACTTGGAGGCGAAGCTCGAGGCCGCCGGGTGCTGGCTGCGCGGATCGCACCACGCCCACGCGCTGCACTCCCCGTACTGGTGGCTGCAGTGCGCGACCGGCGTCGAGCGCCTCGAGCCGGCGTGGCCGGTACGCCGCTACCACGACCTGCTGGTACGCGAGATCGAGGGTCGGGCGCCCGCGCTCACCGCGCTGGAGCGGGCCCTGAACCCGGTGCTCGGCAAGAGCCTCGTCGTCTACGCGCAGCGGTGCGAGCCGTGAGTCGCCGGGTCGCGCTCCCGGCCGTCGACGGGATCCTCTCCGTCGCCGACCTGCAAGCCACCGTGGACGCCATCGCGGCCATCCAGTACCCGGACGGCAACATCCCCTGGAACCCCGGCGACCACACCGACCCGTGGAACCTCGTCGAGGCCGCGATGGCCCTCGACGTCGGGGGACGTCGCGCCGACGCCGAGCGCGCGTACGACTGGCTGGTGTCGATGCAGCGGCCCGACGGCTGCTGGCACGCCTACTACGTCGGCCGGGACGTGAAGGACCCCGCCCTCGACACCAACGTCACCTGCTACGTCGCCAACGGGGTATGGCACCACTATCTCTGCACCGGCGACACCGGGTTCCTCGAGGACTGCTGGCCGGTGGTGGAACGGGCGTTCGACTTCGCGCTCGGCCACCAGGCCGAGACGGGCCAGATCGCCTGGCGGGGCGACCAGCCCGAGGACGGCGCGCTGCTCACCGGGTCGTCGAGCATCCACGCCAGCCTTCGCTGCGCCATCGCGATCGCGGAGCGGCTCGGCCACGAGCGCCCCGACTGGGAGCTGTCGCTCGGCTCCCTCGCCATCGCGATCGCGCACCGACCCGACGCGTTCCTCGACAAGGCCCGCTGGGCGATGGACTGGTACTACCCGGTCCTCGGCGGCGTGCTGCGCGGGCACGCCGCCCACGCCCGCGTGGCCGCGTTCTGGGACCGCTTCGTCGTCGAGGGTCGGGGCGTGCGGTGTGTGTCCGACCGCCCGTGGGTGACCGCGGCCGAGACCTGCGAGCTCGTGATGGCGCTCGACGCCATCGGCCTCGACGGCAAGGCCCGCAAGCTCTTCGAGTGGGTGCAGTTCCTCCGCGCCGACAGCGGCGGCTACTGGACGGGCGCCAACTTCGACGACGAGCGCTTCGAGCAGCCCGGAGAGCTGTTCCCGGTCGAGCAGCCGACGTGGAACTCGGCCGCGGTGGTCCTCGCCGCCAACGCGCTCGGCGGCTCGGGCCCCGCGGCCGGTCTGTTCCGGGGCGAGGGCCTGCCGGTGGGGCTGACGCCCGAGGAGCTGATCGAGGCCGGCGCCGAGATCGAGCAGGAGCTCGCTCGCGAGCGCCGCGCCGCCGACTGACCCGGCCTACGCCCGCAGCACCCGCAGCGAGCCGGTGGTCGACACCGGCGTGAACCCGTCGGCGACGGCGCGTCGCCACACCTCGAACGGCGCCTGCCCCCCGTCGGCGGGATCCTCGAAGACGTCGTGGAAGACAAGCAGCCCGCCCGGTCGCAGGTGGCGAGCCCAGCCCTGGTAGTCGGCGAGCGCGACGTCGAAGGCGTGCCCGCCGTCGATGAACACGAGCCCGACCGGGGTGGCCCAGTGGCGCCCGACGGTGGGTGAGTCGCCGACCACCGCGACGACGGCGTCCTCGAGGCCGGCGTCGAAGATCGTGCGCCGGAACCAGGGCAGGGTGTCGAGGCGCCCGCTGCTCGGGTCGACGAGTCGCTCGTCGTGCCAGGTCCAGCCGGGCTGGTGCTCCTCGGACCCGCGGTGGTGGTCGACGGTGAACAGCACGGTGCCGCCGGCCCGGGCCGCCGCCCCGAGGTAGATCGCCGACTTGCCGCAGTAGGTGCCGATCTCGAGCAGCGGCCCGACCGGGGCCGCGGCCCGGCCGGCCTCGTGCAGGGCGAGGCCCTCGTCCTCGGGCATGAACCCGATCGCGGCGCGCGCCTGCTCGAGCAGGAACGGTTCCACGGCGCTACGCGGCTGCGCCGGTCGGGCGCGGCGATCTCAAATGACCGGCGCCTCGGTGTAGCGGCCGAACACGTCGGCGAGCGCACCCATGATCTCGCCGATCGTCGCGTAGGCACGGACGGCGTCGAGCAGCGCCGGCATGACGTTGGCGGCCGGCTCGGCGGCGTCGGCGCGCACGGCGTCGAGCGCGTCGCGGACGCGACGGTCGTCGCGCTCGGCCTTCGTCCCCGCCAGTCGCTTCAGCTGCTGCTCCTCGACCTCGGGGCCGATGCGCAGCAGCTCGGGCGGGTCCTCTTCGCTGCCCTCGAGGAAGTCGGTGACGCCGACGATCACGTGCCGACCGTCGTTGCGCTTGCGCTCGAGCTCGTAGGCGGAGTCGGCGATGGCGCGCTGGAACCAGCCGGTCTCGATCCCCTGCAGCACGCCTTCGAGCATCGAGCCGTCACCCAGCTCGTCGAGGGCGGCGAACGTGGCCTCGGCCTGCTGCTCGAGCTCGTCGGTGAGCGCCTCGACGTACCACGAGCCGCCGAGCGGGTCGGCGACGTTGGGCACCCGGGTCTCGTGCGCGAGCACCTGCTGGGTTCGCAGCGCCAGCCGGGCCGCCTTCTCGGTCGGGAGGGCGAGGGTCTCGTCCATCGCGTTGGTGTGGAGGCTCTGGGTGCCACCCAGGACCGCCGCCAGCGCCTCGATCGCGGTGCGAACGAGGTTCACCTCGGGCTGCTGGGCGGTGAGCGACACGCCGGCGGTCTGGGCGTGGCAGCGCAGCTGCTGCGAGCGCTCCTGCTCGGCGCCGTACCGGTCGCGCATCCAGCGGGCCCAGATGCGACGGGCCGCCCGGTACTTCGCGATCTCCTCGAAGAAGTCGACGTGGGCGTTGAAGAAGAAGGACAGCCGGGGCGCGAAGTCGTCGACGGCGAGGCCCGCCGCCAGCGCCTGCTCGACGTAGGCGAACCCGTTGGCGAGGGTGAACGCCAGCTCCTCGGCCGCCGTCGAGCCGGCCTCCCGGATGTGGTAGCCCGAGATCGACACCGGGTGCCAACGCGGCATCTCGGCGGTGCAGAACCGGATGGTGTCGCTCACCAGCCGCATCGACGGCCGAGGCGGGAACACGAACTCCTTCTGGGCCTGGTACTCCTTCAAGATGTCGTTCTGGAGCGTCCCGCCGAGCTCGGCCCGGGCCGCGCCGCCCGCCTCGGCGGTCGCCACGTACATGGCGAGCAGCACCGCAGCGGGCGCGTTGATGGTCATCGACGTCGTGACGCGGCGGAGATCGATCCCGGCGTAGAGGTCGAGCGCGTCGGCGAGGGTGTCGACCGCGACGCCGCACCGGCCGACTTCGCCGAGCGCGAGCGGATCGTCGGAATCGCGGCCCATGAGGGTCGGGAGGTCGAAGGCGGTCGAGAGCCCGTCGCCGCCGGCGGCCAGGAGCTCGTGGAAGCGCCGGTTGGTGTCGAGCGCGGTGCCGAACCCGGCGAACATCCGCATCGTCCACAGCTTCGAGCGGTACATGGACGGGTACGGGCCCCGCGTGTACGGCCAGACGCCGGGCAGCGACTCGTCAGGCCCGTAGACGGGCTCGACCGGGACCCCGGAGTAGGTCTCGAAGTCGCCGGCGCGAGTCGGCGACTCGTCGAACGCGGCCTGCCAGCGGTCGCGCGCGCTGCTCACACAGCCACGGTACCGGCTCGGGTCACCTGCTACCGTCCCGCCCGACCGGGAGGACCACATGAGCGCCGGAGACGTCGTCGCCTCGCTGATCAAGGCCAACGAATCGCGTGACATCGACGCCGTCCTCGCGGTGCTGACCGACGACGTCGAGTACGAGAACGTCGGCATCGGCGTCTGCCGCGGACTCGACGAGGTCCGCGCCCTCCTCGGCGCGTTCTTCGCCAGCGCCGAGGGCATGAACTGGGAGGTGCTCGCCCAGGTCGAGTACGGCGACACGGTGATGAACGAGCGGGTCGACCACTTTTACCTGCCGGGAGGCAAGCAGGTCGACGTCCGGGTCGCCGGCTACTTCGAGGTGCAGGGCGACCGGGTTCGGCGCTGGCGGGACTACTTCGACACCGCCCCCCTCCTGAGCGCCCTCAGCGGCTGAGGCGGCGCGGCCGTCGAGAACCCGGCCGAGGGCGGCGAGCCGCCGCCCAGATCAGCGGGGCGGACCGGCGATCCCGGATCGATACTGGCCGGTGCCCGCGGTTACCCCGCCGTCAACGGGGAGCGCGACCCCGGTCACGAAGGACGCCGCGTCGCTGAGCAGGAAGGCGACCACGGCCGCGATCTCCTTCGGCTCGCCGAGGCGCCCGAGCGGGATGTGGCTCCGCATCTCCTCGTAGAGGTCGGGGGCGTGGCGCTCCATCGGGCCGGTCATGCCCGTGCCCCGGATCCCGCCTGGGCACACCGCGTTCACCCGGATGCCCTCGACGGCGAGGTCGATGGCGGCACTGCGCACGAGGTTGACCACCGCGGACTTGGAGGCGTTGTACGCGAAGAGCCCCGGGTCGGCGAAGAGCCCCGAGACCGATGCCGTCACCACGATCGAGCCGCCGCCTCCGGCGCGCAGCGCCGGCAGGGCGGCGCGCAGGCCGAGCAGCACCCCCCGCACGTTGACCTCGAGGATGCGGTCGAACTCGGCGAGGGGCTGGGTGTCCACCGCGCCGACGCCCGCCACCCCCGCGTTCAGGACGACCGCGTCGAGCCGGCCGAGGGCGGTCGCAGCGGTCACCGCGGCCTCGTTGTCCGCCTCGCTCGTGACGTCGCCGGGCACCGGGTGCAGCCCCGCGTCGGCCGCGGCATCTAGCAGCTGCGGCGCGTCGGCGTCGACGGCGACGACCGAGCGCCCGTCGGCGGCCAGGCGCGTCGCGATCGCGCGACCGATCCCAGAGGCTGCACCGGTCACCATCGCCACCGCGGCCGCCACGGGCGAGAACGTACTCGCCGTGCGCGCGCTCCCCTGGGGCTCTGAGCGGCCGGCCGAGTACCCTCGGTGGCCCCCGAGCAGTCGACCCCGGAGCAGTGATGGCGCAGCACGAAGCCCCGGACCGGAACCTGGCCATGGACCTGGCCCGGGTGACCGAGGCGGCCGCCCTGCAGGCCGGCCGCTGGGTCGGCCGGGGCGACAAGGAGGCGGCCGACCAGGCCGCGGTCGACGCCATGCGCCTCGTGCTCTCCACCGTCGCCATGGACGGCGTCGTCGTGATCGGCGAGGGCGAGAAGGACGAGGCGCCGATGCTCTACAACGGGGAGGAGATCGGCGCCGGGAACGGCCCCGCCACCGACATCGCGGTGGACCCCATCGACGGGACCACCCTCACCTCGCTGGGGCGGAACCACGCCATCTCGGTCATCGCGCTCGCCCAGCGGGGCACGATGTTCGACCCCGGCCCCTGCGTCTACATGGAGAAGGTCGCCGTCGGCGCCGAGGCAGCCGACCTCATCGACCTCGACGCCCCGGTGAAGACCAACCTCGAGGCGGTCGCCAAGGCCCGGGGCGAGCAGGTCAAGGACGTGACGGCGGTGATCCTGGAGCGGGACCGCCACGCCGACCTGATCCGCCAGTGCCGCGAGGCCGGGGCCCGCATTCGCCTCATCCCCGACGGCGACGTGATGGGCGCCCTGGCCACCGGCTGGCCGGACAGCGGCTACGACATCCTGTTCGGGATCGGCGGGACCCCCGAGGGCGTGATCGCGGCCTGCGCGCTGAAGGCGCTCGGCGGCGCCATCCAGGGCCGGCTCGTCGCTCGCGACAACGAAGAACGACGGACCGCCCTCGACCAGGGCTACGACTTCGACCGCGTCCTCAGCACCGACGACCTCGTCGGGGGCGACGACGTGTTCTTCGCCGCCACCGGCGTCACCGACGGCGACCTGCTCCGCGGCGTGCGGTATCGGGGCGACGGCGCGACCACCGATTCGCTGGTGATGCGGGCCAAGAGCGGGACGATCCGGCGGATCCAGGCCACCCACAGCTGGCGCAAGCTGCTGCGGTACTCGTCGCTCTCCTACTAGTTCGGGTCACGAACCCCGCAGGTAGGGCCAGGCGCTCGTCGCGGTGCCGGTGACGTCGAACACCGATCGCCCGATCGCTCCGTCGGCGCGCACCGCGCGCACGAATCCCTGGTAGTCGGCCACCGCCGACGAGTCGGCCAGGCCGCCGACCGGCGCCACGCGAGCGTGACCGTCGTGGAGGTCGCGCCGCAGCCGCCGGACGCTGTCGTCGGTGTACGTGAAGGCGTCGCGGTAGGCCCCGGACCGGTACGTCCAGTAGGTCATCGGCAGCCACACGTCCACCGATCGGGCCAGCCCCCGGTACGGGAACTGCGGCCAGAGGTTCGGGTTGACGACCTCGAGGAGCGCCGCCGGGTAGACGATGGCGCCGACCGGAATCGACCGGGCGGCGGCGCGGACGTGCAGGGTCAGGCTGACCAGGCGGCGGTTGCGCTCGGCAACGTCGGGCACCAGCGTCGATTCGATGTCGAGCGCGACGCCGTCGAAGCGGTCAGCGCCGGCCCGGAAGTGCACGAGGGCGTCGAGGCGCGCCGTGTCGCGGGCCGGGTCGGCAAGCTGCGGGTAGTACCAGGCGACCACGCGCAGTCCCCGCTGGTGGGCCCGGCGCAGCAGGGCCCCGACGAGCCCGCTGTCGACGATGAGGCCGGGCGAGCGCGGGTCGTCGATCGCGGCCTGCAGGTAGAGGGTGCGCGCGCCGAGCGCGGCGAGGTCGTCGACCGTGTCGGGAACGACGGGAGGCGGTACCGGCTGGTGGACGAACGCCGGCACGTACTCGAAGACCGAGAGCCACGCGCCGAGGCCAGTGAACGGCGCCGGGTCGGGCGGCGACGCGGCGTGCGCCGGTCCCGGGTCGACGACCGCGGCGAGGACCGCCGCCGCCACCAGGGCGGCGGCGCGCCGACCCCACACCGACCGCCGACGGGAGGGCACGGGGTCGAGCTCAGGCGACGTTGACGCCGGCGACCTCGAGCCGGAGGAGCGCGCGGGACAGCGCCGCCTGGGCCTCGGCGTCGTCCTCGTTGGCGGCAACCGCCTCCTCGGCGCGGCGGCGGGCCTCTTCGGCCCGCGGCACGTCGATCTGCTCGGGGAGCTCCGCGACGTCGGAGAGCACGATCACCCGATCGTGGCTCACCTCGACGAAGCCGCCGTGCACGGCGACGACCTGCTCACCGCCCCCCGGGAGCAAGGCGCGCACCTTGGCGACGCCGAGCGCGCCGAGGAACGGCACGTGGCCGGGCAGGAACGCGATCTCGCCGTCGGCGGGGCGGCAGACCACCATCTCGGCCTGGCCCTCGTACAGGACCCGCTCGGGCGAGACGACCTGCACTTCGAGGGTCGGGTTGGCGTCCGCCACCGGTCAGGACTCCTGGAGCGTCTTGGCCTTGGCGAGGACCGTCTCGACGCCGCCGACGTTGAAGAACGCCTGCTCGGGAACCTCGTCGAGCTCGCCGCCAGCGACCGCCTCGAAGCTCTCGATCGTCTCCTCGATCGGCACGTAGATGCCCTTGAGGCCGGTGAACACCTCGCCCACGAAGAACGGCTGGGACAGGAACCGCTGGATCTTCCGGGCCCGCGACACGGTGAGCTTGTCCTCCTCGGACAGCTCGTCGATGCCGAGGATGGCGATGATGTCCTGCAGCTCCTTGTAACGCTGGAGGATCTCCTGGACCTGCAACGCGGCGGCGTAGTGCCGCTCCCCGACCACCTCGGGAGTGAGGATGTTCGACGTCGACGCCAGTGGGTCCACGGCCGGGTAGATGCCGAGCGCGGCGATCTGGCGGCTCAGCTCGGTCGTCGCGTCGAGGTGCGTGAACGTCGTGAACGGCGCCGGGTCGGTGTAGTCATCGGCGGGGACGTACACGGCCTGCAGGGACGTGATCGAGTGGCCCTTCGTCGAGGTGATCCGCTCCTGCAGCTCGCCCATCTCGTCGGCCAGGGTCGGCTGGTAGCCGACGGCCGAGGGCATCCGGCCGAGGAGCGTGGAGACCTCGGAGCCGGCCTGCACGAACCGGAAGATGTTGTCGATGAAGAGCAGCACGTCCTGGTTGCGGACGTCACGGAAGTACTCGGCGAGCGTCAGCGCCGAGAGCGCGACGCGGAGGCGGACGCCGGGCGGCTCGTCCATCTGCCCGTAGACGAGGGCCGCCTTGTCGATGACGCCCGATTCCTGCATCTCGAGCCAGAGGTCGGTGCCCTCACGGGTGCGCTCGCCGACCCCGGCGAACACCGAGACACCACCGTGCTGGGTGGCGACCCGGTTGATCATCTCGAGGATGATCACGGTCTTACCGACGCCGGCGCCGCCGAACAGCCCGATCTTGCCGCCCTGCACATACGGCTCGAGCAGGTCGATGACCTTGATGCCGGTCTCGAACATGATCGACTTCGGCTCGAGCTGGTCGAACGGCGGCGCGTCGCGCCGGATCTCCCAGCGGTCGTCGATGCCGGTCAGCTGGTCGGCGGAGATGTCGATCGGCTCCCCGATCACGTTGAACACGTGCCCGAGGACGCCCTCCCCGACCGGCATCGTGATTCCACGGCCGGTGTTGCGAACGACCGTGCCCCGCTTCAGCCCGTCGGTCGGCTTCATGCAGATGGCCCGGATGCGGCTCTCGCCGATCTGCTGCGCGACCTCGGCGACCAGCGTCGTCGTCGTTCCCTCGAGCTCGATGTCGAGCTCGAGGGCGGTGTTGATCTCGGGCAGGGCGTCGGCCGGAAACTCCACGTCGATGACCGGGCCCGCGATCGCGACGACCCGGCCGTCCTTCAGCTTCGTCGGCGGCTCGGCGGTCGTGGTCATTGCGTGCTCCTGGTTCTCAGCTGCCGACGAGCAGGCGCTCGGGCAGGGACTCGTGCTCGGCACCGCGCAGCGCCTCGGCGCCGCCGACGATGTCCATGATCTCGGTGGTGATGGCGTCCTGGCGGGCCCGGTTCATCACCCGGGTG
>CALEYV010000096.1 GCA_937927875.1 uncultured Actinomycetes bacterium | reverse complement strand
AGCACGGTCTGGGCCCAGCGGAAGCGGGTCGTCTCCTGCTGGGCGATCATCGTCGACCAGTCGAGGAGGTCACCGAGCGCGAACGAGCCGCCGTAGTAGCGGTACTGGTTGATGGCCGAGTACGTGACGTGCGAGCACAGCGCCCGCAGCGACGGGCCCGCCTCGTCCGCCACCGCCCACTGGACCGCGCCCAGGTAGCTCGGGCCGTTCATCGCCAGTCGCCCGTCGAACCAGGGCTGTCGCTCGATCCAGCGGATCGTCGCCAGCCCGTCCGCCCGCTCCGGGAAGTCGGGCCGGAAGTCTCCGCCCGAGCCGAACGTGCCGCGCGTGCTCTGCACCATCGCTCGGTACCCGCGCTCGGCGAACAGCCGGCCGAAGAGGACGCCCAGCACCCCCGCCCGCCCGTAGGGGCTCCGCACCAGCACGGTCGGGTGGGGTCCCCGGCCGGCCGGCGTGTAGAGGTCGGCGAGCAGCTCGACCCCGTCGTCCATCGGCACCGCCATGTCCCGTTCCACCCCGACCGCCCGGGACCGGGGCGGGGGGAGACGGAAGGCCCGGGCCATGAGCCGGCTCAGCATCGGCGGGGCCGCAAGGGGCGGGGATCGGCGTCCAGTCGCCGATGTTCGCCCGTCCCGCTCTAGTCCGGCAAGGGCTGACGGGGCCCGCGCCGCGCCTGGTCGGCCCGGTGCCATACTGAAGGGGAATGGCGTTCCCCGAAACGGCAACTCTCGGTCCCTGGCGGGACCGGGCCCTCGCCCGCTCGCTGGGGTCGGCTCGCCAGCGGTCGGCGGACCGGCTCGAGCGCCTGGTCGTCGCCGCCCGCGACCTCGCCAACGAGACCGGCAGCGCCGCCTTCACGGTCGCTCAGGTCGCGGCGCGGGCCGGGGTGTCGCTCAAGGTCTTCTACCGGTACTTCGCCAGCAAGGACGACCTGCTGGTGGCGCTGCTGGAGGAGGACAGTCGCATCGGCGCCCAGCTGCTCGCCGACTCGGTGGCCGCCCACGACGACCCGGTGGCGCGGCTGCGGGCGGCGGTGACCGGCGTGTTCGAGCTCATCACCCTGCAGGGCGCGCTCGGCTACGCGGGCGTGCTGATCCGCGAGCAGCGGCGGCTGGCCGAGAGCCGGCCCGACACGCTCACGGCCGCCATCGCGCCGATCATCGACGTGTTCACCGCCGCGATCGAGGGGGCCGCGGCCGCCGGCGCGGCCGCCGCGCCCGATCCCGACCGCATGGCCCGCACCGTCTTCGCGCTCGTCCTGGACGGGCTGTTCGAGGTGGTGCTGGGTCGAGCCGAACCGCTGGAGGAAGCCGCGTTCCTCTGGCAGTGCTCGTGGGCCGGGGTGCGCGGCGAGGCCGTTTCCAGCTCGTGAGCCGACCGGAGGACCGATGACCACCCAGGACGCAGCCTTCGACCTGAACGCCGCGATGTGGGACCCCCGCAACGCCGACGCGCCCCAGCCGACGTATCACGAGATCCGGAAGCACGCGCCGGTCGCCCGTGCCATCGGCTACGACGGCATCCCCACCGTCTACGTGTCGCGTTACGAAGAGGCCATGTGGGCGCTCCGCCACCCGGAGGTGTTCTCCTCGGCGCCGGAGTCGATCTCGATCGGCCAGGAGTTCCCGCTCATCCCGCTGCAGGTCGACCCGCCGGACCACGCCAAGTACCGGCGCTGGCTCGACCCCGAGTTCTCGCCGAAGCGCATCGGTGAGCTCGACGCCAGCTCCCGCGCCCTCGTCAACTCGCTGATCGACGGCTTCATCGAACGCGGCGAGTGCGACTACCACGAGGAGCTCGCGACGCCGCTGCCGTCGGGGATCTTCCTCGCCCTGATGGGGCTCCCGCAGTCCGACCTGTCGACCTTCCTGCAGTGGCGGGACGACACCATCCGGCCGGACGTGGACCCCAACGACCTCGATGGTGCGGCCGCGATCCGCGACGCCGCCGGCCACGCCATCACCGAGTACTTCGCGCGGGCGCTCGACGAGCAGCAGCGCAACCCCGGCGACGGGCTGCTCGCCCGCATCGCAGCCGCCGAGGTCGAGGGCGAACCGGTGTCGCGGGAGGAGCAGCTGGGCGTCTGTCACCTCATGCTCATCGCGGGCCTCGACACGGTCACCGCCACCCTCGACTGTGAGATGACCTACCTGGCCCGCCACCCCGAGGACCGCCGCCGCCTGGCCGCCGACCCGTCGATCACCGCCGGCGCGGTCGAGGAGCTGCTCCGCTGGGAGAGCCCGGTGCAGATGGTCGTGCGCGTCATCAAGCAGGACCACGAGCTGGCGGGCGTGTCGATGCAGGCCGGTGACCACGCCGTGATCATGATCGGCGCCGCCAACCTCGACGACGAGTTCACCGACGCCGACCGGGTCGAGTTCGAGCGGGAGGCGAACCGGCACCTGGCCTTCGGCGCCGGACCGCACCGGTGTCTCGGCTCCCATCTGGCCCGGCTCGAGCAGCGGGTCGCACTCGAGGAGTGGCACCGCCGCATCCCGGACTATCGGATCGCGGACGGCGTCGAGATCCACTGCTCGCCGGGCATCCGGCAGGTCGAGCGGCTGCCGCTCGTCTGGTCGTAGCTCACCCGGTCAGCGCCGGCCCGAGCGCCCGCCACGCGTCGAGGGGCGGGACGCGCCGGTCGGCCGCGATCACCTGGACGCAGACGTGGTCGGCGCGCGCGTCGTGGTGCTCACGGATCCGCCGGGCGATCGCGCCGACGTCGCCCCAAGCCACGATGCTGTCGACGAGGCGGTCGCTGCCCGGCGCCGCGACGTCTTCGACGCTGAACCCGAGCCGGCGCAGGTTGTTCACGTAGTTCGGGAGCTGCAGGTAGATGGCCAGGTGCTGACGCGCCAGCTCGCGGGCGCGTCCGGGATCCGCCTCGAGCACGGCTGACTGCTCCGGCGCCAGCAGCGGGCCGGCGCCGAGCACCGCTCGCGCGCGGTGGGTGTGCTCCGGCGTGACGAGGTACGGGTGGGCGCCCCGGCTGCGGTCGCGAGCGAGCTCCAGCATCCGGGGCCCGAGCGCGGCCAGGGCCCGTTCGTTTACCGGCACGGGCGGGGTCGCGGCGTCGAGCGCATCGAGGTAGCGGCGCGTCGCCTCGAGTGGCCGCTCGTAGCGGCCCGGGTGATCGGCGTCGACCAGCGGCGCGTGGCTCACGCCGATGCCGAGCAGGAACCGGTCGGCGTGCGCGCTCGTGATCCGGGCGTGCGCCTCAGCGACGTTGGCCGGCTCGTGCATCCAGAGGTTCACGATCCCGGTCGCCAGTACGACCTGGCTCGTCGCGTCGAGCAGCGCCGCCGCCGCCTCGAAGATGTCGCCGCCGGCCCCGCCCGGGAGCCACAGCGCTCCGAACCCGAGTGTCTCGAGCTCGGCCGCCGCGTCCCGGGCCTGCCCGCGGTCGCCGTATCGGAGCGCCGCGCTCCAGACGCCAACCGGGCCGAGATCCATGGCTCTCCTCGTCTCGGGTCAGGGAAGGACGACGTGCACGTGGGCCGGCCCGTGGACCCCGAGGGTCAGGATCTGCTCGATGTCGGCCGACCGGCTGGGGCCGGTCACGAGCGTCACCGCGCTCGGCGCGGGGTCGGGGATCCGGCGCAGCGCCTCGTCGAGGGACGAGACCAGGTTGGCGGGCCGGACGACCGCGAGGTGTGAGCGGGGGAGCAGGCTCGTCGCCCGCGGGTGGGCGCGGTCGGCGGTGAGCATGAGGGTGCCGGTGTCGGCGATCGCGGCCGTGCAGCCGGTGACGCCCAGCGCGGCGCTGGCCAGCCGCTCCCGGTACCCGGTCTCGCTCGGGCGGACCACCTCGTGCCCGGCGTTGGTCAGCGCGAGCGCGACCGGCTCGACGGTCGGGTCGTCCTCGATCGCGACGAGCGCTGGCTCGGGTCCGACGAGCTCGAGCGCGACTGCGCTCGCGTCGGCGCCCGGGTGCGGCGTGCCGTCGACCGCCGACAGCTCGGCGGCGAAGCGACGGGCGAGGTCGTCAGCCATCCGCCCGCTCCCGTCGCCACCAGGTTCGGAACGGCTCGGGAGGAGCCGGCGGCAGCGCCCGTCCCTCGCACCAGGCCCGCGCCACTGGCAGCCGCCGGGCCAGGCAGGGGTGCCGGGCCGCGAACGCGGCCACGCGCGCCGACGCGCCATAGAGGCTCGGCCGGGCCCAGGCGCGACTCCAGAGGCCGAAGAACGCCTTCCGGCGCCGCGAGCCGGAGGTTCGTCGGCCGGCCAGCGCGGCGCGCAGCTCGAGGAGCAGGTCGTGCAGCGGGATCCCGACCGGGCAGACCTCGGCGCAGGCGCCGCAGAGGCTGCTGGCGCCGGGGAGCTCGGTTCCCTCTTCCAGCTCGCCCAGCAGGGGGGTCAGGACGGCGCCCATCGGGCCCGGGTAGACGCCCCCGTAGGCGTGACCGCCGATCGTGCCGTAGACGGGGCAGACGTTCAGGCACGCGCCGCACCGGATGCAGCGCAGCATGTCCTCGAACGGCGAGCCGAGCAGCGCCTTCCGCCCGCCGTCGAGGAACACGACGTGCAGCTCCTCGGGGCCGTCCAGCTCCCCGGCCCGTCGCGGTCCGTGGATCATGCTCACGTACGAGGTCAGCTTCTGGCCGGTGGCGTGCCGGATCAGCAGCGGCAGCATCGTCCCGAGGTCCGCGAAGCGAGCGAGCACCTTGTCGACCGGCACCAGTGCGATGTGCACCCGGGGCAGCGACGTGGTGAGGCGACCGTTGCCCTCGTTCGTGACGAGAACGATTGTGCCCGTGTCCGCGCACACGAAGTTCGCGCCGCTGATCCCGAGGTCGGCGGTCAGGAACACCTCCCGGAGCCGCTGCTGGGCGAACGCGCACAGCTCCTCCCGCTCGTCCGGGAGCTCGTGCCCGGCCACATCCGAGAACAGCCGCGTGATCTGGGGGCGTGTCTTGTGGATGGCGGGGACGATGATGTGGCTCGGCCGCTCGTGGGCCTGCTGGATGATCCACTCGCCGAGGTCGGTCTCGAACACCTCGACGCCGCGGCGCTCCAGCTCCTCGTTGAGGTGGATCTCCTCGGTGGCCATCGACTTGGACTTCACGGCCCGGCGGGCGCCGGCCTCACGCGCCAGGTCGGCGATGACACGAGCCGCCTCCGGTCCCGTCGCCGCGTGATGGACGTGGACCCCGAGCTGCCGCAGCGATGCCGTCGCCGCGTCGAGGTTCTCGCGGAGCGCCGCCACGCCGTCGGCTCGGATGCGCGTGCCGCGAGCCTTGACTTCCGCCATGCCGGGCTCGGCCAGGGCGACCCGGCGGGCCTCGTTGAACCGGTGGGCCACCGCGCCGAGCGCGCCCCGCAGCTCCACGCTGTCGAGCGTGGCCTGGACACGGTCGCGTAGCGGCGGCAGCGGGGCGCCCCGCGGGCGGTGCCGGGCCAGCTCGTCGGCGGTCGTCACGCCAGCCCGCCGGCAAGGACATCCGCGACGTGCCGCAGCTCGAGGTCGAGACCTCGCCGCTGCGCTCGCGCCGCCAGGTGCAGCAGGCAGCCGGTGTCGCAGGCGGTGAGGGTCCGGGTCCCGGTCGCCATCGCCTGGTCGAGCTTGGCGTCGGCCATCGGAACCGCGATCTCGGGGTGCAGCACCGAGAAGGTCCCGCCGAAGCCGCAGCAGCGCTCGGCGTCGGCGAGCTCGACGACGGGGACGCCCGCGGCGTCGAGGAGGCGACGCGGCGCGTCGCGCACCCCGAGCTCGCGGAGGAGGTGGCAGGACGGGTGGTAGGTCACGGGCTCGTCGGCGCGGGCCCCGAGGTCCGGGCGGCCGAGCACGTCGACGAGGAACTCGGTGAGCTCGTACGTCTTCTGGCCGATGGCCTCGAGGCGCGCCCGCTCGTCGCCGTCGGCCAGAGTCGGGAAGTAGCGGCGTACCATGGCGACGCACGAGCCCGACGGGGCGACGATCGCCTCGTAGTCCCCGAACACCGAGGCGAAGTGGCGGGCCAGGCGCAGGGCGTCGCGCCGGTACCCACTGTTGAAGGCCGGCTGCCCGCAGCAGGTCTGGGCCTCGGGGAAGGCGACCTCGCAGCCGGCGGCCTCGAGCAGGCGCACCGCCGACCGACCGGTGGCGGGGGCCAGCTGGTCGACCAGGCAGGTCACGAACAACGCGACGAGCACCGCCGGTTCCTACCACCTGCGCGGCGCCGTCGGCGCCGGCAGGATCAGAGCACGAGCTCGGCCATGAGCCGCATCACGTCCGGGTTGTGGGCGCCGAGCAGCATCGTCGTGACCCGGGACGCCTTCCAAGCCTCGAGGTCGTCGCGGATCTTCTCCTTGGGGCCGATGAGCGCGATCTCCTCCACCATGCGGCTCGGCACGGCGGCGGTCGCCTCGTCCTTCCGGCCGTCGAGGTAGAGGTCCTGGATCTTCGTCGCCTCGGCCTCGTACCCGAGCCGGCAGAACACGTCGAAGTGGAAGTTCATCTCCCGGGCGCCCATGCCCCCCACGTAGAGCGCCAGCGATGGCTTCATCGCGTCGGCGGCCCGCTCGACGTCGTCGTCGACGATGACGGTCACCGTGGGCAGGATCTCGAAGTCGTCCGGGCCTCGGCGCGCGCCGGGGCGTGACCAGCCCTCCTTCAGCGCGTCCTCGTACATGTCCTCGTGCTTCGCGGAGTAGAAGATCGGGAACCAGCCGTCGGCGATCTCGGCTGCCAGCGCCACGTTCTTGGGGCCCTCGGCGCCGAGGACGATCGGCAGGTCGGCCCGCAGCGGGTGCACGATCGACCGGAGCGGCTTGCCGAGCCCGAGCCCGCCCGGGTAGGGGAGCGGGTAGTGGGGGCCGGGGCTCGTGACGCGCTCCTCGCGGGCGAGCACCGACCGGATGATCGACACGTACTCGCGGGTTCGCGCCAGTGGCTTCGGGAACGGCATCCCGTACCAGCCCTCGACCACCTGCGGACCGGAGACACCGAGCCCGAGGACGAACCGACCCCCTGAAAGGTGGTCCATGGTGAGGGCGGCCATCGCGGTCGCGGTCGGCTGGCGCGCCGACAGCTGGATGAGGTCGGTGCCGAGCCGCAGCCGGCTCGTGCGCGACCCCCACCAGGCCAGGGGTGTCAGCGCGTCCGAGCCCCACGATTCCGCCGTCCACACCGAGTCGTAGCCGAGCTGCTCGGCTTCGAGGACGAGGTCCTGGGCGCCGGCCGGCGGCTGCGCGCTCCAGTAGCCGAGCTGGAGGCCGAGCTTCATCGTCGACCGCCGGTCGGGGTCGGACCGGGCTGCGTCACGTCGGGCACGGATGAGAACCTATGCGCTCGGCCCGGACGGCCGCGGAGAGGAGATGGCGATGGCCGCGCTCGACGGCTACGGGACGCTCGTGACCGGCGGCGGCAGCGGGATCGGCGAGGGCTGCGCGGCGGCGCTGGCCCGCGACGGGGCGTCGGTCACCATCTGCGGTCGAACCCCGGAGAAGCTCGACGCCGCCGCGGAGCGCCTGCGCGCCGTCGCCGCACCGGACGCCGTCGTCGCGACCATCCCGGCCGACGTCACCGACGAGGAGCAGATCGAAGCCGCGGTGGCGAAGGCCGCCGAGCCGACGGGCCACCTGCACGGCGTCGTCGCCAACGCCGGGGGTTCGCTGCACATGGGGCCGCTCGTGCTCGCCGATGTCAGCGCGGTGCGCGCCACCGTCGACCTCAACGCTGTCTCTTATACACATCTGACGCTGCCGACGATCTTACGCGTGTA
>CALEYV010000095.1 GCA_937927875.1 uncultured Actinomycetes bacterium | reverse complement strand
GTCGGTGCCACCGTGACGCTGGGCCAGGCGTGGGCCGCGGTCGGCCTCGACGCGCGCGACGACCTCTACTGGGCGGGCCGGGTCGTGGTCCTGCGCCGCCGCGAGGACGGGCCGCTCTACGACCGGGCCTTCCGCGCCTTCTGGCGCGGCGACGGCCCGGCGGCGACGGACGACGCGGCAGAGCCGGTGACGGCGAGCATCGGGCTTGACGACGGCGAAGCCGGTGACGGCGACGACCACCCCCGCGAGGACGCCGACCTGGCCCTGCGGGTGCGCTGGAGCCCAGCCGAGGTGCTCCGCACCCGCGACTTCGCCGCCTGCACGGCCGCCGAGCTCGACGAGGCCCGCCGGCTCATCGCCGACCTGCGCGTGGTCGGCGCCCGTCGCCGCTCCCGTCGGCACCGGCCCACGAGGCGGGACCGGGGGCGGCCCGACCTGCGGCGCACCGTCCGGCGCGCGCTGCAGCGGGGTGGCGAGCCGGTCACCCGGGCCTTCCGCGCGCCGACCGAGCGGCCGCGCCGGATCGTGCTGCTCTGCGACGTCAGCGGGTCGATGGAGCCGTACGCCCGCGAGCTGCTGCGCTTCGTGCACACCGCGGTCGTCGGTGGCGCACGCGTCGAGGCGTTCGCCCTCGGTACCCGGCTCACCCGGCTCACGCGGGAGCTGTCGTCCCGCGATCCCGACCAGGCCTTGGCCGCCGCGGCCGAGCGCGTCACCGACTGGTCCGGCGGCACCCGGCTCGGCGCCGGGCTCCGCACGTTCAACGACCGCTGGGGCGTCCACGGCCTCGCGCGCGGCGCGACGGTGGTGATCCTCTCCGACGGCTGGGACCGCGGCGACCCCGACCTGCTCGGCTCGGAGATGGCGCGCCTGCGCCGGGTCGCCCACCGGGTGGTGTGGGTGAACCCGCTCAAGGCGACGCCCGACTACGCGCCGCTGGCGCGCGGCATGGCCGCCGCGCTCCCGTACGTGGACGACTTCGTCACCGGCCACTCGGTCGCCGCCCTCGACGACCTGGTCACGGTGCTGGCCCGCTGATGCGCGAGCTCCTCGACGACATCGAGCGCTGGCGGCGCGACGGGCAGCGGGTGGCCGTCGCGCGCGTGGTGGGCCTCGACGGCTCCGGCCCCCGCGACCCCGGCGCGGCCATGGCCGTGAGCGAGGCCGGTGAGGTCGCGGGCTCAGTCTCGGGCGGCTGCGTCGAGGGGGCGGTCGTCACCGAGGCCCTGGCCGTGCTCGCCGGCGAGCACCCGCGGGGCGTCGTCACCTTCGGCTACTCCGACGACGAGGCGTTCGCCGTCGGGCTGACCTGCGGCGGCACCATCCACGTCTTCGTCGAGCCGCTCGACTGGTGAGCCCGAG
Organism: uncultured Actinomycetes bacterium; assembly: GCA_937927875.1. GTDB lineage: Bacteria > Actinomycetota > Acidimicrobiia > IMCC26256 > PALSA-555 > PALSA-555. The sequence continues at coordinate 6,299 of CALEYV010000095.1, read as the reverse complement.
CGCCTCGACCACCCCCGTCTTCGACGCGCTCCGCGACGCCGTGCGGCGTGACGAGCCGGTCGTGCTCGCCACGATCACCGACGGCGACGACGTCGGCGCCAAGCTGCTGGTCGGGCCGGAGCGGGAGCCGCTCGGCACCCTCGGCAGCGCCGACCTCGACCGGGTCGTGACCCGCGACGCGCTCGGCGCCCTGGCCTCCGGCACGACGACGACCCGTCACTACGGCCGCCACGGCGAGGCCCGCGAGACCGACGTGACGGTGTTCCTCGAGTCGTTCGCGCCGCCGCCGCGCATGGTCATCTTCGGCGCGGTCGACTTCACGGCCGCGCTGGCCCGGGCCGCCAAGCTGCTCGGGTACCACGTGGTCGTCTGCGACGCCCGGGCCGTGTTCGCGACGCCGGCTCGCTTCCCGATGGCGGACGAGGTGGTCTGCGAGTGGCCCGACCGCTACCTGGCCAAGCACGGGGAGGCCCTCGGGCCCCGGGACGCGGTGGCCGTGCTGACCCACGATGCCAAGTTCGACGTGCCGGCGATCGTGGCCGCGCTGGCGACCCACGTGGGCTACCTCGGGGCGATGGGCAGCCGCCGCACCCACGCCCAGCGGGTCGAGCGGCTGCGCGAGGCCGGCGTCGGCGACGAGGCGCTCGACCGGCTGCTCGCCCCGATCGGGCTCGACCTCGGTGCGCGCACGCCGGAGGAGACCGCGGTCGCGGTCTGCGCGGAGATCATCGCCCGCCGCACCGGCCGACCCGTCCCGTCGCTGCGCGACGCCGAGGGACCGATCCACTGACGGTCGGCCCGGGCCGACGCGAGCAACAGCGAGGAAGAGGAGGACCCATGGACCTCGGGCTGGCCGGGCGACGGGCCGCGGTGGCGGCCGCGTCGCGGGGGCTGGGGCGGGGCAGCGCCGCCGCCCTCGCCGCCGAGGGCGTGCAGGTCGCAATCTGCGGGCGGCGCGCCGACGTGGTCGAGGCGACCGCGGCCGAGATCGGCGCGGTGCCCATCGTCGCCGACGTGTCCACCGCCGAGGGCGGCCAGGGGTTCGTGCGCGACGCCCGGGCGGCGCTGGGCGGCGTCGACATCCTGGTGCCGAACGCGGGCGGCCCGCCGCCGGGCGGATTCGCGGCGGTGACCGACCCCGCCGAGTACGCGCGGGCCTTCGAGCAGAACGCGCTGTCGACCATCGCGATGTGCCTGGAGGCCGTCCCCGGGATGCGGGCCCAGCGGTGGGGGCGGGTGGTGGCCATCACGTCGATCTCGGTGCGTCAGCCGATCCCCGACCTCATCCTCTCGAACACGGCCCGGGCCGGCGTCACCGGCTTCCTGAAGACGCTCGCCCGCGAGGTGGCCGGCGACGGGGTGACGGTGAACTCGCTGCAGCCGGGCAGCCACGACACCGACCGGGTCCGAGCCCTGGGCCACGACCTGACGACCGGGATCCCGGTCGGTGAGCTCGGACGAGCGGAGGACTTCGGGGCCTGTTGCGCCTTCCTCTGCTCGGAGCAGGCCCGGTTCGTCACCGGCGTCGCCATCCCCGTCGACGGCGGCGCGCACGGGGGGTTGCAGTGATGCTGCGCCACATCTCGTGCCTGACCTGGAAGGAAGGCACCCCGCCGGAGGCGGTGGCCGCGGTCGAGGCCGGGCTCGCCGAGCTGCCGGCGCTGATCCCCGAGCTGCGCGCGTTCAGCTTCGGTCCCGACCTCGGCCTCGCGTCCGGGAACGCCGACTTCGCGATCGTCGCCGACCTCGACGACGCCGACGGGTGGCGCCGGTACCAGGAGCACCCCGCGCACCAAGCGCTCCTCGTTGACCGAATCCGGCCCATCCTCGCGTCGCGCACCGCGGCGCAGGTGGAGCTCGGCTGAATCGCCGCTGAGGGGCCTCGCGTACGCTGGTCGCCGTGGCCGGCTCGCGGATCGTGACGGTGCCGAACGCCATCTCGGTGGTGCGGTTGGCCTGCGCCCCCCTCCTGCTGTGGCTGCTCCTCGGGCCCGACGAGCGGTGGATCGCGGTGGCGCTCCTCGCCACGCTCGGCGCCACCGACTGGGTCGACGGCTGGATCGCGCGGCGCTTCGACCAGGGCAGCGACCTCGGCAAGGTCCTCGACCCGGTCGCGGACCGGGTGCTGCTGCTGGCGGCCGCCTTCGGGCTGCTGCTCGAGGGCAGCGTGCCGGTCGCGGTCGCGGCCGCGGTGCTCGCCCGCGAGGCGCTGGTGGCCATCGCCGTCCTCGCCCTCGCCGCCCTCGGCGCGGCCCGCATCGACGTGCAGTGGTCGGGCAAGGCCGGGACCCTCGCCCTCATGTTCGCCCTGCCCGGCTTCCTGATCGCCGCCACCATGGCCGGCGGCCCGGGGCGGGACGCCGTGTACGGCCTGACCTGGGTGTTCACCGCCGGCGGGCTGCTGCTCGGCTACCAGGCCCTCGGGGCCTACGTGCCCCTGGCGCGTGCCGCCCTCCACGCCGGGCGGGCGGCCCGGGACGAGCGGGTGGCGGCGTGAAGGCGGTGATCCTGGCCGGCGGCGAGGGGACGCGCCTGCGGCCCCTGACCAGCAACCAGCCCAAGCCGATGATGCCGCTCGTCAACCGGCCGATGATGGAGCACATCGTCGCCCTGCTGGCTCAGCACGGCTTCGACGACGTCGTCGTCACGGTCGCCTACCTGGCCAACCAGATCCGCACCTACTTCGGGGACGGCTCCGACTTCGGGGTCCGGATGCGCTACGCCAGCGACGAGCAGCCGCTCGGCACTGCCGGCTCGGTGCGCAACGCGTCGGCCGAGCTCGACGACACCTTCCTCGTCATCTCGGGCGACGTGCTCACCGACATCGACCTCTCCGGGTTCGTGAAGGCGCACCGCGACAGCGGTGCGGTGGCGTCGATCGGGCTGAAGCGGGTCGAGAACCCGCTCGAGTTCGGGATCGTGATCACCCGGCCCGACGGCTCGATCGAGCGGTTCCTCGAGAAGCCGTCGTGGGGCCAGGTGTTCTCCGACACCATCAACACCGGGATCTACGTGCTCGAGCCGGACATCTTCGACTTCATCCCCGACGGCGAGGTGGTCGACTTCGCGGGCGACGTGTTCCCGGCCGCCCTCGACCAGGGCCTCACGCTGCACGGCCACGTCGCCGACGGCTACTGGGAGGACGTCGGCACCAGCGAGTCGTACCTCCAGGCCCACGCCGACGTGCTCGACGGGCGGGTGCGGGTCGACATCGGCGGCTTCGAGGTCGCCGAGGGCGTGTGGCTCGGCGACGACGCCGAGCTCGACCCCGACGCGCGCGTCGAGGGCCCGGCCGTGATCGGCGACAACTGCCGCATCGAGGCCGGCGCCCGGCTCGGCCAGTACACGGTGCTCGGCACCGACGTGGTCGTCCGGGAGGACGCCTCGCTCACCCGGTCGGTGCTGCATGACCACGTCTACGTCGGCCGGGGCGCCGACCTGCGGGGCGCGGTCGTCGGCCGCTCGAGCGACCTGCGCGAGCACACCCGGCTCGAGGAGGGCGTGGTGGTCGGCGACGAGTGCTTCGTCGGGCACCACGCGGTCGTGAACCCCGGCGTGAAGATCTACCCGTTCAAGACCGTCGACGCCGACGCGGTCGTGAACTCCTCGATCATCTGGGAGACCCGGGGGGCGCGCACCCTCTTCGGCGCCCGCGGGATCTCGGGCCTCGCCAACGTCGACATCACGCCCGAGGCCGCGGTCCGGGTCGCCATGGCCTACGGCACCGCCCTCAAGCGGGGCGCGGTGGTGACCGCCAGCCGCGACACCAGCCGGGTGGCCCGGGCCCTGAAGCGGGCCGTCATCGGCGGGTTGAACCTGGCCGGCGTGACGGTCGAGGACATCGAGCTGGCCACCGTGCCGCTCACCCGGTTCCAGGTCCGCAACAGCCACGCCCTCGGCGGCATCACGGTCCGGCTGGTGGCCGGCGACCCCGACAGCGTCGAGCTGCGGTTCTTCGACGCCGACGGCCGCGACATCGACGGCGGCACCCAGCGCAAGGTCGAGCGGCTGCTCCACCGGGAGGACTACCGGCGGGCGTTCGCGGGCGACATCGGCGACATCGTGTTCCCGCCCCGCGCCATCGAGTTCTACACCGCCGGGCTCGAGCGGTCGGTCGACGTCGACCGCCTGCGCGCCAACCCGGCCAAGGTCGTGCTGGACTACTCGTTCGGCGCGGCGTCGATCGTGATGCCGACCGTGCTCGGCAAGCTCGGCGCCGAGGTGCTGGCGGTGAACCCGTTCGCGAGCACGGCCGCCAGCACCGCCGCCGAGCCCGACGCCCAGCAGGCCCGGGTGGGGGAGCTGGTGCGGGCGTCGGGCAGCGAGCTCGGCTACGTCGTCGACGGGTCGGGCGAGCTGGCGACGATCGTCGACGACACCGGCCACCCGCTCTCGAACACCGAGGCCCTCCTCGCGCTGCTCAAGCTCGTCGTCGCGGTCGACCCGAAGGCGCGCGTCGCGCTGCCGGTGTCGACGACGCGGGAGGCGGCCCGGCTGGTCGAGGCCGCCGGCGGGGAGGTGGTGTGGACCAAGCACGCCGACGCCCATCTCATGGAGGCCGCCTCCGGCCGGGGCATCCGCTTCGCGGGGTCGAGCCGGGGCGGGTTCATCTGGCCGGCCTTCCTGCCCGCCTTCGACGCCATGGCGACCCTCGGCCACCTGCTCGACCTGCTCGCCGAGACCGACCGGCGCCTCTCGGCGGTCGTGGCCGAGCTGCCGCCGGTGCACGTCGTCCACGAGACCGTCCCCACCCCGTGGGAGCGCAAGGGCGCCGTCATGCGCGAGCTCGTCGAGCACCCGCCGCCGGGCGACGTCGTCCTCGTCGACGGGGTGAAGCTGGTCGGGAAGGACGGGTGGACGCTGCTCCTGCCCGACCCCGAGGAGCCCCTCACCCACGTGTGGGCGGAGGCGGACAGCGACGAGGCGGCCCGCCGGCTGGCCCACGAGCGGACCGCGGCCGTCGAGCAGGCCCTCCGCTAGCCTGCCCGCGCCCTCGAGGAGGCGCCGTGGAGTTCCCGTCCGACCGCAGGTACAGCCGCGAGCACGAGTGGGTCGCGGCCGACGGCGGGACCGGGCGGGTCGGGATCACCGACTACGCCCAGGACCAGCTCGGTGACGTCGTGTTCGTGCAGCTGCCCGAGGTCGGGCTCGAGGTCGTCGCCCACGCGTCGTGCGCCGAGGTGGAGTCGACCAAGTCGGTGTCGGAGATCTACTCGCCGGTGACGGGCACGATCGCGTCGGTGAACGAGGCGCTGAACGACGAGCCCGAGCGGCTGAACCGCGACCCGTACGGCGAGGGCTGGATCTTCACCATCACGATGGCCGACGCCGGCGAGCTCGACTCGCTGCTCGACGCGGCCGCCTACCAGGAGATGGTGGAGGCCGGCTGAGCCCCGAGGATCGTTGAAGCGCCCAGGGGGCGTCGGTACCCTCGATCCATGCAGTGCCGCCGCTGCGGCCACGACAACGAGCCGGGCGCCAACTTCTGCTCGTCCTGCGGCGCCTCGCTCGCCGACGCCGACGAGACCACGGCGTCGCTCGGCCTCCTCGAGGACCGCCAGCAGCTCGAGGCCGAGCTCGGCGCCCTCCTCGACGACCTGCCGCCCGACATGGGGATGCTGGTCGTGCGGCGGGGCCCCAACGCCGGCAGCACCTACGCCCTCGACGCCGACGAGACCTCGGTCGGCCGGCACCCCGACTCCGACCTCTTCCTCGACGACGTCACCGTCTCCCGGCGCCACGCGGTGGTGCGACGGGTCGAGGACCACTACGAGATCACCGACGTCGGGTCGCTGAACGGCACCTACGTCGGCGGGGAGCGGATCGACACCGCCCGCCTCGACGACATGGCCGACGTCCAGATCGGCCGCTTCGTGCTCACGTTCCTGCTCGGCGGCCGGGCCGAGGCGACCGCGTGACGGCGGCCGCCCGCTCGGGCAACCACCTCTCCATCGGCGAGGTCCTGAGCTCGCTCCAGGACGAGTTCCCCGACGTCACGGTGTCGAAGATCCGGTTCCTCGAGAGCCAGGGGCTCATCGACCCCGAGCGGACCCCGTCCGGCTACCGGCGCTTCTATGCGCCCGACGTCGACCGGCTGCGCTGGATCCTCTTCCAGCAGCGCGAGCACTTCCTGCCCCTGCGCGTGATCAAGGAGCGCCTCGACCAGTACGGGCCCACCGGCGCGCCGCCGGTCGGCTCCGAGAACGGCGACGGCGCCGCCCCGCGCGCGCCGTCGCCCCCACCGCGGCCCCGACCGGTCGCGCCGGCCCGGCCCCGCCTCGTGAAGCCCGAACTGAAGC
>CALEYV010000094.1 GCA_937927875.1 uncultured Actinomycetes bacterium | reverse complement strand
GTTCCCGAGCGGCTCGTGGATCGGCATGGAGGCGCCGATGGCGGCCGCCATCGGCTGCTCGATGAGGTAGGTCTGCGCGGCGCCGGCCCGCCGCGTCGCTTCGAGCACGGCCCGCTGCTCCACGTGGGTGATGGCCGACGGCACGCACACGAGCACCCGGGCCCGCTGCAGGCGGGTGATGCCGGCCCGGGCGAAGATGAGTCGGATCAGGCGCTGGGTGATCTCGAAGTCGGTGATGGCGCCGCCGCGCAGCGGCCGGACCGCCACGATGTGCCCCGGCGTGCGGCCGATCATGTGCCACGCCTCGTGACCCATGGCCAGCACGTCCTGGGTCCGGCTGTTCAGCGCGATGACGGTCGGTTCGTTGAGGATGATCCCCTGGCCGCGCGAGTAGACGAGGGTGTTGGCGGTCCCGAGGTCGATGGCGAGGTCGCGGGGCACGGCTACGCCCGGTCCAGCTCGCGGACGGCCCGGATCGAGTGGGCGCCGACCGCCCAGTCCGACCCCTCGGCCCAGTGCTCCCGCTTCCAGATCGGGACCGTCTCCTTCAGCGTGTCGATCGCGAAGCGGGCCGCTTCGAACGCCTCGGCCCGGTGGGGGGCCGACGCCACGACGACGACCGACACCTCGCCGAGCGCCAGGTCCCCGACCCGGTGCAGGAGGGCGAGCCGCTCGACGACCGGCCAGCGGCGCCGGGTCTCGGCCGCGACGTCAGCGAGGCGCTGCCGCGCGACCTCCTCGTACGCCTCGTAGGACAGCCCGACGACCCCGGCCCGACCCTCGGCGTGGTCACGCACCGTGCCCGCGAACGCGACGACCGCACCCGTGCCCGGTGTGGTCGCCCACGCGCTCGCGTCCTCGATCGACAGCCGGTCACCCGTGAGCGCGATCCACTCCCCACCCGCACGCGGCACCGGCACGGCCGTCATGGTACTGAACGTTCAGCGTGACGTTCCGAGCCGCGATGAGCACGCGGGCCGCGGCGGAAGCGCGAAGGGCCGTCGGTACAGTTCGTGGCCATGCCCGTCGAGGAGCCCGACGAGGATGAGCCCGTTGGACCGCCCCCGCACCCGCTCGATCGGGTGTGGTTCCACCCGAGCGAGGTCGGGGCGGCCCTCGCCGCCTGGCGGGAAGGGCAGCGCCCGAGGCGGCGCGAGTGGGGCCTGGCCGCCCTGGTCGCGCTCGTGAGCGTGGGCGTCGTCGTCGGCGTGCTCGCCGGCGTCGGTGCCTTCAGCGGCAGCAGCACCTCGAGCAACACGCCCGCGCCGCCACCGCCGGTGCCGGCCGGCTCCTCGGTCGCCGACATCGTGAACGCCGCCGCGCCGAGCGTGGTGTCGGTGCGGGCCGTGAGCCCCACCGGCGAGGCGCAGGGGTCGGGGGTCGCGATGGACGGCACCCGCGTCCTCACCAGCACCTCGCTGCTCGGCTCGGCCACCGTGATCATGGTGACGAGCGCGACCGGCCGCCTCAGCCAGGCCCGCGTCCTCGGGAACGACCCCGAGACCGACCTCACGCTGCTCGGCGTCGACGGCGGCAATCTCTCGGGGGCCCGGCTCGGCAACAGCGACGAGCTCCAGGTCGGCGACGCGGTGATCGCGCTCGGGTTGAGCGCGGGCCAGCACCGCTGGGCCGGCGAAGGGATCGTCAGCGCGTTGCACACCGTGTCGGCCGGGCCGGCCGGCGTGGTGCTCAGCGGCCTGCTCGAGACCGACGTCCGGATGGCCTCGACCGACCCCTCGCTGAACCGCGTCGCCTCCGGCGGCGCGCTCGTCGACACCGGCGGCTCGGTGGTCGGCATCAACTCGGCCGCGCTGCCCGGCCAGGCGGTGCCGATCAGCCTCGCCCATGACGTCGTCGACCAGCTCGAGACGAGCGGCATGGTGCACCACGGGTGGCTGGGCGTGAACGTCGTGGGCGCGATCGACCGGGCCGGCGGCGGGGCGACGATCACGGCGGTGGCCGCCAACAGCCCCGCCGCCGCGGCGGGGCTCGAGCCCGGCGACGTCATCACCGCCGTCGTCGCCGACGGCAACACCAGCCGCGTCACCGACGCCGGCGACCTGGTCGCCACCGTCGAGGGGCTGCGCAACGGCGACCCGGCCACGATCGACTTCACCCGCGCCGGCGGGCGCTTGACCAAGCAGGTGTCGCTCGGGAACCGCACCATTGGTGGCGCCACCTTCGCCGGTCTCGGCGCCTAGGCCGGCCTGATTTGCTGGAGCGGTGACGTGCCGCCACGATGGGTGACACGATGAGTGATCCGGTTCTCACCGACAGCGACCGCGAGCTGCTGAACGCGGTCCAGTGGGACTTCCCGCTGGAGCCGAGGCCCTACGCGGTGCTGGGCGAGCGGCTCGGCCTCTCCGAGCCCGACGTGCGGGCCCGCGTGCAGGCGGTCAAGGAGCTCGGCGTGCTGCGCCAGCTGTCGGCGATCTTCGACACCCGGGCCCTCGGGTACAACTCGTCGCTGGTGGCGGCGAAGATCGACGCCGACCGCGTCGACGAGGCGGCCGCGGCCATCAGCGAGCACCCCGGCGTGAGCCACAACTACAAGCGGAACCACGCCTTCAACCTCTGGTACACGATCGCCGTGCCGCCCGGCGAGTCGCTGGAGGAGCACGTCGACGCCCTCCACCGGGAGTCGGGCGCGCTCGTCACCCGCCGGCTGCCGACGCTGCAGCTCTACAAGATCGGCGTGAAGCTCGACATGACCGGCAAGACGGCCGCCGACGCCAAGGCGACGGTCGGCGAGCACGAGCGGCCGGAGCGCCGGCCCGACATGGAGGCGCCGGTCCTCTCCGATCTCGAGGTGGCCGCCATCGGCATCGTCCAGGAGGACCTGCCGCTCGTCGAGCGCCCGTTCGCGGCCCAGGGCGAGCAGCTCGGCTGCGGCGAGGACCGCGTGCTCGAGCTGCTGACGTCGTTCAAGGAGCGCAAGCTCATGCGCCGCTTCGCGGCCGTCATGAACCACCGCACCGCCGGCTTCAAGGCCAACGCGATGGGCGTGTGGGCGGTGCCCGAGGACCAGCTCGCCGAGCTGGGGCCGAAGATGGCCGGCTTCGCGCTGGTGAGCCACTGCTACCGGCGTCCGACCTATCCCGACTGGCCGTACTCGGTGTTCACGATGGTGCACGGCAAGCACGGCCGCGACTGCGAGACGACCATCGCCGCCATCCGCGACGAGACCGGCGTCGACGACTACGCGCTGCTGTGGTCGGTGAAGGAGTACAAGAAGACGCGGGTCCGCTACTTCACGCCCGACTGGGACGAGTGGCAGAAGGAGCACCTCGCCGCCAGCGGCGCCCCAGCAGCCACGCGGTGACACCGGCGCCGGCGAGCGCGCCGGCGGCGAGGACCACGAGCGGCCGGCGCGACTGGACCGGCCCGAGCGAGTCGAGGCCGTCGACGATGGCGGCGTCGTTGCCGTGGCGGGGCGCCCACCCGAGCCCACGCAGCCGGTCGTTGGCGATCACCCACGGATACATGAGGTAGGGAAGCACGGCGGGCGGGACGTCACCCAGGCCGGTCCGCCACATGAGGCCCAGCACGCGCTCGAGGAGCGTCGGCGGCAGCGGCGGGAGGCCCCGGCGGGGCACGAGCGTGTCCACCTCGTCGGGCCCGAGCCACCCGTCCGACGCCACGTTGAAGGTGCCCGGGTGCTCGCCGAGCACCACCAGCGCCAGCGCCGCCACGAGGTCGTCGACGTGGACGGCCTGGACCGGCGGGCGGGCGCCCCGGACGCGCAGCCGGGGTCGGCCGAGCAGCAGACGCGACGGGAGCCGCTCCGCGCCGGGACCGAGCACGGGCGCGCTCCGCAGCGTCGTCACCGTCACCGCCGGGTGGTCCTCGCCCCACTCGGCGAGGATCCGCTCGACCTCGGCCGCCTGCACCGCCGGCGAGAAGCCCGGGTTCGGGCGCAGCGGCGAGTCCTCCGTGAGCGGCACCGCGTTGTTGGCCCAGGCGCCGTAGACCGCCGCGCTCGACACCCGCACCAGCTTCCGCGTGCCCACCGCGGCCGCGGCGTCGAGCACCCGGCGGGTCCCGTCGACGTTGACGCGGGCCATGAGCGCCTCGTCGACGATCGGGTCGACGACGGTCGCCAGGTGCACGAGCACGTCGATGCCCTCGAGCAGCGGCTTCAACTCCGAGCGGGCGACGTCGACGAGGTGGAACTCGAGGTTCCGTGCCCGGCGCCGGGGCGGCCGCATGTCGAGCCCCACCAGGCGCGTGATGTCGGGGTCGGCGGCCAGGACCGGCAGCAGCCGCTGCCCGACGACGCCCGACGCGCCCGTGATGGCGATCGAAACCACGTTCATAGACTGGCCGCGTGGCCGGCAGTCCTCAACCGGGCGACGAGCCGCTCCTCCCCTTCGGGTTCGGCAACCTCGACCTCAACCAGCTGCTGCGCATGCTGCAGGCGAGCGGGCCCGTCAACTGGGAGATCGCGGCCCAGGTGGCCCGGCACGTCGCGACCGACGGCGAGACCGAGCGGGCGGTCGAGGCGGCGGCCGTTACCGAGCTCGAGGAGCTCGCGCGCGCGGCCCAGACGCACGTCGTCGCCGAGACGGGCCTGACCGCGACCTTCGCGACCTCGGTGCTCGCGACCGGCCGCGGGGGCTGGGTCGACCTGCATCTCGAGGCGCTGCGGCCGGTGCTCGACGCGCTCGCCACGACGCTCGGCCAGGCCTTCCGGGCCGGGCTCCCCGACCCCGGCGGTGAGGCCGCCGGCGGGCCGACCGGCGACCCGCTCGCGGGCCTGGTGCCGATGCTCGCCCCACTGCTGCTGGGCGTGCAGGCCGGCTCGATGATCGGCTACCTGGCCCAGCACGCGCTCGGCCGCTACGACCTGCCGCTGCCGACCTCCGACGCCCCGTCCCTGTGCTTCGTCGTGCCGAACCTCGACGCCTTCGAGGAGGCGTGGTCACTCGAGCGCGCCGACCTGCGGTTCACGGTCGCGCTGCACGAGGTCGTCCACGCCGCCACCCGCTCGGTGCCGTGGGTGCGCGAGCAGCTGGTCGGCCTGGCGACCGAGTACGTGTCCGCGTACGAGGTCGACCCGACGATCCTCGGGGCGCGACTGGGCGACGTCGACCCCACCAACCCGGAGTCGCTGCAGCGCCTCGCCGAGCGCCCCGAGGAGCTGCTGGGGGCGATGACGTCGTCGCGCCAGCAAGAGATGCTGGCGTCGCTGCGCGTCTTCCACGCCGTCCTCGAGGGCTACGCCGACGACGTCCTCCGCCGGGTCGGGACCCGGCTGGTCCCGACGTTCGGGCGGATCCACGAGGCCCTGGCCCGGCATCGGATCGAGCGGGGCGAGGCCACCCGCTTCGTCGAGCAGCTGCTCGGCCTCACCCTCGAGCGCGAGGACTACGAGCTCGGCGCCGCCTTCTGCGCCGGGGTCGTGGAGCGGGCCGGCCCGGAGGGCCTCAACCAGCTCTGGGCCTCGCCGAGCATGGTGCCGACCAAGAACGAGCTCGAGGCGCCCGGACTGTGGCTGGCGCGAATCGACCTCGACCTGGACGAGCCGACGTCATGACCGCGGTTCGACGGGTCGGCGTGCTCGGCGCGGGCGTCATGGGCAGCGGCATCGCCCAGGCCACCGCGACCGCCGGCTTCGAGACGGTGTGCTTCGACGTCGACGCCGACGCGCTCGCCCGCGGGCGCGAGCACGTCACGACCGGCCGCTACGGACTCGACCGGGGCGTCGAGCGCGGCAAGCTCACCCGGGAGCAGGCCGACGCCGCGCTCTCGAGGCTCACCTTCTCCTCGACGTTCGACGAGGTCGCCACGACCGACCTCGTCATCGAGGCGGTGCCGGAGCGGCTCGGCCTCAAGGTGCGCGTGTTCCGCGACCTCGACGCCGCGGCGGCGCCGGCCACGATCCTGGCCTCGAATACGTCCGGCCTCCCGATCGCCGCCCTCGCCGCCGCGACCGACCGGCCCTCGCTCGTCGTCGGCTGGCACTGGGCGTCACCGGCGCCGGTGATGCGCTTCGCCGAGATCGTGCGCACGGCCGACACCGCCGAGGAGACGGTGACCGCGGTGTGCGACGTCGCCCGCGCGTGCCGCAAGGCGCCGGTCGTCGTGCGCGACGCCGACACCGCGTGGGGCTTCGTCGCCAACCGCGTCTACTTCGCCATGATCCGCGAGGCCCAGCGGGTGGTCGACGAGGGCGTCGCGACGGCCGAGCAGGTGGACCAGCTGATGATGGACTGCTTCCGCTGGCCGACCGGCCCCTTCGGCATGGTGCAGGGCGCCACGAGCGGCTGGAGCTGACGCGCCGCTCCGTCAGAACCAGGTGAACGGGAACGGCTGCGGATCACAGACGAAATGCTCGTCGGCCTTCCGGACCGACCCGTCGGTGCACTCCTCAATGAGCCCCGCCGCGGCCAGCGTCGCCCATCGCACGCCGCCCAGCCAGGCGGCCGACAGCGCGCTGACGTCGCAGCGCAGGTCAGGCGTGCCGCCCGCGGCAACCGTGGCGCCGTCGGCGCCCATCTCGACCGTGAACGTGCCGTCGGCTCGGCCACCGGGGCGGAAGTCGTCGCGGACCTCGAACGTGAGGCGCCCGTCGGTCGCGTAGCCGCGCGCGCCGAGCGCGGCCGGGACGTCGAGCAGCCGGGTCCACACCGCGTCTTTCAACGCCCGCACCCGCGCCGCCCGGTTCGATGTCAGCAGCCACGGCAGGGGCAGGTCCACCGGCGCGCCGGGGTCGGTGATGGTGCGCACCAGATCGACCTCGCAGAGGAAGCGCCAGAGCCCGTGCAGCGCCTCCGGCGTCGCGGCGACGAGGTCGCGGACGGTGAGCCGGTTGTTCGACCCGGTGCCGGGATCGAAGGCCCGGATCCCGTAGCAGGCGTAGCCGTCGACCACGCCGCCGTGCTCGTAGGCGACGTCGAAGCGGACCCCGAACTGCGGCTCCCACTGCTCGTCGGTCCACCAGGCATCCGGGCGCGAGACCGCGCCCGGGTACCCGCGCCGGACCCGCTCGAACACCTCCGGCTGCAGCTTGGCCGCCTCGTCGGCGTCGAGGAGCCGGAGCCGTCCCGGCGGGCGGGGCCGCGCGAACTCGACGTCGCGGCGGTCCAGCTCGAGCATCATCGAGCGGGTCGAGATCCCGAAGCCGAACCGCTCGTAGATGGACGCCTCGCTGGCGGTGAGCATCGCCACCGACTCCTCGCGCTCGACCGCGTCGTCGAGCAGCCCTCGCATCATCGAACGCAGCACGCCGCGGCGGCGGTGCGTCGGGCGGACCGTGACCGCGCTGACGCCGGCCGCGGGCAGGATCGCCCCGCCGGGGATCGTGAGCTCGAGCGAGTAGTTTCGCGACGTGGCGACGACGTCGTCACCGTCGAAGCCGGCGAGGGTCCGGTTGAGCTCGAGCGCGACCCAGCGCGGGTGCTCATCGGCGTACTTGGGGCTCTCGCCGAATCCGAGCGCGGACGCGCGCGCGAAGGCGAGCAGCTCGGATGAGGTGACGGGCCGGAGCGTCAGGTCCACGGGCCTGATGCTCGCACGCGGGCGGGCGCTGGCGGGGCTGGATTCGAGGGCGGCTACGGCCGCCGGGCCCGGCGCGGCGGTGGCGCGACCGGCTCGGATCCCGACGTGGCCCGCCGGGGTGGCGGCGCGGGGCTGCGCTCCGCCGGTGGCGCGCCGTTGCCGAGCGGCGTCTTGCGCCGCGCCGCGGCGGCCCGGCGCCGCCCGGCTCGGCTCCGGCGGCGGCGGTGCTTCAAGTTCTCGCGAGCGCGGTCGAGGGCCCGGTCGACCGCCTCCGGTCGCAGCTTCGAGCGGGGCTGGCTGGTCCGAGCCGCCCGCAGGGCCGCCAAGTACGAGAGGCTGCCGAAGGCGAGCACGATGCCGAGCACCGCCAGTCCCGGTGCCGTCGCGACCGGGATGATCCCGAGCACGGCGCCGAGCACCCACGCGGCCTGGAAGCGGGTCTCGAACCGGGCGAACGCACGACCCCGCACCGCGTCGGGGCCGTCACGCTGCAACAGGCTGTCGAAGCCGATCTTGCCGGCGGCCGCACCGAGCCCGACGGTGAGGAACGCGACGCCGATACCAAGGGTGGCGGTGAACAGCGCGCCGAGCAACGCCGCGGCCGCCGCGGCCACGAGTGACCCGACCAGGATGATCTCCTCGCGGACGTGGGACCGCAGGCGCGGCGCGATGAGGTTCCCGCCGAAGAGCCCGGCGCCCGCCGCGACGGCGACCGCGCCGAGCGAGAAGAGGTCGTTCTTGAACGTGAACGCGGCGAAGAACTGGAGGAACCCGATCGCGCCGCGCAGCAGGGCCATCGCGGAGCCGGCGAGCAGGATCGAGGGCTGGTGCAGCTCCTCGCGCTCGACCTCCGCCTCCTCGCGGTTGACCACCGTCTCGACCCGGGGGATCCGCAGCGCGAACCCGGCCGCGACGATGAACACGACCATGGCCAGGCGCAGCGACCAGTCCGCACCGAACAGCTGCTGGACCACCAGCGCCGGCGCGCCGCCGATCAGGGCCGCGGTGGCGCTGATGAGGGCGAGCCGTGAGTTGGCCTTGACCAGCGACGAGGTGTCGTCGACGAGCGCCGGGACGAGCGAGCTGCGGGCGACCGAGTAGCCCTTCGAGAGCACGAGGGCACCGAACGCGAAGGGGTAGATGAGCAGGCCCTCCGGGGAGGGCTTCGTCACGACCTGGGCCATGATCAGGCAGAGGACGGCCCGTCCGACGCAGGACAGGACGACGAGCAGCCGCCGGCCGCCCCGCATCCGGTCGAGGGCGGGACCGATGACCGGCGCGACCACCGCGAACGGCGCCATGGTGAGGAGCAGGTAGAGAAGGATCGACCCCCGCGCCCCGCTGCCGGGCTTGGCGAAGAACAGCGACCCGGCCAGTGAGGCCGCGATGCAGGCGTCGGCGCACATCGTGACCAGGTGGGTGCGGACCAGGCGCCCGAAGGGCGTCGGCGGCATCAGGGCCAGGAACCGGTCGACGGCGGTCCGGACGAGGTTGGGGCGGTCCACGGGCATCGGCCTTGGCGACAGTAGCGGCGAGGCCTCGCGACGGCCCGGGTGACCGCCGAGGCGGGTCGCCGTTCGTCTCGTCGTCACCTTCGCGTCACGAAGTGACCAGTTGGCCCGGGAGCCGCCGCAGGGGCCACCACTACGATCGAGGCATGGCCGTGCCGACCGGCGGGCCGGCCGCCCCCGCTGGGCGCGACGACGGGGACGCCGACCGCTTCTTGAACCGCGAGCTCTCGTGGCTCGACTTCAACGCCCGCGTGCTCGCCCTCGCCGAGGATTCGACGCGCCCGCTGCTCGAGCGGGCGAAGTTCCTCGCCATCTTCGCCGCCAACCTCGACGAGTTCTTCCAGGTGCGCGTGTCCGGCCTCCAGGAGCAGGTGCGGGCCGGCCTGCGCTCGCGCTACCCCGACGGCCTCGACCCGCTCGGGACCCTCCGGGCCGTGCGCGAGCGGGTGCGGGCCCTCATGGAGCGCCACACGACGACCTTCACCAAGGACGTCGCGCCGGCGCTCGAGGAAGCGGGGATCCGCTTCGAGGGCTGGGACGACCTCGACGACGCCGAACGGGACGGCCTGCGCCACACCTTCGAGGAGCGCGTCTACCCGGTGCTGACGCCCCTCGCCGTCGACCCGGCCCACCCGTTCCCCTACATCTCGAACCTGTCGCTCAACCTGGCCGTCTCGGTCCGCGACCCCCAGACGCGCGAGCAGCGGTTCGCGCGGGTCAAGGTCCCGCCCGCCCTGCCCCGGTTCGTGCGCCTGAACGGCGGCGAGCGATTCGTCCCGCTCGAGCAGGTGATCGCGGCCCATCTCGACCGGCTATTCCCGGGGATGGAGATCCTCGACCGGGTGCCGTTCCGGGTCACCCGGAACGCCGACTTCGAGCTCGACGACGAGGACGAGGACCTCCTCGAGGCGATCGAGTCGGTGCTGCACCGGCGCTCGAAGTTCGGCCACGCGGTCCGGCTCGAGGTCG
Organism: uncultured Actinomycetes bacterium; assembly: GCA_937927875.1. Lineage (GTDB taxonomy): Bacteria > Actinomycetota > Acidimicrobiia > IMCC26256 > PALSA-555 > PALSA-555. The sequence continues at coordinate 6,239 of CALEYV010000094.1, read as the reverse complement.
ACGCCGGCATGAGCGACGAGACCCTCGACGTGCTGTGCCGGGAGCTCGAGATCCCGCACGAGGCGGCCGTGAGCATCGACGGGCCGCTCGACCTGAGCGGCCTCTTCGACCTGGCCAGCCTCGAGCGGCCGGACCTGAAGGACGAGCCGTGGCTCCCCCAGGCGCCGGCGGCGCTGCTCCCAGTCGGCGACGAGAAGCCCGACATGTTCCGGCTGCTCCGCAGCGGCGACATCCTCGTCCACCACCCGTACGACTCGTTCGCCACCTCGGTGGAGGGCTTCGTCGACCAGGCCGCCCGCGACCCGAAGGTGCTGGCGATCAAGCAGACGATCTACCGGACCGCCGGTCCCGACAGCTCCATCGTGCGGTCGCTCGTCGACGCGGCGCGGCAGGGCAAGCAGGTCGTCGCGCTCGTCGAGCTGAAGGCCCGCTTCGACGAGCAGGCGAACATCGAGCGGGCCCGCGTCCTCGAGGAAGCGGGCGTGCACGTCGTCTACGGCCTCGTCGGGCTGAAGACGCACGCCAAGATCCTCCTCGTCGTGCGCGAAGAAGAGGACGGCGTCCGCCGCTACTGCCACGTCGGCACCGGCAACTACAACCCGACCACCGCCACGCTGTACGAGGACCTCGGGCTGCTGTCGGCCGAGCCCGCGCTCGGGGCCGACCTCACCGAGCTGTTCAACCATCTCACCGGCTACAGCCGCTCGGTGCGCTACCGCCGGCTCCTCGTCGCGCCCGAGGACCTGCGGCCGGCGCTGCGCGACCAGATCCGCGCCGAGGCGGCCAAGGGCAGCGACGGCCGGATCGTGATGAAGATGAACAGCCTCGTCGACACCGAGATGATCGACGAGCTGTACGCGGCGTCGGGCGCCGGCGCCGAGATCGACCTCGTCGTGCGCGGCATCTGCTGCCTGCGGCCCCAGGTGCCCGGGCGGTCGGAGCACATCCGGGTCCGGTCGATCGTCGGTGGGTTCCTCGAGCATTCGCGCATCTACCGGTTCGGCGCCGACCCCGCGAGCGCCACCTACCTGATCGGGTCGGCCGACCTCATGCCGCGCAACCTCGATCGCCGCGTCGAGGCGCTCTGCCCGGTGGACGCGCCGCCGCTGCGGGCCCGGCTCGACGAGATCCTCACCGTGAACCTCGCCGACGACGTGCTGGCGTGGGAGCTGGCCGCCGACGGCGCGTGGCACAAGGTCGAGACCCTGATCGGGCTCGACGCCCAGGCCCGCTTGCGCGCCCTCGCCGTGGAGCGGGCCCAGGCCCGCGCGTGACCGTCGTTGAGCGGGAGATCAAGCTCGCCGCTCCTCCCGCGATCGCCCTGCCGCCGCTCTCGGACCCGCTGGCCGGGGTCGTCGCCGAGCCGGCCGGTACCCTCCATCTCCTCGCCACCTACTACGACACCGAGGACCTGCGGCTGACCCGGGCCGGGGCGTCGCTCCGGCACCGCAACGACGAGGGCTGGGCGGTCAAGCTGCCCCAGGCCGACGGCGAGAACCACGGCCGGCTCGACCGGGCCACGTACTCCATCCCCGGCGACGCCGAGCAGCCCCCCACCGAGGCCCTCGACCTGGTCCGAGCGCTCGCCCGCAGCGCGTCGGTCGGGCCGGTGGCCCGGCTCCGCACCACCCGCCGGGCGGTGCGGCTCCGCACCACGGCCGGCGTCCCGATCGGCGAGGTCGTCGACGACGACGTGGCCATCCTGGATGGCGACAGCGCCGTCCGCGGCTTCCGGGAGCTCGAGTTCGAGCTCGCCGACCAAGCCCCCGAGGCCCAGGCGGCGTCGATCGTGGCCCGCCTGCGCGCGGCCGGCGCCGGCCCGCCGGACCCGACGCCGAAGATCGTCCGCGCCCTCGGGCCCCGCGCCGCCGCCCCGCCCGACGTTGCCCCGACCCACACCACGGCCCGCACGGTCGGGGACGTCGTGCGCGCCGCGCTGGCGGCGCCGGTCGCGAAGCTGATCGCGCACGACCCGGGGGTCCGCCGGGGCGACGACGCCGAGGACGTGCACCAGGCCCGGGTCGCCACCCGCCGGCTCCGCTCGCACCTGCGGACCTTCGTGCCGCTCGTCGACGAGACATGGGCCGAGGCGCTGCGCGACGAGCTGGGCTGGCTGGGCGGCGCGCTGGGCGGGGTCCGCGACGCCGACGTGCTGCTCGACCGGCTCGAGCAGCGCATCGAGCAGCTCCCGGGCCCCGACCGTGCCTCCGCCGACCGGCTCCTCGACCGGCTCCGGCGCCAGCGCGACGAGGCTCGCGACGCGATGCTGCGCGCGTTGCGCAGTCACCGGTACGCGGTGCTGCTCGACCGGCTCGTCGACGCCGCCCGCCAGCCCCGGCTGGGGCCAACCGACCCTGCGCAGCCCGATGAGGAGCTGCTGAAGGGCTTTGTGCGCGCGGCGTGGGACAACCTGAGCGACGCGGTGGACCGACTCGGTGAGGAACCGCCCGACGACGACCTCCACGACGTCCGCAAGCGCGCCAAGCGGGCCCGCTACGCCGCCGAGGCCGTCGAGCCCATGTTCGGGAAGCGCGCCCGCGGCCTCATCCGCGCCCTCACCGAGGTCCAGGACGTGCTCGGCGAGCACCAGGACGGCGTCATCGCGGCCCAGTGGCTACGCGAGGCGGCGACCGAAGTCCACGACGAGGGCACCGCCTTCGCAGCCGGCCAGCTCGTGATGCAGGAGAGCGAGGCTGCCCGCGGGGGCCGGCGGGCGTGGCCACCGACCTGGCGCGACGCCAGCCGCAAGAAGCTGCGCGCCTGGCTGTGAGCACCGCCGAACGATCGAAGCCCGCCGACCCCCCTGCGGTGCGGGCCGCCGGCGGCGTCGTCCGCCGGCGGGTCCGCCGAGGCCGGCTCGGACGCCGCGGCCAGGAGGTCATCGTCATCCACCGGCCCCGCTACGACGACTGGAGCTTCCCGAAGGGCAAGCTCGACGACGGCGAAGGCCTCGAGGAGGCCGCGCTCCGGGAGGTCCGGGAGGAGACCGGCCTGGCCTGCCGGATCCTCGCCCCGCTCGGCGAGACCCACTACGCCGACCGCCGGGGGCGGCCGAAGGTCGTCCGCTACTGGGTCATGGAGCCGGAGGACGGCGCCGGCGACGCCCCGTTCGAGCCCAACGCCGAGGTGGACGTCCTCCGCTGGCTCCCGCCGGAGGCGGCTGACAGACTCCTGACCTACCCACACGACCGAGAGCTCCTGAGCCGACTTCCGCGGGGCCGCCGTCCATCGTGAGCTCGACACCGGTGTTCGTGGTCCGCCACGCGAAGGCGGGAAGCCGCAGCGCGTGGGACGGACCCGACCTTGCCCGTCCACTTAGCAAGGCCGGCCGCCGCCAGGCCGCGGGGTTGGTGAGCCAGCTCGCCGACCGAGAGATCACGCGCATCGTGTCCAGCCCGTTCATCCGCTGCACCGAGACCGTCGAGCCCCTCGCCGAGCGCCTGCACCTACGGGTCGAGCCGTCGCCGTCGCTCGAGGAGGGCGCGCCGCTCCCGGAGGCGCTCCGGCTGGTGGAGAAGGTCGCCGATGACCCGACCGTCCTCTGCACCCACGGCGACGTGATCGGCGAGCTCCTCGACCACCTCCGGCGGACCGGCGTGGACATCGACGACGGGCGTATGGAGAAGGGCGCGACCTGGATCCTCGACACCGAGGCCGGCGAGGTCACGGGCGCCCGCTACCTGCCGCCACCGTCATGAACCGCCCGGCGCCGAGCGTCGCCTAACACCTGCGACCCATCTACCGCGTCCGACCGTCGCTCGAGTACCTCGCTGTCGGGGCGGTATGAACACGGTCGGGGCATTTCCACCGGCCCGCCTTCGCCCCGAGGCGAGTGAACAGCGCCGCACGAGACGATGACACCTCGGGGCCGGGTGGTAAACGATCGTCTGTGCGCCTTGCCGTGCGCCGCCGTCGGAAGACAATGAGCACCGTGGCTCAGTCCTCGCTGTCGGTGCGCTTCCGGAGCAGCGACGAGGTGTTCGACGCCCTCGAGGCCGGCGCGAGCGAGTCCGACGACGAGCAGGTCGACCTCTTGTCCCATATGTTGCAGTGCGCGGCGATTCTCGAGCGCGTGGCGCCGAACGACCCCGAGCTGCAGATCGCGGGCCTCGTCCACGACCTCGGCACGGTCCTTGCCCCCGGCCGGCCCGAGACCCACGCCAGCGCCGGCGCCGCCGCGATCGGCGGGCTCCTCGGTGCCCGCGTGGCCGGCCTCGTGGCCCGCCACGACGAGGCGAAGCGGTACCTGGTCACGACCGACCCCCGCTACCGCCACCGGCTGAGCGAGCGGAGCCTCGAGACGCTGCGCCTGCAGGGCGGCCTGCTCGACCCCGAGGAGCGGGCCGCGTTCCTCGACTCCCCCGACCGGGATGCCTGCCTCACGCTGCGCCGGGCCGACGACGCCGCCAAAGCACCCGGGGCTCGCGTGCCCGGCCTCGGCTACTGGCGGCGCACGCTCGAGCAGCTCGCCCGCCCCGCCGCCTGAGCCGGTCGCGGCCCCGCCGCTCAGGCGAGGCAGACGGCCGGGAAGTCGGCGACCGAGTCGAGCAGATGCGTGTGTGGCGCCGCGCTCAGCTCCGCCTGCCCGTGGGCGCCGGTCAGGACCCCGGCGACGACCGACGCGCCGGCCCGGGTGCCGGCCTCGAGGTCGCTGGCCGTGTCCCCGGTGACCGCCACCGCCCGCACGTCCTCGACCTCGAGCGCGAGCACGGCCCGAAGGATGAGGTCGGGGTGCGGCCGGCCACGCGTGCCCGGTCCCGGCGCCAGCGCCAGGTCGACGCGGTCGCGCCACCCGAGCGCGACAAGCAGCGCGTCGAGAGTGGCGGGCGAGAAGCCGGTGGTGAGGCACACCCGCAGGCCCCCGTCGCGCAGCGCGGCCAGCGCCGCCTCGGCGCCGTCGATCGGGTGCACCGCGCCGGCGGCGACGCGCGACCCGTACGCCGCCTCGAAGGCGCGGTTCGCGCTCGCGGCGCGCGCCTCGTCGCCGAGGAGGGCCCGGAACACCTCGATCTTCGAGCGCCCCATCGTCGTGCGCAGGTAGTCGAGCCGGCCGTCGAAGCCGTCCGTCCCGGGGCCGGCGTCGACGGTGCCGAGCGCGTCGACGAACGCGGCCTCGACCGCGCCGTCGTCCTGCACCGTCGTGCCGGCGAGGTCCAGCACCGCGAGCGAGATCGCGGTCACGGCCGCCGTGCTCCGAACTGCTGCATCCCCGCACCCTCGCGAACGCGCCGGCGGACGCGCAACGCCGCCGGCCGGCGGCCGTAACCAGGCCACCGGCTACGGTCCGGCCGGTGCGGATCCTCGTCACCAACGACGACGGAGTCGAAGCGCCGGGGCTGCGCGCCCTGGCCGGGGCGCTCGTCGAGGCCGGCCACGACGTCGTGGTCGTGGCTCCCGACGGCGAGCACAGCGGGGCCGGGGCCAGCATCGGCCGGCTGCACCGGTCGGGCCCGATCGGCCGCGTCACCATCGAGTGGCCGGAGCTGCGCGGGGTGCCGGTGCACGCCCTCGCCACGACCCCCGCAGCGGCCGTATACGCGGGCGGGCTCGGCTCGTTCGGCCCTCGACCGGAGCTCGTGGCGTCGGGCGTGAACCGGGGCCTCAACACCGGGCACCTGGCGCTGCACTCCGGGACCGTCGGCGCGGCGCTCACCGGGCTCGTCCTCGGGCTGCCCGGGATCGCGGTGAGCCTCGGCTGGGCCGAGCCCGAGCACTGGTCGACCGCCGCCGCCCTCGCCGCCGCCGCGGTGCCGGCCGCCGCCGCGCTCGAGGGCCGCATCCTCAGCCTCAACGTGCCGAACGTCGCCTTCGACGAGCTGCAGGGGGTGCGGGCGGCCGAGCCCGCGCCGTACGCGGAGTGGTGGCACGCCGAGACGCCGCCGGGCGAGCTGCGGCTCGTCTACGACGGGCACATCCGCGAGTTCGGCCCCGACACCGACGTCGGGCTCGTCCAAGCCGGGTACGCGGCCGTCACCGAGCTGACCGGCATCACCGGCGCGCCGGCGGTCGACGCCGCCGCGCTGGTGGAGCAGCACTGGCCCGCCGCTCCGGCGACGCGCTGAGCGCGGCCGTCAGTTCTTCTCGTACCGGTACCCGACGCCGCGGACGGTGACGATCCGGGTCGGGTTGGCGGGGTCGGTCTCGAGCTTGGCCCGCAGCCGCTTGATGTGCACGTCGAGGGTCTTGGTGTCGCCGTAGTAGTTCGGGCCCCAGATCCGGTCGATGAGCACGTCGCGGGT
>CALEYV010000093.1 GCA_937927875.1 uncultured Actinomycetes bacterium | reverse complement strand
GGTGAGCGGCCGGTGCAGGTCGATCCCGGTGGCGACGGCCCCGAGGGGCCCGTCGAGCTGGTCGAGCTGGATGGTCATGGCCCGAGCGTGGCCCGGGTCCGTTACGGGTCGGTCAGGGCGGCGTCACCGCTGCGTCACGTCGACACCTCGGTCGCGGTCAGCTGCGTGACGACCGACCGGAACCGGTCGCCCCGGTCGAACTCGTCGACGAAGAGCCCGAAGCTGGCGCAGCCGGGCGAGAGCAGGACGACGCCGCCGGCCGGGGCCCGGGTGGCCGCCTGCTCCACCGCGGCCCCCATGTCGTCGAACGGGCCGTCGACCGCGACGCCGTCGCCCAGCTCGCCTCGGAGCCGGGGCGTCGCGGTGCCGCCGAGCAGCACGACGTGGGTGGCGTGCCGACGCAGCGCGGCGACGAGGGGCTCGAGGTCGAGGCCCTTGTCGGAGCCGCCGGCGATGGCGACGATCGGGCGGCCCGCGAACGCGGCGAGCGCGGCCGCCGCGGCCTCGGGGGTCGTGGCCGCGCTGTCGTTCACGTACTCGACGCCGTCGACGGTCGCGACCGGCTCGAGTCGGTGCGCGACGCCGCGGAAGGCGGCCACGCCGGCGCGGATCTCGTCGGCGTCGAGCCCGACCGCAAGGGCGGCACCGGCCGCCGCGAGCGCGTTCCGGCGGTTGTGCGGGCCGGGGATCCGGAGCGCGCTCGTCGGGCCGAGGTCGACCGGCTGGCCTTCCCACGACGCGCGAAGCCGGTCGTCGGCGACGTAGAGGGTCCGGTCGCCGGGGTGCGCTGCGTCGGCGAACGTCACCGGCCGGGCCCGTGCCCCCTGGACGAGTGGCGCGACGGCGGGGTCGTCGGCCGGGTACACGGCCCAGTCGTCGGGCGTCTGGGCGCGGGTGATGTTCGTCTTCGCCGCCGCGTACTCGACCGGCGACGGGTACCGGTCGAGGTGGTCGGGATGCAGGTTGGTGATGACCGCCACGTGCGGGGCGAGGTGGTGCTCGCCGATCCCCTCGAGCTGGAACGACGACAGCTCGAGCGCAACCGGCACCCCCGCCTCGACGTCGCCGAGCCGGCCCAGCGCCGACCGGCCCATGTTCCCGGCCACCACCGTCCCCGGCCAGCGCTGCCGCAGCATCTCGTGGAGCAGCATCGTCGTGGTCGTCTTGCCCTTCGTGCCGGTCACGCCGATGGTCGGGGCGGGGCTCGCCCGCAGGAACAGGGTCATCTCCATCTCGATCCGGGCCCCGTGCTCCTCGGCGGCCCGGAGCGACGGCGAGTCGCGGCGGACGTCGGGATTGCGGACGACGACGTCGGCCCACCGGAAGTCGGCGTCGTCGTGCCGGCCGAGCACGAACTCGACCGGCTCGCCCCGGAACTGCTCGACCACGGGTGCGAAGAGCTCCGGGTCGCCGCGGTCGGTGACCCGCACCTGCGCCCCGGCGTCGAGCGCGTACCGGATGGCGCCGACGCCGCCCGCCCGGCGGCCGATGCCCATCACGAGGACGCGGGCCCCCGCGAGGTCGTTCCCGCTCATCGACGGGGGCGGACGCGAGGCTCCCGGCCGGTGCCGCGCCGGCGAAGCATCATGGGACCCGGTGACGGATCAGCGACCGGCGCGACCGCCGGCGACAGCCCGGGTCGACGGCGCCTTCACGCGCTCCTCGCTCCTCCTGCTGGTGGTGCTGACGCTCATCGCGGCCGGATCGGTCGCGGTGCTCCTCAGCCGTTGAGGTCCTCAGCGGATCCGCTCCCGCATCCAGCCTGAGGTGTTGAAGAAGTCGGCCACCGCGCTGCCCGGGGGGACGAGCTCGTCGCAGGCGGCCCGGGCCTCGTCGTCCAGCGACCGGTCCAGCACGCCGAGGGCTTCGTCGAGCTGGCCCCGCGTCCGCGGGCCGACGATCGGCGCCGTGATGCCGGGCTGGTCCTTCGCCCACAGCAGCGCCAGCTGCGCGGTCGTGAGGCCCCGGTCGTCGGCGAGGCGCTCGAGGCCCCGCGCGACGTTGATGGCGGCCGGCGTGACCCGATCCCGCTGCTGGGGCCGGCGCGACGCGCGCGAGCCCTCGGGGATCCGCTCCGGGTCGTCGTAGCGGCCGGCCAGGATGCCCGCCGCCAGCGGCGACCACGGCAGCACCCCGAGCCCGTACTTTCGGCACAGCGGCAGCAGCTCGTTCTCGATCCGCCGGTCGACCAGGTTGTAGGGGGGCTGCTCGGTCGCGTACGCCGCTCGGTCGTCGCGCGCCGCGATCGCGAGTGCCTCCATCGCCATCCAGGCCGGGTGTGTGGAGCAGCCGATGTGGCGCACCTTGCCCGCCTGCACGAGCTCGTCGAAGGCGGCCAGCGTCTCCTCCTGCGGCACCACCTTCGACGGTCGGTGCAGCTGGTAGAGGTCGATGTGGTCGGTCTGCAGCCGGCGCAGCGACTCGTCGCATGAGGCGACGATGTGTTCGCGCCGGTGCCACGTGCCGGGCTCGGCCTTCGCGCGCGGCATCCCGACCTTCGTCGCCAGCACGATGTCGTCGCGCCGGCCGTTGGCGGCCAGCGCGGCGCCGACGAGCTCCTCGCTCCGGCCGTTCACGTACACGTCGGCGGTGTCGATCATCGTGATCCCGCCGTCGAGCGCGGCGTCGATGATCTCGACCGACTCCTCGGGCCCGGTCGGGTCGCCGAAGTTCATGGCGCCGAGACACAGCGGGCTGACGTGCAGCCCGGTCGGTCCGAGCGGCCGCAGCTTCGCGGTCGGCGCGGTGCCGGCGCGTGGTGCAGACGTGGTCACGAACCGAGTCTCGCGTGCGGCGGGGGCCCCGGAGGTGGGCGAACCCACCTCGACGGGGCGACCCCACCATTCGCCCGACGGCCCGTAGCGGGTGGGGCGGGGCTGGGCATCGCTCCGGACGCCGGGCGATTTGGGGGCGTGCCGAGACACGCCGACCGATGATCCCGTTTTACCGCAGATGGCCGCGATCTATGCACGACGGAACCCCACTGGTTGGGGCTGGTCGGGGAAAAATCTGGGCCTCCGGCTGCCACAAACCGCCCAGGAGGGTCTAAACCGGGCGACGTGGAGGTCGGGCCTCGGTTTCTGGGATGCTGCCAGCGATGGCCCGGGCCGGACCCCCCGAGATGCGCGAATGGGGAATCGTCTCCGCGGCCGAGCTCGCGCGGATCGTGGTCGTCTCGCCCCATCTCGACGACGCGGTGCTCGGCTGCTCGTACATCCTCGGCGCCCACCCCGGCGTCGTCGTCGTGACCGCCTTCGCGGGGCGGCCGGTCGAGTACCCGGACCCGCCGAACCACTGGGACGCGCTCGGCGGCTTCGGTCCCCGCGACGAGGTGCACGTGACGCGCCGCGCCGAGGACGCCGCCGCGCTGGCTGGCTTCGACGCCCGACCGGTCTGGCTCGACTTCGTCGAGCACTCGTACCTCGAGCGCCCCGACTGGGTGCGCCCGGAGCAGGTCGTCGACGCGCTGGAGGCCGCCGTGCGCGCCGAACGGCCGACCGCGGTGTTCGCGCCCTTCGGGCTCGCCAACCCGGACCACGACTGCACGCACGAAGCCGCGATGCTGGTGCGCGACCGCATGCTCGGCGACGGCGACGAGGCGTCGTGGTTCTGCTACCAGGACATGGGCTACCACCTCATCCCCGGCCTGCTGGCCTGGCGGGTGTCGAAGCTGTTCCGCCGCGCGGTGTGGCCGACGCCGGCGCTGGTCCCGGTCGACGTCGACTTCGCGCGCAAGGAGGCCGCCGTCGCCTGCTACCCGACCCAGGTCGCGGCGCTCGAGGCCGAGTGGGGACTCGGCGCCAAGCTCACCGCGTCGGCGCCCGAGCAGTACTGGCGGCTGGCGCCGCCGCCGGCGGGCTGGGAGGCCCTCATCGAGGTCTGATCGCCGCCGTAGGCTCCCGCGGTTCCGAGCAGCACCCGAGGGAGACGACCATGCAGATCGGGCTCGACGTCGCGCAGCAGCGGATGCCGTGGAACGAGGTCGCGTCACGAGCCCGGTTCGCCGACGAGGCCGGCTTCGACGGCATCTGGGGCTTCGATCACTTCCAGCCCATGTACGGCCACGGCCCCGGCGAGTGCTTCGAGGGCAACACGACCCTCGCCGCGCTGAGCGGCATCACCAGCAAGGCCCGGCTCGGGCTGCTCGTCACCGGCATGACCTACCGGCACCCGTCGGTGCTCGCGGCCGAGGCGATCACGATCGACCACGCGTCCGGCGGCCGCTACGAGCTCGCCTACGGCGCGGCCTGGTTCGACGCCGAGCACCGTGCGCTCGGCATCCCGTTCCCGCCCACCGGCGAGCGCGTCGCCAGGTTCGGCGAGGCGGTCCAGGTCGTGAAGGGCCTGCTCACCACGGACGGCTTCTCGTTCGACGGCCGCTACTACCAGCTGCGGGACGCCACGCTGCACCCCCGGCCGGTCCAGCAGCCGCACCCGCCGATCTGGATCGGCGCCTCGGGCCCGCGGATGCTTCGCATCGTGGCCCGGCACGCCGACGTCTGGCACTCCTTCGGGCCCCCGGACCGGCTCGCGCCGCTCTCGGCCCAGTTGAGCGAGCTGGCGAGCGCGGCCGGTCGTGACCCCGGCGCGATCCGCCGGGCCGGCTCGCTCTCGCTCGACGGCGAGCTCGACGAGGTGCGCCGCACCATCGACGCCTGGCGCGAGGCCGGGTTCGACTACCTCATCGCGGGCTGGCCGGGCGCCGGACGCCCCACCGTCGAGGCGTTCGCCCGCGCCGTGCTCCCCGCCTGAGGTCAGTACAGGGGCGACCAGCGGGCGCTGCGCAGGAGGCGGCTCTCCCAGTCGTCCCGGACCTCCAGCGCGTCGTGCATCCAGCTGCCGGGCTGGCGGAACTCGGGCGGCACCTCGGTCTCGAGGAGCCGCCGCAGCCGGTCGTGGTCGACCACCTTCTGCCAGAGCACGACCTCGGAGCGGCGGCCGGCGCCGAGCGCGGTCTGGAACACCGCCAGCAGGTCGAGGATGGCGCGCCCGCCGGCCTGGCTCTCGAGCAGGCTCGGCGCGTAGTGCGAGCGGGCCTTCTCGAGGTAGTCGTCGAGCATCCCGTCGTGGGGCCAGGCGGTGTCCTCCATGAAGATCGTGAGGGGATGGTCGCCGGGCTCGGTCGGCACCGCGTCGAGATCCTCGACGAGGGGCGGTGACCACGGGACGGGCAGCAGCACCTTCGCCTGCACGCCGTGGCGGAGCTGGTCGACGTCGTGGACCCACGCCCGCAACGGCCCGTCCTGCACGGAGCGGGCCAGCCGCTCCCACGCCGCGCCGTCGCGCACGCCGGTGACGGTGACGACCGTGTAGGCGCGCCCCGACCCGTGGGCGAGGTGCAGGAAGTAGAGGAAGCGCGCGTCGTCACCGGCCGCGAGCTCGGGGAGCCACCGGTCTCGGAACGCGGCCTCGAAGTCGTCCTCGTTCGCGCCTCGGACCCGGTGGACCTCGTGGAGCAGCAGCATGGCGCTACGCCGTCACCGCCCGGACGACCTCGGCCGCCGCCCCGTCCGCCAGGGCTTGGAGCTCGTCGTCGGTGCGGTCTTGGATCGGGTGCGGCACGAACACGCGAGCCGGGTCCGCGCCCAGGGCGCGCGCCTGCTCCTCGGCCGCGTCGACGAACTCGGTCGACGCGACGAACACGGTGGGCACGCCCAGGGCCTCCAGGTTGACGGTGTCGTGCACACTGCACGACGTGCAGGATCCTCAGTCGGCGAGCGCCTCGATCACGACGTCGCACTGCTCGGCGATCTCGCGACGCAGGTCGATGGGCGCGACCTTCGTGAAGGTCGGCTTGGCGAAGCGCAGCACCTTGGCGCCCCGGTCCCGCAGCTGCTCCTCGAGGCGGTCGAGGAACACGTCGCCCCGGGCCTTCGTGATGTCGAGGAGGCCGACCGCGGCCCCGTCGAGGGTGGCGGGCCGGGGGGTGCGCTCGCGCACCGGGGCCTGCCGCTCGCCGGTTGGGTCCAGGACCACGCGGGGGTCGCTCACGAGCCGATCTCCTTCGTCACCGGGGCGCTGCCGCCTGCGCCGCTCGCCCAGCCCCCGATGATGGCCGAGAACAGCCCTGCGCCACCACCGGCGTGGACGATGAGCAGCCCCCCGTCCCTGAACTTCGGGAGGGTCAGGTCCTGCACCGCGTCCGGGAGCCCCTCGGCGATCCCGCCCGCGCCGCGCACGAGCTCGGCGCCCGGGAGCTGCAGCCGGGCGTCGAGCTCCTCGAGCAGCTGGGCCTTCGACACCCCGCCTCCCGGAACACCCGCCCGTGCTCGGGGGAGACGACGAGCACGGCGTCGAATGCCAGCGCCAGCTTCGGATGGGTGGTCGCGCGCAAGCAGGCCGCGAAGGTGTTGGCCAGCGATTCGGCGTCGCGCGAGAGCTGGTCGATGATTCCGCGCGGGCCCTCGGCCGCGAAGAGCGTCACCGCCGACGAGGAGGCCGGCAGGCCCCGGGTCACGTGCAGCGGCTCCCACGGGGAGTCGTGCTCCCGCTCGGCGAAGCAGAACGTGTACTTGCCGGGCTGACCGAGCGTGGCCCGGTCGACCCCGCCCGGCCGGCCGCCGCCGACGTTGCGCACGACGAGCTGGAGGGCGCGTCCGATGGTGGCGTTGGCTCGGTTGCCCTGCCCGAGGGCGTTGATCCCGTCGTTCATGCCGATCGCGCGCGTCAGCGGCCCGTTCACGATCACGAGCGGGCCCGAGAACCAGGTCGTGGCCAGAAGACCGTGGATGTTGAACTCGTCGGTGCAGGCCGCCTCGACCGCCGCGAGCACGACGGGCAGGTAGTCGGGGCGACAGCCCGCCATCACCGCGTTCACGGCGACCTTCTCGACCGTGCACGGCACCAGGTCGGGCGGCACGACCGCCACGATCTCGTCGGGGTCGCGGGTGGTGCCGGCGAGCAGGCGCGCCACCCGCTCCGGGGTCGGCGGGACGACCGGGAGCCCGTCGGTCCAGCCCCGCTCGAACATGGCCTCGGCGTCGTCCTCGCTGGGGCCGAGCTCGACCCGCCGGCTGGCGAGGCGCGCGCCGTCGGCGGCCGCGGCCCGGGCCGCGGCCAGGTCGGGGTCGTGGGTGCGGGAGCCGCAGCCGGGCCGGTGCGGGGGCAGTCCCGCGCCGAGGTCGGCGACGCCGGTGAACGGCGCCCACTGCTCGCGGCTCCAGCCGACGAGCCGGGCCGTCTCGTGGCCGTCCTCGACGCGCAGCAGCGTCGGCACGGTGTCGACGTCGAGCGCGAACGACACGTCGAGCGCGGTGTCGTCGACGGGCTCGAGGCCGTCCGGGAAGGTGGGGTCGTCCTGGCTGTAGATGGTGAGGGGGAGCGACCGGGAGCGCAGGTCGGCGAGCACCGGTGCCACCAGCCGGCAGGTGGGGCAGTCGCGCTTCACCACCGCCACCAGGCCGTCCGGCAGCAAGACCGTCACCCCATCGCCTCGACGACGTAGTCGATGGCCCGGGTGAGCGTGGCCAGGTCCTCGGTCTCGATGGCCGGGTACATGGCGATGCGGAGCTGGTTGCGGCCCAGCTTGCGGTACGGCTCGGTGTCGACGATCCCGTTGGCCCGCAGCGCGGCCGCGACCGTGGCCGCGTCGACACCCTCGAAGTCGATGGTGGCGTTGACGTGGCTGCGCTCGGCCGGCTTGGCCACGAACGGCGTCGCGTACGGGCTCGCCTCGGCCCAGCCGTAGAGCAGCTCGGCGGCCCGGTCGCAGCGCGACGCGGCCCACTCGAGGCCGCCCGACGTGAGCATCCACTCGATGCTGTCGGCGAGCAGGAACAGCGTGGCGAGCGCCGGCGTGTTGAGCGTCTGGTCCTTGCGGGAGTTCTCGAGCGCCACCGGCAGGCTCAGGCTCGGCGGCTGCCAGCGGTCGGACGCCCCGATGCGCTCGATGCGCTCCAGTGCGGCCGGCGAGCACAGCGCCAGCCACAGCCCGCCCTCCGACGCGAAGGCCTTCTGGGGCGCGAAGTAGTAGCAGTCGAAGGCACGAGGGTCGACGCGCAGCCCGCCGGCCGCCGACGTGGCGTCGACGAGCACGAGGCCGGCGCCGTCCGGGCGCCGGATGTCCATCATCACGCCGGTCGACGTCTCGTTGTGCGTCAGGGCGTACGCGTCGAGCCCGGGCCGGGGGCTCGGCTCGGGATGGGTGCCGGCCGGCGTCTCGATCACGTCGGGGTCCTCGAGGAACGGCGCCGCGCGGGCGATAGCGGCGAAGCGGGCCGAGAACTCGCCGAAGCTCAGGTGCTGGCTGTGTCGCTCGATGAGCCCGATCGTCGCCGCGTCCCAGAACACCGACGTCCCGCCGTTCCCGAGCAGGACCTCGTAGCCGTCCGGCAGCGCGAACAGCTCGGCCAGCCCGGTCCGGACCCGCCGCACCACCGAGCGAACGCCTTCCTGGCGGTGGCTGGTCCCGAGGTAGCCGTGGGCGGCCGCGGCCAGCCGGCCCACGGCCTCGTCGCGCACCTTCGACGGGCCGGACCCGAACCGGCCGTCGGCCGGGAGCAGCGCCGGTGGCAGCCGGATCGTCGCGGGGTCGACACCCATCGAGTCGAGGCTACTGGCGGGTCGCGCGTGAGCGCCCCGAGTAGTCGGCGCGCGCTACGAGGACCCGGCCGGCGCGGCGGGCTCCGGTGCCCGCAGCCGCTCGGCCGGCTCACCGGTCTCGGCCTCGTACCAGCGCGGCCGCATGGTGCGGGCCCAGCGCGCGCTCACGAAGCCCCGGCGCATGCCGCGCAGCGCCTCGGAGTCGCGCAGGGCCAGCGCGATGTGACCGGCGACGGCGATCCAGATGCCGAGCGCGACCCAGTCGTGCACGAACGTGGCGCCGGTCCGCGTGTCGAGCGAGAAGAGGCTGAACCACTTCAGGACGATCCCGGTGCCGAGCATGACGACCATCGCCGAGCCAAGGAACGCCGCGTTCAGCTTCTGGCCCGGGTTGAACTTGGCCAGGCGGGCACCGGCCCGGGTCGACCGCCGCAGCCACCGCCGGTCGTCGTCGTCGAGGCGCCCGAGCTCGCGGAGGTCGCGGCGCAGCCGACGACCCCAGCGGCCGGCCAGGCCCACGAGGAGCGGCACCGGCAGCGCCACGCCGGCGCTGACGTGCAGCATCCGCACCAGCTCGCGCTGGCCGACCAGCGTCGACACCGGTCCCGCGTACAGGGCCGCGCCGGTGAGCAGGAGGACGCCGAACAGGACGGCGGTGGTCCAGTGGGCGAGCCGCTCGACCCGGTCGAAGCGCTCGAGCTCAGCTGGTGGTGTCATCGCTGCGGTGGTTCGAGTGCCCGACCCAGCCGTCGACGTCGTAGCCGCGGTGCTCCCAGTAGCCGGGTTCCACCTGGGCGGTCAGCTCGATGGTGTCGAGCCACTTGCACGACTTGTAGCCGTACATCGGCGCCACGTAGAGACGCGCCGGACCGCCGTGCTCGCTCGACAGCGGGGAGCCCTGGAGCTCGTAGGCGACGAGGACGTCGTGGCGGCGAGCCTGGGCGAGCGTGAGGCTCTCGCTGTAGGCGCCGTCGAAGGACACGAAGCGGACCGCCCCGGCCTCGGGCTTCACGCCCGCCCGGTCGAGGACCTCGGACAGCCGGACGCCGGCCCACTCGACGTCGGGAACCCGCCAGCCGGTGACGCACTGGAAGTCGCGCCGCAGCCGCGTCCGCGGCAGCGCGGTGAGCTCGTCGAAGGTGAGCACGGTCTCGCGCTCGACGAGCCCGCGGACGTGCAGCCGGTACTCGGCCCGGCTGCGGCTCGGGAGGTCGGACGTGACGGTGTAGATGCGGAACCGACCGATCGGGAGCAGCGCCAGCAGCCCGGTCGGGTCGCGGGCGAGGACCGGCCCGACGTTGCGTTCGAGCCAGCCCTGGATCTGGGTGCCGAACACCACGCCGGTGGCGGCGAACGCGGCCATGCCGAGGAACACTCGGCGGCCGATCGCCGTCTGGCGAGCTTCGGGCTCCATGGCGGGCTCCGACGTCGGTCGGCAACGGTTCGCCCACTATGGCAGCGCGGCTCGCCCCCGCCTCATCGAGACCGGGCGCGCCGCCGGTCTTACATGCCGCCCGGGGGCCCGCCGCCGCCCGGCGGGCCGCCGCCGGCAGCCCCGCCACCACCGGCGCTCCCGCCGCCACCGGTCCGCTTGGTGCTGGCGGCCTGCGTCCCGTGGTAGCAGCCCACCGTGTACGGGTACTCGAGCGTCCCGTCGTAGTGGTACAGCTTCTTGCGCTTGCCGTTCCACGTCACCGTGCTGGTGCGGCCGTGGCAGGCGTCGAGGCTGGCGTTCGTGAGCAGGTTGCCCTGCTTGTCGCGCTCGACGTAGATCCCGAAGCCGTCCGCGGCGTACCCGACCAGCGCCGAGCTGCCGGTGACCGTCGACGTGACGCAGGACGGCACGGTGTGGTGGTGGTAGGTCGTGCTCGGGTCCGGGTGGCCGTCACAGCTGTCGAGCACCTCGTGCGCGGCCGCGTCGCGCCCGCCCGCGTCGAGGGCGTTGTACAGCAGCACACCGTCCGAGATCACCCCGATCGGGCCGAGGCCCACGCACGAGGGCTTGGACGCCGCCGTCGGGTTCGCGGGCAGGCTCCAGCTGATGTTCTGCGCCGCGATGTGACCCGGGTTGCGGTCGTAGGTGTACGCGGGGTCGGTGCTGGTGATTGGGAAGGTGCCGGTCGTGTGCGTGCCCGGCAGGTCGTTGGTCTTGATGAGCCGCTGGGAGCCGGACACCGTGTCGCTGAACGAGGCGTTGGGCCAGCTCACCGATCCCTGGGCGTGCAGCTTGGTGCGGGCGTTCCACGTCTTGGCGGCGCTGTTGATCCACGGGCCGGCGGTCTGTGCGCCACCCCCACCGAACGAGGTCTGGCACGAGTCGACGAAGCCGACCTTCGGGCTGGTCGAGACGTGCCCGTCGCCGAGGGGGATCGCGGTCGGGTCGATCGGCGCCGCGACCTGCAGGCGCGCCGCGGCCGGGACCGCGAGGGCGGCGGCGCTGGCGACGAGCACGACCACGAGTCCGACCGCGCCGGGACCCTTGGTCACGCGCGTTAGCCCCGGCCCCATTGGAGTTGGGGCCGCACGCGAGCGGCCGCGCGCGACACGCGTCGCTCAGGGCAACCGGGTCGTCGGCGTCGTGCTGGTGCTCGATCGGCCGCGCGGCCCCGTGCCCTTCGGCGCGGTCGTCGTCGTGGTCGTGGAGCCACCGGTTCGCCAGGAATCGAGGTCGAACGCCTGGCGCATGGCGGAGAGGATGGCGCCCGCGACGCGGTCACCGCCGGCCCGGGTGAAGTGCACCCCGTCGGAGCTGCGGACCTGCACGACCGTCCCGTCGGGGTTCGACAGGAAGTCGGAGTAGCCGCCGGTGGGCGTGCCAAGCGCCGACACCGTGTCGACGTAGTAGACGTGGCCGCGGCGCGCGGCGGCCTGGGCGGAGAAGATCCGGTTGATGATCGTGTAGTCGTTCGTGAACCGCGCCATGTCGCGAATGGGCGGGATCCCCACCATGAAGAGCTTCGGGTGACTGGAGATCCCGGTGATCGTGTCCATGAGGCCACCGACGCGACGCGCGTACTCGGCCTGCCAGTCCGGGCCCCCGAAGGGCTCGCCGCCGCCGGAGCCGGTGAGCGTCTGGTCGTCGTTGGCGCCGAAGGTGAGCACGACCGCGTCGGGCTGGTCGGCGGTGAGCACGGTCTTCAGGTAGGCGGGCCAGTTGAAGACCTCGGGGCGGGCCAGGCCGGTCGAGATGTGCGAGTCGACGGGGCCGAGCACGCCCACGGCGTTGGTCGCGCCCACGGCCGTGATGAGCTCCGACCCCGGCGTGTCGGAGAGCGAGTCGCCGCCGACCCAGAGCCGGGCCTGGTGCGTGGGCGAGAAAGCGACCCGCGGCGGCAGCGTGGTCGGCGTCGGGCCCGGGGTCGTGGTGGTGGTCGGGCTCGGCAGGCGCGTGTTCACCGCGTCGTCGGTGCTGCGGCCGAGGAGATCTTTGAGATCGACCCGCAGGCGGTCCAGGTAGAGGGCGTGGCTGACGTCGTAGAGGCGGTCGGCGAAGAACGTCGAGACGTCGCGTCGCCACCCGACCGGCTGACCAAGGGCGGTCTTTCGGATGCCGGCCGCGTTCAGCAGCGCGCCGACGAGCAGCGCGATGAGGCCGACGGCCAGCACCTTGCCCGCGGGCAGGGGCCGTCGCGGCGGGCTGTCCCGGTCACCGGTGAGGTCGTCGATCGACGGCTGCGCCCGCGGCTCGGGCTCCGGCTGCGACGAATCCGACCACTTGATGGTCGTCGGCAGGTCGGCGCGGGAAGGGGGCGGCACGTCAGAACCGGAAGTAGATGAAGGGAGCGACCCCGCGGGGTCCCATGCTGTTCGTCAGCAGCAGCACGAAGCCGAGCGTGACGCCCTGTGCGGCTGGGGGCAGCCGCGAGAACCAGCTCATGGTCCTCGCGAGGGCGTCACGCGGAATGTACTGCTCGACGAGCCCGGCCCCGATGGCGAGCAGGACGCCGCCCGTCACCAGCGGCGCGGCCTGGTTCCAGTGGGACGGATCGAAGATCCGGTTCAGGACGTCACCGGCGTTCGAGAACGAGTCGGCGCGGAAGAACACCCATGCCAGGCAGACGACGTTGAAGGTGATGAGCCGCCGGTACATGCGCCCACGGAAGGTGTCGGGGGCCGGGTGATGATGCGCGGCCTCGCGGCGCGTCTGGCGCCAGTGCTCGTAGCAGAGGAACCCGCCGTGGATGCCGCCCCAGACGACGAACGTCCATTGCGCGCCGTGCCACAGGCCGCCGAGGAGGAAGGTGAGGAAGATGTTGCGATACGTCCGCCATCGGCCGTTCCGGTTGCCGCCGAGCGGGATGTACAGGTAGTCGCGCAGCCAGCGTGACAGCGTCATGTGCCAGCGACGCCAGAAGTCCTGCAGTGAGGTCGCCGTGTACGGCGCGTCGAAGTTCTGCGGGAACCGGAAGCCGAGGAGCAGGGCCAGCCCGATGGCCATGTCGGTGTAGCCGCTGAAGTCGGCGTAGATCTGGATCGCGTACGCATAGACGGCGACCAGCACCTCGAGCGACCCGTGCTGTTTCGGGTTCGCGAACACGACGTCGACGATGTTGGTGCCGAGGAAGTTGGCGATGACCACCTTCTTGAAGAGCCCCATGAAGATGAGGAAGAAGGCTCGGCTCGAATCGACCTTGCGGGGGTCGTGACGCTCGCGCAGCTGGGGCAGGAACTCGGCCGCCCGCACGATGGGGCCCGAGACGACGTGGGGGAAGAAGGACAGGTAGACGGCGAACTCGAGCAGGGTGCGGGGCTCGAAGGTCCCCCGGTACACGTCGATGACGTAGCTGAGGGCCTGGAAGGTGAAGAACGAGATCCCGATCGGGAGGGCGACCGCCACGATCGTGGGCGAGACGCCGAGGCCCAGGCGCGCCAGCAGGTTCGTGGCGTTGCTGACGAAGAAGTCGTAGTACTTGAAGTAGGCGAGGCCACCGAGGTTGGCGAGCACGCCGGCCGTGAGCCAGGCCCGGCGGACACCGTCCCGCTGGCTGGCGTGGATCCGCAGCGCCACGAACTGGTTGACCAGCGTCGAGCCGCCGAGCAGGAAAACGAAACGCCAGTCGTAGTAGCCGTAGAAGAAGTAGGACGCGGCGAGGATGAACAGCTGCCAGCGGAACCGGCGGTGCATGAGGAGCCAGCTCATCGGCAGGACGACGAGGAAGAAGATCGCGAACGTGATGGTCGGGAAGAGCATGCGGCCCGACAGTCTCGCATTCGCCGCCTTCGGGCCCCGGGGCGGGCGGAGCGCCCCGCTCCGACCGGGGACGCGGCCCGGCGCGTCGCTCCGCGGCCGTCGGCGTCACCCCCTACGCTCCGCCGCCGATGCCGGATGCCATCTACGAGGTCGACGGTGACCGCGCCGTCCCGAGCCCGATCGCGCGCGGCCCGTGGTCACCCGACGCCCAGCACGGCGGACCGCCGGCGGCGCTGCTGGCGCGCGCGCTCGAGCGCGCCGATCCGGGCCCGGCCGAGTTCGTCGCCCGGCTCACGGTGGAGCTGCTGCGCCCGGTCCCGCTGCTGCCCCTGACCGTCGAGACGCGCACGCTGCGCCCGGGCCGGAAGGTCCAGTGGCTCGAGGCGTCGCTGCGCGCCGACGGCACCGAGGTCGCCCGCGCCACCGCGCTCCGCCTGCGCTTCGACCCGAGCCTGGCCCTTCCCGTCCTCGACCCGGAACCGCTGGCGATCCCGCCGCCGGCCGAGGGGTCGCCGTACGCGATCCAGTTCCCGCACACCGAGGTCGGGTTCTGGCAGGCCATGGAGCTGCGCGTCGCGGCGGGCTCGTTCGCCGACGTCGGCGAGGCGACGATCTGGTTCCGCCTCGTCGTCCCGGTCGTGGCCGGGGAGGAGCCGACGCCGCTGCAGCGGGTCGCGGCGGCGGCCGACTTCGGCAACGGTGTCAGCGCCGCCCTCGAGCGGGGCCGCTACCTCTTCATCAACCCCGACCTGACGATCTACCTGCACCGGCTGCCGGTCGGGGAGTGGGTCGCGCTGGAGGCCCGGACCCACGCCGAGGCGGCCGGCGTCGGCTTGGCCGAGAGCGCGCTCCACGACGAGCAGGGCCGCATCGGCCGGTCCCTGCAGAGCCTCCTCGTCGACCGGCTCTGACGCGCCCGGGTGGCACCCGCGAGACCCGGATATCTAGTATCCGGGTTGTGCGGCTCTCGGAGGGCGTCGAGTGGGGCCTCCACTGCGTGACGCTCGCTGCCGTCCTCCCGCCCGGCGCCGCGCTGCCGGCCACCCGGCTCGCCGAGTACCACGACGTGCCGACCGCGTACCTGGCCAAGCACCTCCAGGCCCTGTCCCGGGCCGGCGTCCTGGAGGCGGTGCCGGGCCCGCGCGGCGGGTACCGGCTCGCCCGCCCCGCGGGCGACGTGAGCGTGCTCGACGTGGTGGAGGCGATCGACGGCGTCGAGCCCGCGTTCCGGTGCACCGAGATCCGCCGGAAGGGCCCGGCCCGGCTCCCGGCCCGCGAGTACCGGCTGCCGTGCTCGATTCACGTGGTGATGAACCGGGCCGACGCGACATGGCGGGCCGAGCTGGCGCGCACGTCGATCGCCGACGTGGTCGCGATGGTGGCCGACTCGGCGCCCCCGCTCGCGCTCGAGAAGGGGTTCCGATGGTTCCAGGAGGTGTTGGCATGAAGGTGTTCCTCACCGGCGCGACGGGGGTCCTTGGGCCGCTGACGGTGCGGGCCCTGCTCGCCGCCGGCCACGACGTCCGGGCGGTCGCCCGAACCGACGAGAAGGCGGGCCAACTCCGCCAGGCGGGCGCGGAGCCGGTCGCGGTCGACCTGTTCGATCCGGACGCAGTGCAGGACGCCGTGAAGGGCTGCGACGCAATCGCGCACCTGGCGACCAACGTCCCACCGGTCTCTCGCGCCCTGCGCAAGAGCGCGTGGGAGACCCACAACCGGCTTCGCACGGACGCCACGCGTTACCTGCTGATGGGTGCCCGCGCCCACGACATCGGCGTCGTGGTCAAGGAGTCGGTCACGTTCACGTACCCGGACCGAGGCTCGGAGTGGATCGACGAGACGGTCGCGCCGGTGCGGGCGGGGCTGCTGGCGCCGACGCTGGACGGCGAGGCGCTGGTGCTCGGCTACGACGACGGCGGCGGTCGCGGCGTGGTGCTGCGGTTCGGACTCTTCTACGGCCCGACCAGCCGGGGCGTCGACGACTCGCTCCGCCTCGCCAAGTGGCGGCTCTCGACCGTCGCCGGGCGTCCCGACGCCTACCTGTCGTCGATCCACACCGACGACATCGGGAGCGCGGTCGTCGGCGCCCTCGACGCCCCGGGTGGCATCTACAACGTTTCCGACGACGACCCCCTGACCCGCCGCGACTACCTCGACGCGTTCTCGGCGGCCTTCAACCTGCACCGGCTCCGGCTCACGCCGACTGCGGTGATGCGCCTGGCTGCAGGCCCGGCCGCGCCCAGCCTCCTCGCCTCCCAGCGGGTGGCCAACGGCAAGTTCAAGGGCGCGACCGGCTGGTCGCCCGGGTATCGAGACGCGCGGGACGGCTGGGCCGCGGTGGCCGCGGCTCGGGCCGCGGGAGCGCGACCGTGAGCGCGCGGCTGGCGGTGCGGGTGGCGCTGCTGTTCCTGGTCGTCAGCGCGCTGCTGGTCGGCGTGTGGGCCGCGGTCGCGCCGCGGTCCTTCTACCTGGACTTTCCAGGCGGGACCCACATGTGGGTGTCCGCGGACGGCCCGTACAACGAGCACTTGGTGCGCGACGTCGGCGAGCTGAACCTCGGGGTAGCCGTCCTCACCGCGTGCGCGCTGGTGCTCCTCACGCGCGCGCTCAGCATCGCGGCGGCACTGACGTGGCTCGTGTACTCGATCCCGCACTTCGCGTACCACGCGTTCAACCTGGGGGTCGTGTCGGGGAGTGACCAGCCCGCGCTGCTGGTGTCGCTGGCGATCCCAATCGTGCTCGCCGGCGTGGTGCTCGTCCTGACGACGCGCCCCGAGTTCGCCGGCAACTCCATCGGCGGCGAGGCGCGAGCTCCGTCGTAGCCGCAGTCCTCGCCTACCGGCAGGGTCGCCGATACGACATTCAGCGTGGTCGCGCTGGGGATCCATCGGCGGGTCTTCACCGCCGACCACCGGCTCGCCGACACCGTCGCGCCGACGCCCGCTGAGCGCTTGGGTCAGCGGCGGCCGGCGTTGGGGCGGCTGCCGTGGTTCGCCTTGTTCCGGCGAGCCCGCAGCCGACGCTTCTTCGACTTCTTCGGCACGGCCGGCAGGGTAGTCGTCGGGCGACGCACTCCTCCGAAGTAGCCTCAGGCCGGCGTTCGCCGGCACCGACGTTCTGGGGCGGCCCAGGCTCGGCGACGCCATGCAGGTCGGGGGCGACCGAGGGCAATGGGACCACGAGCCCGGCGGGGACTCGTCCGCTCGAGCATCGTCGCGGCGCTCGGCCTCGTCGCCGCGGGCTGCTTCGCGGTGGCGCCGCCACCGGTGTCCCGCACGCTGTGCAGCAGCGCCGGCCGGAGCTCCGACGCCCAGGTGGCGCTCATCGATCGGGGCGGCTCGCGTTCGGACGTGGTGACGTTCCACGCCGCGACGGCCGCTGACGTCAGCCACGAGGTCGACCAGCTGCAGACCACCGGGCACGTCCTCGCCGTCGGCCCCGACCAGCCGGTGCACGCCCAGGCCGTGACCCCGACCCAGAACCCCGACTACTCGGCCAACCAGACCGACCTGCAGGCGGCACAGGACGACTTCCCGGCCGCGTGGGCGGCCGGGCTCGACGGCACCGGGGTGCGGGTGGCGGTCGTCGACACCGGCGTGCAGGCCAACCACCCCGACCTGGCCGGCAACGTCACCGCGGGCGCGGACTTCGTGGTCGGCAACCCGCCGAGCAACTACGCCCGCATCGACGGCTACGGGCACGGCACCCACGTCGCCGGGACCATCGCTGCGGTCGACAACACGATCGGCGTCGTCGGCGGTGCCCCCCACGCCACGATCGTCCCGGTCCGCGTCCTGGACTGCCAGGGCGCCGGCTACACGAGCACGGTGGCGTCCGGCATCGAGTGGGCCTCGGACGCGGTGAACGGCGGCGGGGCGAAGGTCATCAACCTCAGCCTCGGCGGTTGCGGCGACGACCCCGTGCTGCGCCAGTCGGTGCTGGACGCGATCTCGCGCGGGGTCGTGGTCGTCGCCGCGGCCGGCAACGGCTTCAACGGCGCCGGCGGCTGCGCGTTCGCCGACGAGCCGGAGTACCCCGGTGCTTATGCCGGCCAGCCCGGCTTCGCGGGGACGATCGCGGTGGGCGCGCTCGACGGATCGACCGACCGCCGGGCCAGCTTCTCGAACAACAACCCGTACGTCACCGTGGCCGCACCCGGCGTGAGCATCCTCTCCACCGTGCCGTTCGGCGGCACGGCGATCTCGAACGCGAGCGGCTACGCCTTCCTGAGCGGCACGTCGATGGCGACGCCCCACGTGAGCGCGGTCGCGGCGCTGGTGCTGCAGCGCTGCCCCGCCGACACGCCGGCCCAGGTGGCGTCCCGCATCACGAGCGGCGCGGTCGCCCTGCCGGCGCCGACCGACTTCCAGTCGGGGGCGGTTGGGCTGCTGAAGGCCGACGCCGTCGTCGCGGGCGCCTGCCCCTAACCGTCGGATTCGGGGACGGCCGGGAAGTCGCCGTCGGTCCAGATCGACTTCTCGACCCGGTCCGTGATCCGCCAACCCTGCGGCGTGCGGGTCAGCTGGTCGTGGTACTCGCCGCCGACGAAGAAGATGCCGCGGGAGCCGTCCGGCTTGGCGGTGACCATCGGGTTGTAGAACTCGGACCGGCTGGTGGCGCCGTCGCCGTCGACCCGGATGTCCTTGTTCGTCACCAGGTGCTGGTAGGCGGGGAAGTGCGGCAGCACCTGGGCCAGCCAGGCCTTCACCTCCGGGAACGCGCCCGCGACACCACCCGAGCTCGTGTAGTCGATGTGCGCGTCGGCGGTGAACACGTCGTCGAGGCGGTCGAACTCCTTCGAGTCGAGCGCCCACGCATAGCGCGTGAGGACCTCCTCGATCTCGAGGCGGTCAGCGAGCGCGGCCAGGTCAGCCATCATCCCCTCCAAGGCGACGTCCTCCCGAGAGTCTGCACCCACCCGCCGATAGCCTCCGAGAGGTGGAGCACCTCGGGCTCGTCGGGCTGGCCGACTCGGGCCACGACGGCGTCTTCGCCGCGCTGACCGGGCACGACGCATCGAGTGCCGCCGACCGGGTCCTCGGGATGGTCAGCATCCCCGACGAGCGCCTCGACCGACTGGCCGAGATGTCACGCTCGAAGCAGGTCGTCCGGGCCACGTTCCAGCTCGCGATGCTGCCGGCGCTGTCGGCCGAGGCGGGCAAGGGACTCGGGAGCCGCCTGCTCGGTTCCCTCCGCGACTGCGACGCCATCCTCTTCGTTGTGCGGGCCGGCGGCGGGCACGACCCCGAGCCCGAGCTCCGGGCGCTCGAGGAGGAGCTGATCCTCGCCGACCTCGGCTCGGTCGAGGCCCGGCTCGACAAGCAGCGGCGGGCCGCGAAGGGCGACGCGTCGCTGGCGGCCGAGGTGGGTGCGCTCGAGCGGGCCGAGGCCGCGCTGAGCGACGGCGTCCCGCTCTACCGGTCCGACGTCGGTGCCGACGACCGGGCCCGGCTCGAGCCGGTGTTCCTGCTGACGAACAAGCCGTCGCTGGTGGTCGTGAACATCGACGTCGACCAGCTCGACGCCGCCGACGGGCTCGCGGGGCCGTTCGGCGAGGACGCGCTCGCGGTCTGCGTCGAGCTCGAGAGCGACCCGGACGTCGTCGCCGCCGCGGGAGCCGAGCGCGCCCAGCTCCTCGCCGAGCTCGGCGTGCCCGAGAGCGTGGTGCCGCGCCTGGCCCGCGCCGCGCTGCACCTGCTGGGCCGGCGTGTCTTCCTCACCACCGGCGAGAAGGAGTCGCGCGCCTGGACGTTCCGGGCCGGGGCCACGGCACCGGAGTGCGCCGGTGTCATCCACTCCGACCTGCAGCGCGGCTTCATCCGGGCCGAGGTGATCGGATGGGAGGAGCTGCTCGAGATCGGGTCGTGGACCGCCGCGAAGGAGCTCGGGAAGCTGCGGGTCGAGGGCAAGGACTACGTCGTGCAGGACGGCGACGTGCTCGAGATCCGGTTCAACGTGTGACCGGCCGCCTCGTGCTCGTCGGGACGCCGATCGGCAATCTCGGCGACCTGACCCCCCGCGCCGTCGAGACGCTGCGCGACGCCGATGTGATCGCGGCTGAGGACACCCGCCGCACCCGGGCCCTGCTCAGCCACGCCGGCGTGCCGGCCGGCCATCGGCTCGTCGCGGTTCACGAGCACAACGAGCGGGCCCGCGCCGCCGAGCTCGTCGACGCCATCCAGGCCGGCGCCACCGTCGCCGTCGTCACGGACGCCGGCATGCCCGGGATCTCGGACCCCGGCGCCCGCCTCGTCCGGACCTGCCTCGACGCCGGCGTAACGGTCGGGGTCGTGCCCGGCCCCAGCGCCGCGCTCACCGCGCTCGTCGTCTCGGGGCTGCCGACCGACCGGTTCGCGTTCGAGGGCTTCCTGCCCGGCAAGGCGACCGCCCGCCGGCGGCGCCTGGCCGAGCTGGTGGAGGAGCCGCGCTCCACGGTGCTGTTCGAATCCCCGCACCGCCTGGCCGACACCCTGGCTGAGCTGCTCGACGCGGTCGGGCCGAACCGGCCCCTCGTCCTGGCCCGCGAGCTCACGAAGCTGCACGAGGAGGTGGTCCGCGGGACCGTTGCCAGCGCGCTCGACCACGTCGGCGAGCATCCGCCGCGCGGCGAGTTCGTGCTCGTGCTCGGCGGCGCCGCGCCCGTCGAGCCCTCCGACGAGGACGTCGCCGCGGCCGCGGCCGCCGCCGTCGCCGCCGGCCGGTCGGCGAAGGACGCCGCGATGCAGGTCGCGGCCGAGCTCGGAGTGCCGCGGCGGCGGGCGTACGACGCGGTGGTCGCGGCGCGCGGCAATCCGGGTCGGGCGCGCGAACCCGGTCGGTAGCCTGGGCTCGATGGCCACGCCGTTCTACGTCACGACGCCGATCTACTACGTCAACGACGCGCCACACATCGGGCACGCCTACCCGACCGTGGCCGCCGACGCGATCGCGCGCTGGCGGCGGCTGTGGGGCGACGACGTGTTCTTCCTCACCGGCACCGACGAGCACGGCCTGAAGGTGCAGCGCGCGGCCGAGGAGCAGGGCGTCACCCCCCGCGAGTGGGCCGACCGGACCAGCGCCCGGTACCGGGAGGCGTGGCGGCTGCTCGACATCACGAGCACCGACTTCATCCGCACCACCGAGCCCCGCCACTACGAGGCGGTCCAGCAGTTCCTCCAGGTCGTCTACGACCGCGGCTTCATCGAGCTCGGGATCTACGAGGGCCTGTACTGCGTCGCCTGCGAGGCCTACTACACCGAGGACGAGCTGGTGGACGGGCTCTGCCCGGTGCACGGGCGGCCGGTCGAGCGGGTCACCGAGGAGAACTACTTCTTCCAGCTCTCTCGCTTCACCGATCAGCTGCTCGAGTACTACGGCGCTCACCCGGAGGCGGTGCAGCCCGAGAGCCGCCGCAACGAGGTGCTCGGGTTCATCAAGCAGGGCCTGCGCGACTTCTCGATGAGCCGCACGTCGCTGTCGTGGGGCATCCCGCTGCCCTGGGACCCCGCCCACGTGACCTACGTGTGGTTCGACGCCCTCTTCAACTACTGCTCGGCGATCGGGTACGGCCACGACCGGGCCGGGTTCGACCGCTACTGGCCGGCCGACTACCACATCGTCGGCAAGGACATCCTGCGCTTTCACGCCGTGTACTGGCCGGCGATGCTGATGGCGGCCGGCGAGGCCCCCCCGAAGTGCGTGTTCGCGCACGGGTTCCTGCTCGTCGGCGGCGAGAAGATGAGCAAGACGGCGCTGAACCAGATCGCGCCCGCCGACCTGGTGGCCGACTTCGGCTCCGACGGGTTTCGGTACCACTTTCTCGCCGACCAGCGGTTCGGGCCCGACGGCGACTTCAGCTACGAGTCGATGCTCGCCCGCTACAACGCGGATCTCGCCAACAACTTCGGGAACCTCGCCAACCGGGTCCTGAACATGACCGCCAGCTACTGCGACGGGGTCGCCCCCGACGCGCGCGACGACGGCCCGCTGCGGGAGGCGGCCGCGCGCGCCGCCGAGGGCATGGAGGCGGGGATGGACCGGCTCGACTACGCGGCCGGCCTCGCCGCGGTCTGGGAGCTCATCCGGGCCGCCAACTCCTACATCGAGGCGACGGAGCCGTGGCGGCTCCACAAGGCCGGCGATGCAGCGGCGACGGCCGCCGTGCTCGGCGACTGCCTCGAGGCGCTGCGCGTGGTGGCGCTGCTGGCGTCGCCCGTGATCCCGCGCGCCAGCGCGGAGCTGTGGCGGCGCCTCGGGCTGCCGGGGCGCCCCGAGGACCAGCGCCTGCCCGGCGCGGCGGCCTGGGGCCTCGGGCCCACCGGGACGCAGCTCGAGAAGGGCGAGCCGCTGTTCCCCCGCCTCGAGCCCTGACGCCCGTGCCCGCCGAGCCGGCCTGGGTCGACTCGCACGCCCACCTCACCGCGATCACCGGCGGCGCCGACGCCGCGCTCGAGCGGGGCCGGGCCGCCGGCGTGACGGCGGTCGTCTGCGTCGGCACCGACGCCGCGTCCTCGCGCGCCGCGGTCGAGCTGGCGGCTCGGCACGACGACGTGGTGGCCACGGTCGGGCTCCACCCCCACGACGCGACGCGCCTCCATGACGAGTGGGACGAGCTGGTCGAGCTCGCGGCCGGCGACGGCGTCGTGGCGATCGGCGAGACCGGCCTCGACTTCCACTACCGGCACAGCCCGGCCGCCGAGCAGGAGGCGGCGTTCCGCCGCCACGTCGCGCTGGCGCGTGATCTCGGGCGCTCCCTAGTCGTCCACAGCCGCGACGCCTGGGACGACACGTTCCGGGTCCTCGCCGACGAGGCCCCGCCCCCGGCGACGGTGCTGCACTGCTTCACCGGCGGCCCCGACGAGGCCCGGCGGGCCCTCGAGCTCGGGTGCTGGCTGTCGTTCAGCGGCATCGTCACGTTCCGGAGCGCGGCCGACGTCCGCGCCGCGGCAGCGGTGACGCCGCCCGACCGGGTGCTCATCGAGACCGACGCGCCCTACCTGGCGCCGGTCCCGCACCGGGGCGCCGAGAACGAGCCCGCCTTCGTCCCCCTGGTCGGGGCGGCCGTCGCGGCGGCGACGGGTCGGGAGCCGACCGAGGTGGCGGAGGCCACCCGAGCCGCGGCGCGGGCCGTGTTAGGGCTCCACCCGGCGCCCTGAGCAGGGCAAATACGTCGGATTCGGCCTCCCCGAGGGTCGTTGCGAGAAGATGCCCCCTTCGATACGGTCCCGGCCACGCCTCGAGGGGGACACGCGGGGCGGCCCGACCCACCGCGCAGCTCCCTGGAGGCTGTCATTCCCGATACCGAGCGGGCTTCTCGCTGGCGTCGTCGCCACCGCGCCGGCCAGCGGCCGTCGAGCACCCACGTGGCTGAGGTCGTGCGCCCCTCCCCGGCCCGCGCCGAGCCCCACGACGAGACGACGTGGCTGCCGCTGCCCGGGCTCGAGGGCCTGCCCGAGATCCACGACCTCGTCGCGACGCCGCCCCCCGACGACACCGGGTCCCGGGACATCCCGGTCGGGCTGCCGTCGCCGGCCCGGGCCGAGCCGCACGACGAGACGACGTGGCTGCCCCTGCCCGAGGTCGAGGACCTGCCCCAGATCGACGAGCTGCTCACCGCGCCGCCCGCCGACGACACCGCGGCTCGCGACATCCCGGTCGGCACGCCGTCGCCGGCTCGGGCCGAGCCGCACGACGAGACGACCTGGCTGCCCCTGCCCGAGGTCGAGGACCTGCCCGAGATCACCGAGCTCGTCGACCCCGACCGCGCCACCGCGACTGGTCCCCCGGCGGCGCCGCGGCCGCGCCGACGGGCGCTCACCGGCGTCTCGCCCCGCCGCGTCGTCGCCGCCGTCGTCGCCGCCTCGCTCGTGATCGTCGGCTTCTACACCGTCCCGCAGATCTTCAGCAGCGGGGACCATGTCCAGGTCCGCGTCGACGGCCGACTCCTCTCGGCCGTCAGCGGCCAGAACACCGTCGGCGCGCTCCTGCGAGAGCAGCACGTGAGCGTCCGGCGCGAGGACATCGTCGACCCGCCGCGGACCGACACGCTCTCGGACGGGATGACGATCCGCGTGCATCGCGCCTTCCCGGTGACCGTCGACCTCGACGGGCTCATGCGCGTCCTCTACACGGCGCGCTCGCTGCCCCACGCGTTCGTCGCCAGCCTGAAGCTCCCGTCCAGCGTCGCCATCCTCAACCCGCCCGCCCGGCTCTCCTCGGGGGTGACGCTGCAGCTGCGCACGGTGCGGGTCGGGACCCTCAGCCTGGACGGCCAGGGCGTCAACTACAAGCTGCCGGTGCGCACGGTGCGCGAGCTGCTCGACTACTACAAGGTGGTCCTCGGCCCCTCGGACTACACGTCGCCGCCCATCGATACCGTCATCCCGCTCGACAACCCGTTCGTGCAGGTGATCCGGGTGGGAGTGAGCCTGACCTCGAACCTCCAGCCCTACGACCTGCCGCTGCAGACGCTGCCCGACCCCAACCTGCCGGTCGGACAGACCCGCGAACAGGCCGCCGTGCACGGCATCCTGAAGGTCACCTACGAGGTCACGAGCAACAACGGCTCCGCGGTCGGGCAGACCCCGGTGTCGCAGGTGCCGGTCGTGACGGCCCAGGCACCTGTCCACTACTACGGCACCAAGGCCGACCCGCGCTGGGACGCCATCGCCAACTGCGAGACGGGCGGGAACTGGGCCATGCAGGGTCCGCTGTACTCGGGCGGGACCGGCATCTACAACGGGACGTGGAACGCCTTCGGCGGCCAGCAGTTCGGCGCCAACGCGGGCCAGGCGACCCGCGAGCAGCAGATCATCGTCGCCGAGCGCATTCGGGCCCGCTACGGGTTTAGCGCTTGGGGCTGCGGGAAGAAACTCGGCTACGGCTGACCCGCGCCGCAGCAGTATTTTCCCTTCGTGCCCGTCCTCACGCCGACAGCTGTCCGCGCCCTGCTGACGGAGCACGCGCTGCGACCGCGGCGCTCGCTCGGGCAGCACTTCCTCAACGACCCGAACACGGCCCGTCGCATCGTGCGGCTCGCCGACCTCGAACCGGGCGCGCGCGTGCTCGAGATCGGGCCCGGGCTCGGCGCGCTCACCGTCGCGCTCGCCGACACCGGCGCCCACGTCGAAGCGGTCGAGTTTGACGACCGGCTCGTCGCGGTATTGGACGAGACGGTGGTCGGCCACGGCGATGTGACGGTTCGCACCGG
>CALEYV010000092.1 GCA_937927875.1 uncultured Actinomycetes bacterium | reverse complement strand
CGAGGGGGACGAGCGCCGACGCGAAGCGGCGGACCCCGGCCTTGTCGCCGAGCGCCTCCCGGAGAGCCTCGCCGAGCGCGATCCCGACGTCCTCGACCGTGTGGTGCAGGTCGACCTCGAGGTCGCCCTCGGCCTCGATGGTGAGGTCGAAGCCGGCGTGCTTGCCGAGCTGCTCGAGCATGTGGTCGAAGAACGGGATCCCGGTGGACGCCCGGGCCTGGCCGTCGCCGTCGAGCGCGAGGACGAGGTCGACACGCGTCTCGGCGGTCTTGCGGTGCCGCTCGGCCCGACGCGGCGCGCTCACGCCGCCTCGTCGATCGAGTCGCGCAGCGCGGCCAGGAGGACGTCGTCCTCGGCCGGCGTGCCGACCGTGATCCGCAGGCAGTCCTCGAGCCGCGGCACGTGCGAGAAGTCCCGGACCAGCACGCCGCGGTCGACCAGCCGCTGCCAGAGCGCGTGCCCGCCGCTGTCGACCCGCACGAGGACGAAGTTCGCACCCGACGGGTAGACGGTGAGGCCGGGCAGCCGGGTGAGGGCGCTCGCCAGCCGGTGCCGCTCCTCGACGAGGGCGTCGACCCGCTGCCGCATGTCGGCCTCGAACGCCAGGGCCGCGACGCCCGCGACCTGGGTCGGCGTCGCGAGGTGGTACGGCAGGATGACCCGCTCCAGCTGCTCGACCACCGCCGGCGGGGCGACCGCGTAGCCAAGCCGCAACGCCGCCATCGACCACACCTTCGAGTAGGTGCGCGCGACGACGAGGGGCGTGTCGTCGTCGACGAGCTCGGTCGCGCTCCAGCCCGCGAACTCGCCGTAGGCCTCGTCCACCACGAGGAGCGTCGGCGAGCGCTCCCCGACGCGAGCCAGCAGCGCCTCGACGTTGGCTTTCGGCTCGACGGTGCCGGTCGGGTTGTTCGGGCTGCAGAGGAACACGACACTCGGGCGCTCGGACGCGGCGAGGATCCCGGCCTCGGTCGGCGACACCAGGAAGTCGGCGTCCCGGTCGGCCGTGACCACCTCGGTGCCGGTGATCCGGGCGATGTGGCTGTGCAGCGCATAGGTCGGCTCGAACACCAGGGCCCGCCGCCCGGCGCCGCCGTAGGCGAGCAGCAGCGACTGGAGGACCTCGTTCGAGCCGTTGGCGCAGAAGAGCCGCTCGGGCGGCTGGCCGAGCCGGTCGCCGAGGGCGGCGCGCAGGGCGCGGGCCTCCCGGTCCGGGTAGCGGTGCAGCGGCGCGTCCTGCAGGCCGGCCAGCCAGGCATCGACGAAGCCGGGCGGCGGCGGGTACGGGCTCTCGTTCGTGTTGAGCCGCACCGCGACGTCGAGCTGCGGCGAGTGGTACCGAGCCAGCTCGCCGAGGTCCGGGCGCGGCGACGGGAGGGTCATGACGCCCGCTCCCGGACTGGCAGCTCGGTGCGCAGCGCGACCGCGCGCGCGTGCTCGGCCAGGCCCTCGGCCTCGGCGAGCGCGGTCACGTCGACGGCCAGCCGCCGCAGCGCGGCCTCGTCGGCCTCCACGACGTGCACGTACTTCCGGAAGTGGTCAACCCGGAGTGCGCTCGCGAAGCGGGCCGCCCGCCCGGTCGGCAGCACGTGGTTCACGCCGGCGATGTAGTCCCCCACCACGGCCGGCGTCCAGGGCCCGCAGAAGACCGCCCCCGCGTTCCGGATCGCCGGCACCATCGCCGCCGGGTCGGCCGTCAGCAGCTCGAGGTGCTCGGGCGCGATGACGTTGACCACGTCGATCGCCTGGTCCGGACCGGACACCAGGATCGCGCGTCCCCCGTCCCGGAGCGTCGCCTCGATCTCGGACCGTCGCGGCGCGCGCTCGAGGCGGCGTGTCACCTCGGACTCGACCTGCGGCACGAGCGGCTCGTGCCAGGTGATCAGCACCGCCGCGCCGCCCGGACCGTGCTCGGCCTGCGCCAGCAGATCGGCCGCCACCAGCTCCGCGTCAGCCTGCTCGTCGGCCACCACCGCGACCTCGGACGGACCGGCGACGGTGTCCGTGCCGACGCGGCCCGCGACCTCTCGCTTGGCGAGCGCCACGTACACGTTGCCGGGCCCGACGATCACGTCCACCGGGCGGATGGTCTCGGTGCCGAAAGCGAGGGCGGCGATGGCCTGGGCTCCCCCCACGCGGTACACCTCGTCGGCGCCGGCGAGAGCCGCCGCCGCGAGCGTCGAAGCCGCGACCTGGCCGTCCGGATCGGGCGGCACACAGAGCGCGACCTCCTCGACCCCGGCCACGCGGGCGGGGATGACGGTCATGAGCACCGTCGACGGGTAGGCGGCGCGGCCACCCGGCACGTAGCAGCCGGCCCGGCTGACGGGGACCACGACCTCGCGGACCCGTACCCCGTCGTCGTCCTGGTCGACCGGGTTCGGTCGCTGGGCCTCGTGGTACTCCCGGATGGCGGCCGCCGCGTGCTCGAGGGCGGTCCGGAGCCGGTCCGGCACCGCTCGCAGCGCGGCGGTCACCGTGGCGGCGGGGACACGCACATCCTCGATCGCGGCCCCGTCGAGCCGCTCGGTCAGCTCGAGCAGCGCCGCGTCACCGCGGGCCCGAACGTCGGCGATGACCGTTCGAACCGCGTCGAGCGGCCCCTCCGGGTCCTCGGTCGCGGGAAGCGCAACCCGAAGGTCACCGGTGAAGCCGCGGAGGTCCAAGAGGTCGAGCACGGTGTGCATCATCGTAACCGTGAGCGGTCGCGCAACCGCTCGCTTTGCCTCGCGACGATCGTCACGACAGGCTGGAGCCGGATGAACGACGCCGACATCGCGGAGCTGTCAAGCCTCCGAGCCCAACTCGAGGACCTCACGACGCGCGTCGTGGCGGTGGCCGAGCGCTACGACGAATCGCCCGACTCTGCCGTCGCCTCCGATCTGTTCACCGCGGAGCGTTCGCTGCGCGGCGCCCTGCGCGCCCTCGACCGCGCCGCGTCCCACCTCACACCTTGAACGCGCTCGGGCACACGTCGGCCAGGATGCACGCGTCGCAGCGGGGTCGCCGCGCGTAGCAGACCTTCCGGCCGTGCTCGATGAGCCGGAGCGAGAAGTCCCCGCGCTCCTCCTCGGGGACGATGCGATTCAGATCGAGCTCCGCCTTCACCGGATCCGATTCCGTCGTGAGCCGCAGCCGCCTCGAGAGCCGTCCGACGTGGGTGTCGACAGGCAGGCCGGGCAGGCCGAACCCGACCGAGCGGACCACGTTGCCGGTCTTCCGGCCGACGCCGGGCAGGGTGACCAGATCCTCGAGGGCGGTCGGGACCTTGCCGTCGAAGCGCTCCTCCAGCGCCCGGGCCATCCCGATCAGGCTTTTGGTCTTCGACCGGAAGAACCCGGTGGAGTGGATCAGACCCTCGACCTCGTCCGGGTCGGCCTCGGCGAGATCGGCCGGGGTCGGGTACCGCGCGAAGAGCGCGGGCGTCGTCTTGTTCACCATCTCGTCGGTCGACTGCGCGGACAGGATCGTGGCAACGATGAGCTGGTAGGGGTTCTCGCGGCGGAGCGCGGAGCGCGGCTCCGGGTACTCGGCTCGCAGCCGCTCGAGCACGACGGCGACGCGCTGGCGCGCGCCACGCGGCAGGGCCATCTCGGCAACCTACCGGACCCAGGTACCCTCGACCTGTGCCCGAGGTGTCCGTCCTTCGTCCTGTCGCGCTCGACGACATCGACACCCTGCGCACGGTCGCCGCGCTCGCGGAGCAGTCGACGGGGCACCCGGTGCTCGGCGATTCGGTGTGGCGCGACCTCGACGCCCCCTCCGCGGTGACTGCACTTGTCGTCGCCCGTGACGGCCCGAACGTCGTCGGTGTGCTCCACGTCGGCCCGAGCGCGTCGCCCGCCGCACCGGGCGTCCGGTTCTCGGTCGCGGTCGCGCCGGGCTCGTCGGTGAGCGAGATCGGGCGAGCACTGGTCGAGGCCGCGCTCGCAGACGCCCGCGTCCGGGACGGTGGCCCGATCGAACTGCTCGTGTTCGGCGCCGACGAGGCATGGGAGACCGTGGCCGCCGACGTCGGGCTGCGCCCGGCCCGTGCCCTCTTGCAGCTGCGGGTGGCATTGCCGGCGGCGCCACCGCGCTGGCCGCCCGCGGTTCGGGTCCGGCCCTTCGAGCCCGGCATCGACGAGGACGAGTGGCTGGTCGTGAACAACCGAGCCTTCGCGGACGACCCCGACCAGGGGGGCTGGGACCGCGAGACGCTGCTCCGCCGGGAGCGCGAGTCGTGGTTCGATCCCGTTGGCTTCCTGCTTGCGTTCGACGAGCGGGGGCTGGCCGGCTTCTGCTGGACGCGGCTGCACCCGTCAGCGCCGCCGCTGGTCGTCGAGACCGTCGGTGAGATCTACGTGATCGGCGTGGATCCCGACCGTCAGGGCACCGGGCTCGGACGGGCGCTCGTGCTCGGCGGCCTGGAGGACCTGCATGACCGGCGCGGCGCGACGACCGGCATGCTGTTCGTGGACGCCGGCAACGAATCCGCGATCTCGCTCTACACGTCGATCGGCTTCTCGCGCGCCCGCGTCGACCGCGCCTACACATGCGACCGCTGACCCGTTACGGCGCCACCCGGGCCGACCTCGCGGAGCTGCTCGCGGACGAACCCCGCTACCGAGCCGACCAGGTCTGGGACGCGCTCTGGCGCCGCCGGATCCCGCTCGAGGACGCGACCGAGCTCCCCAAAGGGCTCCGTTCCCGGCTCGCCGAGCAGCTGCCCCTGACGCTGACGCCGGTGGCGTCGCTGAGCGGGGCGGACGGGCTGACGTCGAAGTGGCGGTTCACGACCGGTGACGGGGCGGAGGTCGAGACGGTGCTGATGCGTTCGCCGCGCCGGGCGAGCGTCTGCATCTCCTCGCAGGCCGGGTGCGCGATGGCGTGCCCGTTCTGCGCCACCGGGCAGGCGGGCTTCGAGCGTCATCTCGCGGCGAGCGAGATCGTCGAGCAGGTCCTGTGGGCGCAGCACGCCTCGCCGCAGCGGGTGACGAACGTCGTCTACATGGGGATGGGCGAGCCGCTGGCGAACTACGGCCCAGTCTGGGAATCGGTGACGGTCCTGCACGACACGCTGGGTCTCTCAGCCCGTCGGGTCACGCTCAGCACCATCGGGGTCGTGCCCGGGATTCGCCGCCTGGCGGCCGAGGACCTCCCCGTGACGCTCGCGGTGTCACTCCACGCCCCCAACGACGACCTCCGGAGCCAGCTCGTCCCGCTCAACCATCGGTACCCGATCGCCGAGGTGCTCGACGCCGCCGCCGACGTGGCCGGGGCCCACGGCCGTCGGGTCACGTTCGAGTACGCCTGCATCGACGGTCTCAACGACGGCGCAGGCCAATCGGACGAGCTCGGCCGGCTGTTGGCGGCCTGGCCGGGCGTCGGGGGCGCGCACGTCAACCTGATTCCCTTGAACCCGACGCCGGGGTTCGGCGGGAGCGCCTCGCCCGGCACCCGGGTCCAGGCGTTCGCACGCCGGCTCCGGGGTCACGGGATCACGGTCACGGTCCGCCGCACGCGGGGTCGCGACATCGGTGCCGCGTGTGGCCAGCTCCAGCGCGGTGCGTGACCCGGTCCGCGGCCTCGCGTCGAGCAGAATGGCGCCGTGAGCGAATACCGCTTCCTCAACCAGATGCAGCCACAGACGCTCGTGATCGCCACCGTCCTCTGCTACATCGACGCCGCCTTCGCCATGTTGGGACTCGCGTTCACGAGCCTGCTCGGGCTGGCGCTGGTGCTCGGCCTCGGCCTGGGAGGCTTCGGGATCGCCAACGAGAAGAAGTGGGGCTACGCGGTCGCGGTCGCCGCCGCCATCCTGCAGGTCGCCCTCGTGCTCTCCGTCGGAACCGACGCCTTCCGCTTCCCGCTCATCCTCAACCTCGTCTTCGACGGCGCACTGGTCGCCTTGCTCCTCCACCCGGCCAGCCGCGAGTACCAGCGCATCTGGTTCAAGTAGGGACCAAAACCCGTCAAACGAGCCGAGCGCTACGTCGGACTCCACATCGGCGCTTGGGCGACTCGGCGATGCGCAGCCGATCGCCGAGACGCTACGCGCGACCGATCTCCGCGCCGACCCCTCAGGCGTGCACCGGCGGCCGGCGGTCCACCCAGGGCCGGGCGACCTCGAGCTGCGACGCGATCCGGATGAGGACGTCCTCTCGCCCGTAGGCAGCAACGAGCTGCGTCCCGATCGGGAGTCCCTCGTCGTTCCAGAACAGCGGCAGCGAGATCGCGGGCTGGCCCGTGACGTTGAAGGCGGGGGTGAACGCGGCGAAGCCGGCCGACCGGGTGAAGCCGAACATGGGGTCGTCCGGCCGCGCATCGAAGCTGCCGAGCGGGAGGGGCGGCTCGGCCAGCGTCGGGGTGAGCAGCAGCTCGAAGCCGTCGGCCCACCACGCCGCGGCCTGGCGAGTCATCTGCTCCATGGCCTGGATGGCCAACGCGTACTGCGCGGCGGGGACCGTTCGCCCGGCCTCCGCGAGCGCGGCGGTCAGCGGCTCGACGTCGTCGGGCTGGATCGGGACGCCGACCAGGGCGCTGAAGTCGTCGAGGAAGGCGCTGACGCCTGCCGCCCACACGGCTCCGAACTGGACGATGAGCTCGTCGTTCACGGCCGCCTCGGGGTGGGAGACCTCGACCCGGTGGCCGAGCGATTCGAGCAGCCGACCCGCGTCCTCGACCGCGGCCACGCAGTCGGAGTGGACGTCGCCGGTGCCGAGCGGGTTGGTGGTGAGCAGGCCGATGCGCAGCGAACCCGGGTCGGCGCCGACCTCATCGCGATACGGGCGACTCGGCTCGGGCGCGAGCACCGTGTCGCCGGGGAACGGGCCGCGCGCCACGTCGAGGACGAGCGCGGCGTCCCGCACCGAGCGGGCCAGCATGAGCTCGACGGCGAGGAAGTTCGACAGCTGGCCGCTGTGGGGACCGAGCGAGGTCCGGCCCCGCGAGGGCTTGAGGCCGACCAGGCCGCAGCAGCTGGCCGGGATGCGGATCGAGCCGCCGCCGTCGTTGCCGTGCGCGACCGGCACGAGGCCCGCCGCGACCGCGGCCGCCGAGCCGCCGCTCGAGCCGCCGGGTGTCCGATCGACCTGCCACGGGTTGTGGGTCGCGCCGTAGGCGACGGGCTCGGTCGTCGGCACGAGACCGAGCTCAGGGGTGTTCGTGCGGCCGCAGCACACGAAGCCGGCGTCGAGGAAGCGCTGGGCGAGGTAGTCGGTGTACTGGGGCCGGTAGTCGTGTCGCTTCAGGAACCCCATGCCCTCGTGGTACGGCTCGCCCTCCATGGCGCACAGGAGGTCCTTGAAGAGCGTCGGGACGCCGCGGAACGGGCCGTCGCCGAGCGTCGCGGCGCGGGCGTCGGCCCGGGCCTGGTCGAAGCGGGGGTGGATGACCGCGTTCAGCTCGGGGTTGAGCTTCTCGATCCGGTTGATCGCGGCGTCGACGAGCTCGAGCGGGGACACGGAGCCGGCCCGGACCAGCTCGGCCTGGCCGGTGGCGTCGAGGAAGGCGAGGTCGTCAGTCATAGCCGCACGCTACGGCCCGACGCCTCGACCCTCCAACCGGAGCCCGGCTCCGCCGGCGGTCGCGTCAGCGCTTGCGGGCCTTGGGCGGCGGCGTCGCCTCCAGCCCGGGGAGGAGCCGGTACTCGGGATTCAGGATCACCCGTTGCCCGGCGCGCTGACCGACGATCCCGTCGATGACGATGCGCGCGCCGGGCTCGATGCCAGCGATCTGTCGCCGGCCGAGGAACACGACGACGATGCGGCCCGTGCCGTCGGTCACGGTGCACTCGAGGGTCGGCTGGCCCGACCACGGCTGGACCCGCAGCGCGTGCACGCGACCGGCGATCCGGACCCGCTGGCGGTCCTGGACGTCGCCGATCGGCACCGCGCCCTCAACGTCCAGCTCGGGCACCGCGACGTCCTCGGCCCGGGGGCCGTTGGAGGCCCGCCGGTGGAAGACCTTCGGCACCTTGGGCACTGGCGTCAGCTTCCGGGGCCGGCCCTGGCCGAGGTGGAACGGCACGATGGTGACGTTGGCGTGGGGCAGGTCGCTCACCGCCGCCGCCATCCGGTCCGCGGTGCGGTCGTGCAGCCACCGGTGCCAGAACGAGGTGTAGTCGCGCCGGGGGAGCAGCACCGTGGCCTCGGTCTCACCGTCGGCGACCACGTCGGCGACCACCTCGAGCGCGGCCCGGCCGATGCGCCGGTCCGGGATCTCGAGCAGGTCGAGCGGGAGCCGGTGGAGGCCGAGCCGGCGCCACGCCATCGCCAGGTCCTCGGTGCGGACCGGGTCCAGGTCGAAGTGCACCGCCCGCAGCTCATCCGGCATGAGCGTCCGCGCGTACTGGATGGCGCGGGCCGCGGCGAGGTCGAGCGTGTCGACGAACACGATCACGACATGGCGGCGCAGGATCGGCGCCTCCGCCGCTTGGGGCGCGTTCTGCTCGAGCTCCTCCGCCTCCGCCTCGTACTGCTTGTTCAGCCGGGTCAGGCCGTAGACCATGATCGGGACGAGCAGGATGATCACCCACGCCCCGAGGAACGAGCCGGCCGGCTTGAACTTCGTGATGGCGATGATGATGTCGACGACGGCCGATAGCACCGCGCCGGTGGCGTTGATGACGAGCCCCTTGCGCCAGTGCGGCTCTTTGATCCGGAGGTGGTGCCGGGCCATCCCGGCCTGCGACAGCGTGAAGGACGTGAACACACCGATCGCGTAGAGCGGGATGAGCGTGTCGACCCGGGCCCGAGTGATGACGACGAGGAAGATCGCGGCCGCGGCGAGGGCGATGATCCCGTTCGAGAAGACGAGCCGGTGGCCCCGCTTCGTGAGCTGGCGGGGCATGAAGTTGTCGCCGGCGTGGAAGCTGGCGAGGCGCGGGAAGTCCGCGAACGACGTGTTGGCGGCGAGGACGAGGATGAGCATCGTCCCCGCCTGCAGGCAGTAGTAGAGGGCGGTGCCGGCGGGACCGGACCCGAACACGATCTTGCCGATCTGGGAGATGACGGTCGGCGTGCCCTTCGAGAACGGCGCCACGTGCATATGGGCGGCGAGCAGCGACAGGCCGAGGAACATCGCCCCGAGCGTCGTTCCCATGATCACGAGCGTGGTGCGGGCGTTTCGCCACTCGGGGACCCGGAAGGCGGGCACGCCGTTCGAGATGGCCTCCACGCCGGTGACGGCCGCGCCGCCACTGGCGAACGCGCGGAGGACCACGAACAGGGTGGCGCCCATCAACAGCCCGCTGCCGGAGCCGTGCCCGATGTGGACCAGGCCCTTGTGGTGCAGCGACTCGACCGGCAGGGTGCCGGTCATCAGCTTGGCGATGCCGATCCCGAGCAGCGCCAGCATGGTGAAGATGAAGAAGTAGGTCGGGACGGCGAACATGCGTCCCGACTCGCGGACGCCGCGGAGGTTCCCGTAGGCGATGAAGAGGATGAAGAACACCGAGATCGGCACCGCGTACGGCGTCAAGACGGAAGCCGCGGAGGTGAGCGCGGCGGTCCCCGCCGCGACCGACACCGCCACCGTGAGCACGTAGTCGGTCAGGAGGGCGACGCCGGCCACCTGGGCCGGGAGCAGCCCGAAGTTGTCGCGGGTGACGATGTAGGCGCCGCCCGCGCTCGGGTAGGCCTTGATGGTCTGGCGGTAGGAGAGGATCAGGAACGCCAGGACCACGAGCAGCCCGATGGTGATCGGCATCACCAGCGCGAAGGCGGCCACGCCGACGAACGGGACGAGGTGGGTGAGGATCTCCTCGGTGCCGTAGGCGACCGACGACAGGTTGTCGGACGCGAAGACGGCCAGCGCAGTGGGCTTCCCGAGCCGCTCGTGGACGAGCTGCTCGGTGTTCAAGGGCGGCCCGAGCAGCCGGTTCTTGACCCGGTAGGCGAAGGTCTCGGGGACCTCGTAGCGCGCGGCCTCGGGCGACGGAGCGAACTCCGTGGTCGTGGTGCGCGGCGCCGGGCTCGCGACGTCGGTCTCAGTCTGCATGGTTCTCCGGGAGCGGCGCGGTCGCGGCCGGCGGTCGTCAGTCTGGCACGGGCCGGCCTGAAGCCGGGCGCACCCGACTGTGCCAGGATCGGGCGGTGCACGTGATCGTGGTGGGCTGTGGCCGCGTCGGCTCCGGGCTGGCCGTCGCGCTCGACCGGGACGGGCACAGCGTCGCGATCATCGACAAGAACCAGGATGCATTCCGGAAGTACCTGCCCGAGAACTGGCGCGGCCTGGCGGTCCACGGCTTCGGCTTCGACCGCGACCACCTCGAGGAGGCCGGGGTTCGGGAGGCGGGCGCCCTCGCCGCGGTCACGAGCGGCGACAACTCGAACATCCTCGCCGCCCGGATCGCCCGCGAGACCTACGAGATCCCCCGGGTCGTGGCTCGCATCTACGACCCTCGCCGGGCGGTCATCTACCAGCGGCTCGGCATCCCGACCGTGGCCACGGTGACGTGGACGATCGACCAGGTCCAGCGGCGGCTCTTCGAGGAGACCGCGACCGAGTGGGCCGAGCCCAGCGGCCAGGTCGTGCTGGTCGAGCGGGCCCTGCCGGCGACCTGGGCGGGGCGGCCGCTCCGCGACCTCGCCGCGGTGCCGGGGCTCCGCCTCGTCGCCCTGACCCGGGCCGGGCAGGCCCAGCTCGCCGTCGACGACCTCGTCGGCCAGGAGGGCGACCTCGTCCACCTCGCGGTCCGCAAGGACGCGCTGGACGAGCTCGAGAGCCTGATCGACGGCTCGACCTCGGGAGCGCACTGATGAAGGTGGCGATCGCGGGGGCCGGGAACGTCGGCACCTACATCGCGGGCGACCTCCACGAGGTGGGCCACGACGTGCTGCTCATCGACCGGAGCCCGACCCTCGTGAACCGGCTGCGGAGCTCGCTCGACGTCAACTGGTTCGTCGGCGACGCCTGCGAGGTCAGCTCGCTCCACGCGGCCGGCGTCGACGGCAGCGACGTCATGGTGGCCGCGACGGGCGACGACGAGGACAACCTGGTGGTCTCCCTGCTCGCCAAGCAGGAGTTCGCGATCCCCCGCGTCGTGGCCCGGGTGAACCACCCCAAGAACCAGTGGCTTTTCAACGAGAACTGGGGCGTCGACGTGTCGGTGTCCACGCCGCATCTCCTGAGCGCGCTCGTCGAGGAGGCGGTCTCGGTCGGGTCCCTGGTCCGGCTGCTGCAGTTCGAGGGCGGCCAGGCCCGGCTCGTCGAGGTCACGCTGGCCGAGGGATCGCCGGCCGCGCCCCGCTCGATCGCCGAGCTCGGCGTGCCTCGGGACGCCACCATCGTCGCGGTCGTGCGCGAAGGGCACGTCGTCGTGCCGCGCGGCGACACCGTCGTCAACGTCGGTGACGAGGTGCTCGCGCTCGTCACTCCCGATTCCGAAGATGCGTTGAAGACCATCCTGATCGGCCGCTGACTCCCGCGTCGACCAGGCGCTATGGGCACGGCGGACGGCCGGCGGGGCGTCCCGACGAGGTGCAGCCATGAACGACGCCAGGGCGCTCCAGGCCCTGTCCTTGGCGGTCCTGGCGCCGATCGCGGTCGCGCTGCTGCTCCTCCCGTTCCGAGACGAGCTGCAGGCCGCCAACATCGCGCTCGTCCTGGTGCTGGCCGTGCTCGTCGGGGCCATCGTCGGAGGTCGGATCGGCGGCGCGCTCGCCGCCATCGTCGCCGCCGTGTCGTTCGACTTCCTCTTCACCCGGCCCTACTACTCGTTCCAGATCAACAGCGGCGACGACGTCCAGACCGTCGTGCTGCTCGTCGCGGTCGGGATCGTGGCCGGCGAGATCGTCGTGCGGAGCCGTCGCAGCCGCGCCGTGGCGTGGCGCAGCCGGCGCGACGCCGAGCAGCTCCGCAACATGGCCGAGCTCGCCACGGGCGGCGAGTCACCCGGTCGGCTCATCCGGCTGGTGCAGAACGAGCTCACCCGCACCCTCGACCTCAAGAGCTGCCGCTTCGAGCGGCCGCCGTTCGCGAACTCGCTCCCCCAGCTCCGCCACGGAGGCGTGCGCGTGGCGGCCGGCGAGGCCGACGGCCTGGCCAGCCAGCTCGAGCTCCCGGTGCGCGGTGACGGCAAGCTGCTCGGCCGGTTCGTGCTCTCGATGCCGGCCGACGGGAGCGGGCTGGGGCTACCGGCCGAAGATCGGGCCCTGGCCGTCGCGCTGGCCGACCAGCTGGGCGCCGCGCTCGCGGCCGCGCAGCGCTAGCGGAACTGGGGCATCACCGCGTCGGCGAAGAGCCGCAGGCTGGTGTGGTCGGGGTAGTCCGCGCACCAGGGAACGAACCCGGTGCAACCGAGATCGACGTAGGCCCGGATCCGCTCCGTCACCTGCTCGGGCGTCCCCACCAGGTTGCCCGACACCCAGGAGTCGAACGGCTCGCCCCAGCGCGAGCCGATCCGGCTCCCCTCGGACAGGGCCCGAATCTCGGCCTCGGTCTCCCGCACGAGCACCTCGGGACTCCACGTCAGCCTGATCTCGCCCGGGTCGCGCCCGACGTCGGCGCAGTGCCGGTGCAGCACGTCGCGCTTGTGCGCCCACTCGTCGGGCCTCCCGCCGAAGTTCGCGTAGTCGGCGAGCCGGGCCACGACCCGGAGCGTGAGCTGCTCGCCGCCGCCGCCGATCCAGATCGGCGGGTGCGGCTGCTGCAGCGGCTTCGGGTCGCACTGGGCGCGCCGGACCCGGTAGTAGCGGCCGTGGTACGTCGCGTCGGGCTCCCGCCACATGAGCGTGACCAGCTCGACCGCCTCCCGGAGGCGCCCGATCCGCTCCTTGGGGGCAGGGAAGTCGTAGCCGTACGCCTCGTACTCCTGCTGGTACCAGCCGGCGCCGACGCCCCACTCGAGCCGGCCGCCCGAGATGACGTCGAGGTTGGCGGTGATCTTCGCCGTGAGCGCGGGCGGCCGGTACGACGTGCACGACACCATCTGGCCGAGTCGGATCCGGCTCGTCGCCTCGGCCAGCGCGGCCATCGTCGTCCAGCACTCGAAGACCGTCTCGTGGGCCGGCCGGGGCACGTTGTGGAAGTGGTCGTAGACCCACACCGAGTCGTAGCCGAGCTCCTCGGCGAGCACGGCGGTGTCACGGCACACGCGCCGCTTGTCGGCCGGGTTCGGGATCTCGACCAGCTCGGTCTTCCAGCCTTGGGGCGCGAAGGCGCCGAAGTGGATCGGGGGCACGGGGAACCTCCTTTTGGATGTTTCCTAGCCGTAGACTCCGCCGCCGTGCACGACGCCGGGCGGCTGGTTGAGGACCTCGTCGAGCGGCTCCGCCCGGTCGACGTCGAGCTGGCCCGGGCCTGGTGGAAGGCGAGCACGCATGCGTCCGACGACGCCAACCGCCGCAAGGCCGATCTCGAGCTGACCCGCCGCCGACTCCTCGCCGACCCGGATGCCTTCACAGCCGTCCGCGCCGCCCGCGAGGACGGGTCGGAG
The DNA here is from genome assembly GCA_937927875.1 of uncultured Actinomycetes bacterium. GTDB lineage: Bacteria > Actinomycetota > Acidimicrobiia > IMCC26256 > PALSA-555 > PALSA-555. The sequence goes on along the minus strand of CALEYV010000092.1, from coordinate 24,605 downwards.
CGCGCGACCGAGCTCGGGCGCCAGCTCGACCTGCTGCACGACGCCATGCTCCCGAACCAGGTCGCCGAGGACCTCCAACGCCGGATCGTCGAGCTCGAGACCGAGGTCGAGGCGACGTTCACGTCGTTCCGGGGCGAGCTCGACGGGGAGCGGGTGGCCGACAACGCGATCCTCGACATCCTGCGCACTAGCGACGACGGGGGGCTCCGCCAGCGGGCCTGGGAGGCGTCGAAGCAGGTCGGCGCCGAGGTCGCCGACCGAGTCCGCGAGCTGGCTCGGCTCCGCAACGAGGCCGCCCGCTCGGTCGGCTACCGGGACCACTTCGCGCTCTCGCTCGGGGTCGGCGAGATGGACGAGGCGCGGCTCTTCGCGACCCTCGACGAGGTCGACCGTCACACCGCCGAGCCCTTCGGGACCTGGAAGGGCGCCCTCGACGACGCGCTGGCGGCCCGGTTCGGCGTCGCGCCGGCCGACCTGGCCCCGTGGCACCTCGACGACCCGTTCTTCCAGGACCCGCCGGCCCGCGGCGCGGTCGAGCTCGACCCGCTCTTCGTGCGTGCCGACCTCGAGGCGCTCACCGTTCGCACCTACGACGGCATCGGCCTCGATGTCCGCCCGGTGCTCGATGCGAGCGACCTCTACGGCCGCGACGGCAAGAACCAGCACGCGTTCTGCATCGACATCGACCGCGAAGGAGACATCCGGGTCCTCTGCAACGTGGAGCCCACCGAGCGCTGGATGGACACCATGCTCCACGAGTTCGGGCACGGGGCGTACAACCAGGGCGTCGACCGCGGGCTGCCGTGGCTGCTGCGCGACGCCGCGCACGCGCTGACCACCGAGGGCGTCGCGATGCTGTTCGGCCGGCTGGTTCGCGACCCCGACTGGCTCGGCGACGTCGCCGCGATCCCCGCCGCCGACCTCGACGCGCTTCGCCGCCGACTGGCCCAGGCCCGGCGGGCGTCGCTGCTCGTGTTCGCACGCTGGGTGCTCGTCGTCACGCACTTCGAGCGCCAGCTGTACGCCGATCCCGACGCCGACCTCGACGCCGCCTGGTGGGAGCTGGTGGCGCGTTACCAGCGGGTGCGGCCGCCGGCCGGCCGGCGCCAGCCCGACTGGGCCGCCAAGATCCACCTCGCGGTGGTACCCGTCTACTACCAGAACTACCTCTACGGGGAGCTGTTCGCGTCGCAGCTCGAGACCGCGATCACGAACCGGGCGGGCGGCTTCGTGGACCACCGCGACGCGGGTCGCTTCCTCGCCGAAGCCGTGTTCGCGCCCGGCGCGGCCCAGCGCTGGGATCGGCTCGTCGAGGAAGCGACCGGCGAGCCGCTCACCGCGGCCCACCTCGCCGCGCATCTCGCGGCCTGAGCGCCGCGCCGGCGCGCCGCGCGGGCGCGACGTCGCCGGCCCGTAGCATCGAGACGTGGAGTTCAACCTGGCCGACCTGTGGGAGGGCGTCGTCGACGCCATCCCGGACCGGGAGGCCCTCGTCTGCGCTGACCGGCGGCTGACCTTCGCCCAGACCGACGAGCGCGCCAACCGACTCGCGCACGCGCTGGCGGCGCGTGGTGTCGGGCCCGGCGACCACGTCGGCCTCTACCTCTACAACGGCACCGAGTACCTCGAGGGCATGCTCGCCGCGTACAAGCTCCGAGCCGTCCCCATCAACGTGAACTACCGCTACGTGGAGGAGGAGCTGCGCTACCTCCTCACCGACAGCGATTCGGTGGCGGTCGTCTTCCACCGCAGCTTCGCCCCCAAGCTGGCCGCGATCCGGTCCACGGTCCCCGCCCTCCACACGTTCCTCGCCGTCGACGACGGCTCGGGCGCCGACCTGACCGGGCTCGGCGCCGACGACTACGAGACGGCGCTCGCCGACGCGTCACCGGCCCGCGACTTCGGGCCCCGCTCCGCCGACGACCTCTACATCCTCTACACCGGCGGCACCACCGGCATGCCGAAGGGCATCATGTGGCGCCACGAGGACATCTTCTTCGGTGCCCTCGGTGGCGGCGGCCTCGGCGCCGGCCTCGACGAGCCGATCAAGACCCCGGAGGAGATCAAGGACCGGGCCCGCGCCGGCGGGCTGCGCTGCCTCCCCGCCTGCCCCTTCATGCACGGCACCGCCCACTGGATGGCGCTGCGCACCCTCTACTCCGGCGGCAGCGTCGTGATCTCCCCCGACCGGTCGCTTGCCCCGATTCGAATCTGGGAGCTCGTGGCCGCCGAGCACGTGAACTTCCTCGTGATCGTCGGCGACGCCATGGCCCGGCCGCTCGTCGAGGCGCTCGACGAGTTCGGCGACGGCGTCGACGAGTCCGGCCTGGCGCTCCTCCTGTCGGGCGGCGCCATCCTCTCGCCGCCCGTGAAGGAGGCCCTGGCCAAGCGGCTGCCCAACACGATCATCGTCGACGGCTTCGGCTCGTCGGAGGCCGGCGGGCAGGGCCAGCTGGCGGTGGGCACCGAGGGGAGCCTGTCGTCCCAGCCCCGCTTCCGGGTCGACGACGAGACCACCGTGCTCACCGACGACTTCCAGCCCGCGCCGGTCGGCGCGGTCGGCAAGCTCGCCCGGCGGGGTCACGTGCCGCTCGGCTACTACCACGACCCGGCCAAGACCGCCGCGACGTTCCCGGTCGTCGACGGCGTGCGCTGGTCGGTGCCGGGCGACGACGCCCGGCGCGAGGACGACGGCACCATCACCGTGCTCGGCCGGGGCTCGGTCTCGATCAACTCCGGCGGCGAGAAGGTCTACCCAGAAGAGGTCGAGGGCGCCCTGAAGGCGCACCCGGCGGTGTTCGACGCCGTCGTCGTCGGCGTCCCAGACGCCCGGTGGGGGGAGCGGGTCGTCGCGGTCGTGGAGCCGCGGGACGGCGAGAAGCCCACCCTCGAGGACGTCGTGCACGAGGCCCGAGCGCACGTCGCCGGCTACAAGGTCCCCCGCCAGCTGGTGCTGGTCGACCACATCGAGCGCTCCCCATCCGGCAAGCCCGACTACCGATGGGCGAAGCGCGTCGCCGAGGCCGCGACGTAACGCGAGCTTCGGCGCTGCCGGGCGGCGTCAGGACAGCGCGTTCGGGGGCGCACTGGCCGGAGCCAGCCCGAGCGCGATCCGGCTGGCGCCGGCGGCGCGGACCAGGGTCGCCAGGTCCCCCGTGTAGCGCTGCGACCAGTCGCTCAGCGCCAGGCCTTCGTTCAGGCGCACGAGATCGCCGAGGTCGCGCCGCACCGCCGCCGCGGCCCGGAGCTCGGCGTTCAGCACCGGCGCTGCGGGCTTGTAGCGGGCGGCAATGCGCTGGATCTCCTGTGTGGCCCGTTGGAGCGCGGCGCTGAGCGGACCGGCCGCGGTCGTCGCGCAAACCGCGGTCGTGGTCCGGTCCCAGGTGCGGATCTGGGCCGCGAAGGCGGCCTGCTCGGCGTTGGTCGCGGCGGCGACCGCCGCGTCGTCACGTCCGGCCTAGGCCTGGCTCAGACCCCCGGTGCCGCTCCCGCCGCCGCTGAGCCCGGCGATGGCGCCGACCGCGATGGCGATGGCCGCGACGGCGGCGGCCAGCCACGGCCACCGTCGGCGGAGCCGTCGGGTCAGCGCCGGTCCGGCCTGCGGCCTCGCTGCCGCGGTCGTCCCGCCGGGCATCGCGGCGGCGACCGCGGCGGCCTCGGAGCCGGGCCGGCCGTCGACCCCGAGCCCCCCGAGCGCCCGGAGCAGCTGCGGGAACCACCGCTCGGCCGGGCCCCGGACGTCGATCCAGTTCGCCCCCGTGAGCCAGTAGCGGATCTGATCGGGGAACGGCGTGTTGTCCAGCAGCAGCGGCAGCCGGGGGCGTCGGGCCTCGGACGCCATCTCCACCTCGACCGCGACGTGCGGCGAGTGCAGCGACGCCGTCGAGCACAGCACCGCGAGCACCTTGCAGTTCGAGATCGCCTGCACGACCTCGGGGCCGTAGTTCTGGGCGCCGGCGAGGCTGCGGTCCGCGATCCAGACCGTCACGCCGGCCGCCTCGAGCCGGTCGGCGAGGTCGGCGGCGGGGACGCCGTCTTCGTCCTGGGCGTAGCTGATGAAGCCGTCCGTACCGACTGGGCTCGTCGCACTCGACTCATCCCACCGCCAGTCGATCGCTCAGTTCGCCCGCCTGAGCCGCCACCAGTTTTTGGGCGCCCGATCCGCGCTGTCAAGATGGCCACGTGCTCCTCCGCGACACGCCGCGTGACGAGCTGAGCCCGTACCTGCGACAGCACGCCGACAACCCGGTCGACTGGTACGCGTGGGGCGACGACGTGTTCGAACAGGCGCGGGCGCGCGACTGCCCGATCCTCCTCTCGGTCGGCTACTCGTCGTGCCACTGGTGCCACGTGATGGCCCACGAATCATTCGAGGACGCCGACGTGGCGGCGGTGATGAACGAGCGGTTCGTCAGCGTCAAGGTGGACCGCGAGGAGCGGCCGGACGTCGACGCCGTGTACATGCAGGCGGTGCTGGCGATGAGCGGCCACGGCGGCTGGCCGATGACGGTGTTCCTGGCCCCGGACGGCACGCCGTTCCTCGGCGGGACCTACTTCCCGAGGGAGGACCGCCACGGGCTGATCGGCTTCGTGCACCTGCTGGAGCGCGTCGACGAGGCCTGGCGGGACCGCCGCGGCGACCTGGTCGAGCAGGGCCAACGGCTGCGCGCCGTCGTCGAGCGCAGCGTCACCCTCGGCGCCGGCGGCGGCGGTGACCTGTCGCCGCGGATCCTCAGCGAGGCCCGGTCCCGGACCGCGAGCCGGTTCGACGCCCGGTTCGGCGGCTTCGGGCGGGCCCCGAAGTTCCCACCGTCGAGCGCCATCGAGCTCCTGCTGCGGGCCCACGTCGAGCACGGCGACGCGAGCGCGCTCGAGATGGCGACGGTGACCCTCGACGCCATGGCCGCGGGAGGGATCTGCGACCAGGTCGGCGGCGGGTTCCACCGCTACTCGGTCGACGACTACTGGCTGGTCCCCCACTTCGAGAAGATGCTCTACGACCAGGCGCTGCTGCTCGGCGCCTACACCCGCGGCTGGCTCGTCACCCGCGACCCCCGCCACCAGCGGGTGGTCGAGGAGCTCGTCGCCTACGTGCTGCGCGACCTGCGCCACCCCGACGGCGGCTTCTACGCGGCCGAGGACGCCGACTCCGAGGGCGTCGAGGGCAAGTTCTACCTGTGGTCGCTCGAGGAGCTGACCGCGGTGTGCGGCGACGACGCGCCGGCCGTGATCCGCTACTTCGGCGTCACCGAGCACGGCAACTTCGAGGACCCCCACACCGGCTTCCGGGGCAACATCCTCCACGCGGTCGACCCCGCCCAGGATCGACCCGAGGCCGTCGAGCGGTGCCGCCTCCGGCTGCTCGAGGCGCGCGCGAGCCGGGTGCGGCCGGGCCTCGACGACCAGGTGCTGCTGGGTTGGAACGCGCTCTTCCTGCGCGCGCTCACCGAGGCCGCGGGCGCGTTCGAGCGGCCCGACTGGCTCGACGCGGCACGCGCGAACGCACGCTTCCTGCTCGACACCCTGAAGCGCGCCGACGGCCGGCTGCTGCACGCCTGGCAGGGCGGCGAGGCGAAGGTGCTCGCCTTCGCCGAGGACTACGCGGCGCTGCTCGAGGCGCTGGTGAGCCTGGCCGAGGTCGACGACGTGGCGTGGCTCGACGACGCCCGCCGCACCGCCGACGACCTGCTGGCCCGATTCGAGGACCCGGAGGGCGGCGGCTTCTTCAGCACCGCCGCCGACGCCGAGCCGCTCATCGTCCGCCCGAAGGACGTGCAGGACGGGGCGACCCCCGCCGCCAGCTCGCTGGCCTGCCACGGGCTGCTCCGCCTGGCCGCCCTGACCGGCGAGGACCGCTACGAGGCGTCGGCCCTCCGCTGGCTGCGCGCGCTGGCGCCGATCCTCGTCGAGCACCCGGACGCGTTCACCTATCTCCTGGCGGCGGTCGAGCGGGCCCTGGCCGCGCCGCTCGAGGTGGCGCTGGTCGGTGACGGTCCCGAGCTCGCCGCGCTCCGGCGCGAGGTGCTGGGCCGGCTGGTGCCGAACGCCGTGACGCTCAGCGCGCCGCCGGGCCGGGGCGGGGACCGGTCGCCGCTGCTCGCCGACCGGCCGGTCGTGGACGGGCTGGCGACCGCGTACGTGTGCGAGCGCTACACGTGCCGGGCGCCGGTCACGAGCCCCGACGCGCTGCGCAGCGCCCTCGACGACGCGCTGGCCGTGGGGAGCTGATCAGCGGCGGCCGAGGTCGCTGGCCAGCGCCTCGGCCATCGCCCACCCGTAGGCGATGAGGGCCTCGCCCTTCTCGGGCTTGACCGTCCCGACCAGGTCGGCGGCGGCCTTCCCGCCCAGCTTCACGTACCGGGCGTCGAGGACGGCCTCGGACTTGCCGCCCGCCTTCACCTTGAACTTCCGGTCGTCGTAGCGGGCGTCGCAGCCGAACCGGCGGGCGAGCCGGCGGCCCCACGCCCGCTCCTCGCCGTTGGGGTTGTACTTCGGGCGGGGGCAGACGTCGGCCAGCTCGAGGAGCATGGCGTAGGAGGCGGGGTGGGCGACCCGGCCCGCGACGAGGACGTCCTCGTCCGGGAACGAGATCGCGGCCCGCCGGTAGAGCTCGCCGACCAGGGCCTCGAGGGAGGCGCGGGCGGTGCGGCCCCGCCGGGTGGCGCCGAGGCCCCAGATGATGCACGGGGTGCCCCCGATCCGCTCGAGGGACCCGAAGAGGAACCCGTGCAGCTCGTCGTCCTCGACGCAGATGGCCACCAGCGGGAACTGCTCGACGTGATGGTCGAGGGCCTGGTCGTCGATCGGCAGACCGACCCCCGCCACGAACTGGCCGAGCTCATCGAGCTCGGCCGGCTTCAGGGACACGGAATCGCGGGACTCGACGCTCATAGGGCTCCCATTCTTGCCGACCGGCTCAAAGACCGGCCAGTCGCTCCCCGTGGCGCCGTCGGGGGGTCAGTAGCGCAGCTCGGCGTAGAGCGCGTAGTGGTCGGAGGGGTGCACCCCGTCGACGGGGTCGGTGGCCTCGACCCGGGCCGCCACCACCTGGCCCGCCCCGCGGTCCCGGGGGTAGCCGACGAAGACGTAGTCGATGCGCCGGTTGGGCTCGCAGTCCACAGCCGCAAACGGGTTGGCGTTGTTCCAGGTGTGCCCGGGGCCGCCGTCGCCGCCGGCCTGCCACGCGTCGAGGAACACCAGCTTCGGGACCGGGGCGGTGGTCAGGCCGGTGACCATCCGGATCTCCTCGGCGCCGGGCTCGGCGTTGAAGTCGCCGCACAGCAGCGGCGGGTAAGAGCGGTCGTCCTTCGCCTCGGCCACGAACTCGCAGATGGCCCGCACCTGGGCCTGGCGGACGTGGCTCTGGTCGAGCCGCCAGTTCAGGTGGGTGACGTAGACGTCGAAGGCGCCCCGGGGCCCGTCGATCTCGGCCCGCAGCACCACCCGCAGCTCGTCGAGGCCCTCGGGGGCGGGCAGCGGCCGGGCCTCCTGGGCCCGGATCGGCCACCGGGAGAGGATGGCGTTCCCGAGGCTCTGGGGGGCGAGGTCGAAGCCGAGCCCGGCGGCCTCGGCGACGTAGTAGCCGCCCAGGGCGGCCGCGAGCTGGTCGGCCTGCCGGCGTCCCTCCCGCTCCGCCCACACCTCCTGGAGGCAGACGACGTCGGGCGCGAGGCGGGCCAGCGTGCGCACGATGGCGGGCTGGCGCGACTCCCACGGCCCGAACCGCCACCACAGGTTCCAGGTCAGCACCGAGAGTCGAGTGTCGACGCGCGACGGGGCCTGCCAGGCGTCGCTCACGGCGGCCGACAGTAACCTGCGGTCGCGTGACCCCGGCCGGCCCCGCCGTGACCCGCCCCCGAGGCGGGAGCCAACGCCTCGAGGTGAACCTGCTCGACGGGGCGCTGTACGCCGGCGAGCCGCTGCCGCTGTACCGGCGGCTGCGCGACGAGGCGCCGGTGTACCGCGACCCGGTGCACGGCATCTGGGGGATCAGCCGCTACCACGACGTGGTCGAGGTCGAGAAGGACCCGGCCCGCTACACCTCCTCCCTCGGGTCACGGCCGCGGATCGTCGGCGACGTGTCGTCGATCAACAACGACGACCCCCTGCACCAGAACAAGCGGCGGCTGGTCGCCCGCCGGTTCACCCCCCGCTCGGTCAAGCAGCACGAGGACCACGTGCGGAGGATCGCCGACGAGCTCATCGACCGGGTCGCCCCGGCCGGCGCCTGCGACGCGGTCCACGACCTGGCCGCGCCGCTGCCGGCCCGGGTGATCTGCGAGATGCTCGGCTTCCCGCCCGAGCTGGCGCCCCGCTGCCAGCAGTGGAGCGAGGTCACGATGCTGTCCGGCGGCACCTACCCGACCGACGGCGGCCAGCCCCAGGCGGGCGAGGCCACGATGAACGCGGTCCTCGAGTTCGCGGCCGTCACCCTCGAGACCCTCGAGGCCCGCCGCCGCGAGCCCCGCGACGACCTCCTCTCGGTGTGGGCGCACGCCGAGGTCGAGTTCCCGGACGGGACGACGCGGCCGCTCACCGAGGACGAGATCGTCCACGAGGCGCTGCTGCTCCTCGACGGCGGCGCCGAGACCACCCGCACCGTGATCGGCACCATGTGCCTCGAGCTCATCCGCCACCCCGACCAGCGGGCCCGTCTGGCCGCGGACCCCGGGATCCTCGCCGAGACCGGCGTCGACGAGTTCATCCGCTGGGTCACCCCAATCCTCAACATGCGGCGCACCGCGACCGTCGACCACCAGCTCGGCGACGAGCAGATCAGGGCCGGCGAGGAGCTGCTTCTGATGTACGGGTCGGCCAACCGCGACGAGCGCGCCTTCGAGGAGCCGGACGTCCTCGACGTGACGCGGCGCCACAACCACCACGTGGCGTTCGGGTTCGGCACCCACTTCTGCCTCGGCGCGTCGCTGGCCCGGCTCGAGATCCGGGTCATGTTCGAGGAGCTGTTGACGCGGCTGCCGCCGCTCCGGCTCGCCCCGGGCGCCGAGCCGACGAAGGTGCCGTCCGCGTTCGCGTGCGCCTACGCCGAGATTCCGGTGGAGTTCGGCCCCGCCTGAGCTCGGCTCGGCTCGCCGATCAGGCGGGCGTGAACGAGACCGGCATCCGCTTGATGCCGTGGATGAAGTTCGAGAGCAGCAGCTCGGGCTCGCCCGACACCTCGATGTCGGGCAGCCGGCGGAACAGCTCCTCGAACATCACGTTGATCTCCCGGCGGGCCAGGTGGGCCCCGAGACAGAAGTGGGGGCCGCCGCCGCCGAAGCCGACGTGCTCGTTCGGCGCCCGCCGCACGTCGAAGCGGTAGGGGTCCTCGAAGTGCCGCTCGTCGCGGTTCGCCGAGTTGTACCAGAGCACGACCTTCTGGCCCTCTTCGATCCGCTGCCCGCCGATCTCGACGTCTTGGGCGACGCAGGTGCGGCGGAAGTGGATGACCGGGGTCGCCCAGCGGATGATCTCCTCGACCGCGGTGGGCGCGACGCCCTCGAAGTCGTCGAGCCAGATCCGGCGCTGGTCGGGGTTGTCGGTGAGGGCGAGCATGCCGTGGCTGATCGCGTTGCGGGTGGTCTCGTTGCCGGCCACGACGAGGAGCACGAAGAAGGACCCGAACTCCTCCGGGGTGAGGCTGTGCCCGTCGACCTCGGCCTGGGAGATGGTGGTCGTGATGTCGTCGCGGGGGCTCTGCAGCCGGTCGGCCCGCAGCTGCTGCGCGTACTGCCACAGCTCCTGGCTGGCGAGGAAGGCGGCGGTGATCTCACCCCCGTACTCGGGGTCGCTCGCGCCGAGGACGACGTTGGTCTTGTCGAAGACCCACTGGTAGTCGGACTCGGGGATGCCCATCATGTCGCAGATGATCTGCAGCGGCAGCGCCGCCGCGATCTCGCTCACGAAGTCGCAGCTGCCCTGCTCGGCGACCGCGTCGACGATGGAACGGGCCCGGTCGTGGACGCTGGCCTCGATCGCGCCCACCTGGCGGGGGGTGAAGCCCCGGTTCACGATCAGCCGGAACCGGGTGTGGCGGGGCGGGTCCATGTTGATCATCGAGCCGAGGAACTCGTAGACCTCGGGCGGGAAATCGGGGATGTTCGTGCCGCGACCGGAGATGAAGACCTCGGGGTTGCGGCTGGCCTGCACGATGTCGTCGTAGCGGACGAGCGACCAGAAGCCGGGGCCGGGACCCAACGTCATCCCCGGGATCTGGGGCTCGGTGTGCCAGGAGACCGGGCGTTGCTCCCGCAGCCGGGCGAACATCCCGGGCCAGTCGTCCCGGTCCCACAGCGTCATGTCCCCGAAGTCGATCGCTTCAACGGGGAGATCGGTCGTGGGCGGCGCCGCCACGACCTCCACTCTATTGGGGGCGCCGACGCGTCGCGCCGGCGCCATTCCGACGCCGCCTCAGCGGGGCCGGTGCTCGGTCCCCCGCCCCGGCGTCACGAAGAGCGCGTCGCCGGGCTCGTGGACGTCCGCGGTGTGCCACACGCCGCGCGGGTTGACCACAGCCTCGCCCGGACGCATCGCCACGACCCGCGGCTCGCCGTCCATCTCCTGGATCAGGTCGACGCGCCCGGAGACGAGCACGACGAACTCCTCGCCGGCCGGGTGCCGCTCCCAGCTGTCCCAGGTGGCGTCCTGGCGAACCAGGCACACGAGCCGCCCTTCGTCGCCGTCGCCGGCGTGGGCGGCCTCGTAGCGGTCGAGGAACTCCGGGTTCCACTCGAAGTCCGGCACCGGCTCGGCGCGGACGCCGAGGCCGAGGTGCACGTACGTGCGCGCGAGGTCGAAGGCGGGACCGGCGGCGGACACCGCACGATGATCGCGCGACCGGCGTCGACGGTCGGCGGTCGGCGGCCGGCGGTAGGTCTAGGTTTCGCGCGGGTGAGCCAGTTCCACTTCACGCCCGAGACGTACCTGGGTGAGATCCGCGACGAGCTCCCCGCCTACGACGACCTGCAGGCAGCCGTCGCCGACGCCACGGCGGCAGTCCCGGCCGACCGCGTCCTCGACCTCGGCGCCGGGACCGGGGAGACAGCGGCGGCCGTCCTGATCGGGCACCCAGCGGCCTCGCTCGTGCTCGTCGACGAGTCGGCGGGCATGCTCGAGCTGGCGAGGCTCCGGCTCCCAGCCGAGCGGGTCGAGCGAACCATCGTCGGTGACCTGCTCGGTGCCCTGCCGAGCGGGCCCTTCGACCTCGTCGTGTCGGCCCTTGCGGTCCACCACCTGGCGCCGGAGCAGAAGCGCTCGCTGTTCGCCGCCGTCTGGTCGCTGCTCCCGCCCGGTCGACGGTTCGTCCTCGCGGACGTGATCGTGCCCGCCGATCCGGCCGACGCGATGACGCCGCTCTCGCCGGACTACGACCGGCCCGACCGCCTCGACGATCAGGTCGCCTGGCTGACCGCGCTCGGCTTCCTGGTCACGGTGACGTGGCAGCACCGCGACGTCGCGGTGCTGACCGCCGACCGGCCCGGCTGACCGGACCGCGGGCTACGAGGCGAGGAAGACGACCGGCTCTGTCGTCACCCGGAACTCACCGTCGCGGGCGATCGCGTTCGCGACGCTCGCCCGGAGCCGGTCCAGGAGCTCGGGGTGCGGTCCCGCGGTCTCCCGAGCGGCCGTGGTCGACGCGGCGTGGCGGAGCAGGGGCTCGGGATCCGCGACGACGACCGCCGATCGCAGCGTCCGCTCGGTCACGGTGTCGAACACCTCGCGCAGCACCGACCGGGCCTCCTCGGGCCGAAAACGGTCGTTCGTAAGGTCGAGGTCCTCCGGGTCGCCGCGAGCCCCGACCTCGTCCACCAGCTGTCGCCACACCTCGCGCAGCTCCACGAGGTGCCGCGACGAGTTGGTGGACACGAGGAGCCGTCCGCCGGGACGCAGCGCCCGGCGCGCCTCGCGCACCGCCAGCCTCGGATCCGGGACGTGGTACAGCATGTGCATGAGGAGCACCGCGTCGACCGACTGGTCGACGAGTGGCAGGTGCTGCGCGTCGGCGACCACAGCCCGCTGCCGCGGCGCCAGCGAGGCGAGCATCCCCGCCGACAGGTCGCACGCCAGGACCACGGCGCCCGACTCGCCGAGGCTGCGCACGTAGCGGCCGTTGCCGCAGCCAACGTCCGCGACCCGCTGCTCTCGGACCGGTCCGAGCATGGCCAGCGCCTCGGCGACCAGGTCGACCCGGGGCTGCTGGTGGTCGTAGAGCGAGACGCGGGCCTGCAGTCCCGCGTCGTCGGCGTACGCGACCTCGGTCAGGTACTCCCGGTCCGACCGCTTCGACATCGCCCGCTCAGCCCTCGTAGAGCAGCAGCTGCGTGCAGCGGTAGGCGGCCATCGGCTTGCCGGTGGTCTCGTTCACGACGCTGGCGTCCCAGACCTGCGTGGTCCGGCCGAGGTGGAAGGGCGCGCTCGACCCGGCGACGACGTGGCCCTCCTGGGCGCTCCCGACGAAGTTCGACTTCGCCTCGATGGTCGTGAAGCGCACCGCGCCGTCGGGCCAGTGGCGGCTGACGCCGAACGCGCAGAGCGCGTCGGCGAGCGCGATGACGACCGGCGCCCAGAGGTAGCCAGTGCCGGCGATCAGGTCGTGCCGAACCGTGAAGCGACCCCGCGGCTCGGGCCCATCGTCGAGGATCTCGATCCCGAGCAGCCGCAGGAAGTTGTGGACGTCATACGGGGGTGGCATGCCAGCCAGTCTGACCGGCGGCGCCGATCGAGCCGCGTCCTTCGCTCAGCGTCGGGGCGATCGGCGCCGACGTCCGCTCCCGCCGACGTGCTCCTCGGCGTCGCGCACCCGGCCCGCCGCGTCGTCGGCGGCCCGCTGCGCCTCGTCGCGCCGGGCCACGGCTTGGCGCGCCTGCTCGCTCGCGTCGTCGGCGCTGGCCCGGGCCCGCTCGAGCGCCCGCTCCACCTCCTGCAGGTGGGCCGTCGCGGTGTCGGCACGGAGCTCGGCGCTCGCGAGCTCGGCGCTCGCCGTCTTGGCCGCCTGGTCGGCTTGGTGCGCGGCGCGCTGCGCCTCGGCGAGCTCGCGGCGCGCCTCCTCCATCGCCTCGTCCCGACCCGCTGTCACCGCCTCCACCGGGTCGAGTCCCGGCGCGGTCGTGAACCCACCGGCCGGCGGGCTCATCGGACGCGTGAGCCGTCCGGCCCGCAGCTCCTCCGCCGCGTCCGGGTCGAGGCTGGCCGCGTCCAGCGTGGCGATGATGCCGTCGTGGTAGGTCTCCGGCTTCGGCGCCCGACCCCGCAGCAGCCGGACACCCTCCTCGGCGAGGCGCTCGAGCAGCTCCTGGCGGTGCTGGCGCTCCCGGCGCAGCGCCGCCGCGTCGCCGCCGCGCAACGTGGCGCCCTGCGCCGCGGCCGCCCGTCGCGTCACGTCGAGCAACTCCTCGAGCTCCTCGCCGTGCTGACGCGCCAGCTGGTTGCACGCCCACGCGGCCAGGTTCGGGCGTCGCCGGCCTCGCACGTCCGACGCCGCGGCCGCCTCGCCGACCTGGCGCAGCTCGCCGGCCAGGCGGGTCCGCACGAGCACGAACTCCTCCGGCGTCGCCGCGTAGAGCTCGTCGAGGGCGCGCTCGAGCGCCGACGGTTGGACGCGGGCCACGACCTGTTTGTACCCGCGGCCTGGGAGCCTCCGCCGCCCGCGACCGGCGAGCGGGCCCGCGCTGGTGCAATGGACCCGTCAACCGGCCCGGCGAAGGTGAGGTGAGGCTTCCCTGACCACGCTCGGCCGTAGACTGCCGCCGCAGCGGACGGCGTCGCAGCAGATCACGGGAGGCACACCAGCGTGACCCTGGCCAAACGCCGGGCTGCCGTCGACGCCCCCAGCCGCCCCACCGTCGTCGCGGGAGCCGGCTGAATGGCGCTCTGGTCGCTCGCCGCCGGCCGCGACGGCCGCCGAGCCGAGTACGGGTTCGGTCACGACGCGGCCGTGCTCGGCTGGTCCGAGACCGGTGATCTGAGCCGCGCCCGCTCGGCGCCCGACGTGCGCCGCGCCTTGCGCGCCGCCTACCCCGACGCGCCGGCCGCCGCCCTCGAGCGCAGGGCGGAGGAGCTCTGGTCGTTCGTGCACGACGTGGCCGAGGGCGACATGGTGGCGGTGCGCGTCGATCCCGACGTCGCGTTCGGCCGGGTGACCGGCCCGTACCGCTACGACGCGGCGGCGCCTGGGAATCGCCGGCACCAGCGCCCGGTCGAGTGGGTGCGCCGCACCCCGTGGGCGTCGCTCGAGGCGCCCCTCCGCGCCGAGCTCGAGACGCCGGCTGCGCTGCACCGGGTCCGAAGCCGATCGGCCGCGGCCGCGCCGCCGTCGAGGTCCAGCCGCCGCGTGTCGCGCCGGACCTTCCTCGGAGCCGGCGCGGCGGCCGCCGTCGCCGCGATCGTCGCCGCGATCTGGCGCCCCTGGCGCTCCTCGGGCAGTCGGTCGGCGAGTACGACCGCCACCACGCGCCCCGCCGGCGCCGGGACCCGCGGGTCGTCGGCGAGCGGACCCACCGCGCAGTGGGTCAAGGACGAAAACGCCAAGCCGGGCACGTCGGCGTGGAACGTCACCAACGGCGGCAAGCCCCACCAGGTCGAGGGCTACGCGAGCGCGGTGAGCGTCCAGCGCGGCGAGAACGTCACCCTGTACGTGTCGACCGAAGCGCCGACCTTCCACGTCGAGGCGTACCGGATGGGCTGGTACGGCGGCGCCGGCGGCCGGCTCATCTGGCGCTCGTCGGAGCTGCCGGGCCAGAAGCAGGCGGCCGCCACCTTCCAGCCCGGCATCAACATGACCGAGGCGCACTGGAGCCCGTCGCTGCAGGTCAGCGTCGACAGCCACTACCCGCCGGGGTCCTACTTCCTGAAGCTGGTCGGGTCGAACGGCGTGCAGCAACTGATCCCGCTGACGGTGCGCGACGACGCCAGCACCGCCGCCTACGTGGTGCAGAACTCGGTGACGAGCTGGCAGGCCTACAACGACTGGAACGGCTACAACCTCTACCAGGGCCAGAACGGCGCCTACGCCGACCGGTCACGGATCGTGTCGTTCGACCGTCCCTACGCGCGCGGCGACGGGCAGGCCGACTTCCTCGGCCTGGAGTTCCCGCTCGTCCAGCTCATCGAGCAGCTCGGCCTCGACGTCACCTACATCACCGACGTCGACACGCACCTGCGGCCGCAGCTGCTGCTCAACCACAAGGCGTACTTCTCCCTCGGCCACGACGAGTACTGGTCCAAGGAGATGCGCGACGGCGTGGAGGCGGCGCGCGACAAGGGTGTGAACCTGGGCTTCCTCGGCGCCAACGCGTCGTTCCGCCAGATCCGCTTCGAGCCGTCGTCGCTCGGTCCGAACCGCCACCTGGTCTGCTACAAGGTCGCCAGCGAAGACCCGGTCCGCACGACGAACCCGGCCCTGACCAGCATCAACTGGCGAGAGGCGCCGGTGGCGCGGCCCGAGAGCCAGATGATCGGCCAGCAGTACGAGTGCAACCCGGTCGGCGCCGACATGGTGATCGTCGACCCGACCGCCTGGGTGTTCGCCGGGACCAACGTCACCGCCGGCACGAAGCTCACCACGACCGGGTCCCCGCCGACGCCGGCGGTCGGCTCGGAGTACGACCGCTACGATCCCAACCAGTCGGGACCGCACAACGTGCAGATCCTCACCCACTCACCGGTCACCTGCCACGGCCGGCCGAGCTTCTCGGACATGACCTACTACACGGCCGCGAGCGGAGCCGGCGTCTTCTCCACCGGCACGATCAACTGGATCCCGAAGCTGACCCCGCCCCGTGCCGGCTCGCCGAACGACCCGATCGCGGTGCAGGTGATGAAGAACGTGCTGGCCGCCTTCGGCGTCGGGCCGGCCGGGCAACGCCACCCGTCGATGCCCAACTACGATGCCATCAGCCGCCAGTTCGGGGCGGGGGGCGGCGGGGTGACCGGCTCGGACTGACCCGCTATGGGTCCGGAATCCACGAGCCGTGGAACCCGAACGGCACCCGCTGCGGCAGCGGCACGGTGGCGACGGGCGGGGCCGTGAAGTCCGACGCGGCGAGGACCACGAAGTCGCTGGTGTCGCGGGCGGCGTCGTACACGTAGGTCATGACCCAGCCGTCGTCCTCGGCCGCGTCGGCCGTCCGGGGGACGAACACCGGCTCGCCCGGCTCGCGCCCGGCGCCGAAGTCGTGGATCTCGGACGACGCCTTGGCCTGGTCGTACTTCACGAGCGCCATGTGCTCCAACCCGACGCCGTCCACGGTCTCGAGCGCGTACCCGTAGCGGTGGCGCCGCCCGACGAGCCGGGGGTCGACGCGGGGGAACTCGGTGGAGTGGTCGTCGAGCTGCTCCTCCTTCACCGTGCCGGACCCGAGGTCGACCGTCCAGCGGGTGAGCAGCGCCGGCTCGAAGTCGTCGGCCGAGCGAACCCACAGCTGCGCGTAGCGCATGACGTCGAGGACGATCGTCCCGTTGTCGTCGTAGGCGTTCATCGGATGGAACACGTAGCAGGGGTCGACCTCGAGCCACCGCACGTCGGCGTCGGTGCCGCCGCGGGGCATCACGCCGAGCCGCGCTCCGTAGCTCTCGTCCCAGGCGTACGGCATCGAGCCCGCGGCCGCCCGCTCGAGGTCGAAGACGACCGGCAGGTCCATGAAGACGACGTGGCGCTCGGTGAGGTTGAAGTCGTGCATCATCGTCGGCCCCGGCACCGTGATCTCCTCGCTGCGCACGAGGGCGCCGGACGCGTCGGCGACGTGGTACGTCAGGTAGGGCGGCATGAAGCCGTAGCCGAAGAAGTGCAGCTCGCCGCTGACGGGATCGAGCTTCGGGTGCGCGGTCATGGCGGTCCGCAGCCGGCCGTCGAAGTCGTAGGGACCACGCGTGTCGAGCTCCGGCGTGACCTCGTGCGGGTAGCCGTTCTCGACCAGCGCGAGGATCCGCCCCGCGTGGCCGATCACGTGCGTGTTGGCGGGGACGGCCGTGAGGTCCACGTGCCCCTCGTCGTCGACGAAGGTGCCGCTGCCATCGAGCTGGCGGGTCCGAACGTACCGATTGCGGTACCAGCGCGCCGTGCCGTCGCGCAGCTCGACTCCGTGCAGCATCCCGTCGCCGATGAACCAGTGCGCGGACACGCCCGTGTGCGGGTTCGGCCCATTGCGGACGAACCGTCCCGCCAGCTCGCCGGGCACCGCGCCGGTCACGGCCAGCTCGGTCGCGGTCACCTCGTCGAAAACGGGCGCGTAGTTGCCGGTCAGGAAGAAGGGCTTCTCGGTCTTGGTGCTCACGCCCTCACGGTAGACCCGGTGGCAACCGGTGGACCGCCCGGACCGCGGTGGCGGGCGGGGCTACCGTCCGGCCGTGCGCCGGGGACGGGGGCCCCGATTCGTGAGCGCGACCGTGGCCGTGGTCACCGTCGCGATGCTCGGCATCGCGCCCAGCCCCGCCCTCGCCGCGCACCGGGCGGCGTCCGAGCCGCACGGCGCGTGCGATCCCCTCGACGCCACCGAGTGCCTCTTCCCGTTCCCGAACGACTACTTCACCGTCGCCGACGCCTCCACGCCGACCGGACGGCGGGTCGACTTCGCGGCCACCGCCACCCCGCGGAACCAGGCCGGCGTCGCCGTCGACCCGACGGCGTGGAACCGCAGCGACGGATTTAGCCCCGGCTCGGCGATCCTCACCTTTGTCCCCGGGCTCGACCTCGCCCGCAGTGGCGCGGCCCCGATCACCGACATCGGCGCCTCGCTGCGACCCGAGGCGCCGATCGTCGTCCTCGACGCGACGACCGGGCGCCGCGTCCCATCCTGGGCCGAGCTCGACGCCACCGCGCCGCGCGATGACCAGCGGACGCTCATCGTCCGCCCGGCGGTGAACCTCACCGAAGGCCACCACGTCGTCGTCGCGCTCCGCCGGCTCCAGGACCACGCCGGCGCGACGATCCCTGCCGGGTCCGCCTTCCGCACCTACCGGGACCGACGCTCGTCGACCGACCCGACCGTGACGGCCCGCCGGGCCCACTTCGAGGACCTCTTCACGACGCTCGCCCACGCCGGGATCGGGCGCCGTGACCTGTTCCTCGCCTGGGACTTCACCGTGGCGAGCGAGCACAGCCTCTCGGCGGGCATGCTCCACATGCGCGACGACGCGTTCGCGTCGCTGCACGACCGGGCGCCGGCGTTCCAGGTCACGAAGGTCGAGCCGAGCACCGACGCCCGGGTCGCCTCGGTCGTCACCGGGACGTTCACCGCCCCCAACTACCTCGGCAACGGGGGCGGCCCCGGCACCCAGCTCGTTCTCGGCCGCGACGGGCTCCCGCAGCGGACCGGTGACCGCAGCGTCCCGTTCCAGTGCATCATCCCCCGGGCCGCGCTCGACGCGGGCGGGCACGCGCACCCGGCTCGGCCCGCGGTCTACGGCCACGGCCTCCTCGGCAGCGAGTCGGAGGTCACGGCCCAGAACGTCCGGGCGATGGCGAACGAGCACGACTTCGTGTTCTGCGCCACCCGGTGGCTCGGGCTGGCACAGGACGACGTCCCGAGCATCGTCGACACCGCCAGCGACATCTCCAAGTTCCCGTCGGTCCCGGACCGCCTGCAGCAGGGGATCCTCGACACGCTCCTCCTCGGCCGGCTGATGATCCGGCCCGCCGGACTGGTGTCCGCGCCGGCCTTCCGCGACCCCTCCGGCATCCCGGTCATCGACCGGCACGACCTCTTCTACGACGGCAACAGCCTGGGCGGGATCATGGGCGGCGCGACCACCGCCGTCGCCCAGGACTGGACCCGGGCCGTCCTCGGCGTACCCGGGATGAACTTCAGCACCCTGCTCTCGCGGAGCCTCGACTACGACCCGTTCGCCGGCATCGTCGCCCAGGCGTACCCGAACCCGATCGACCGGATCCTGCTCGTCGACTTGCAGCAGATGGTGTGGGATCGAGGCGAGGCCGACGGCTACGCCGAGCACCTGACGCGCAACCCGTATCCGCGGACGCCGGTCCATACGGTGCTGCTCGACGAGGCGTTCGGCGACCAGCAGGTCGCCAACATCGCCACCGAGACCGAGGCCCGCACCATCGGGGCCCGGGCGCACCAGCCCGCCCTCGCCGCCGGCCGTTCCCCGGACGTCGTGCCGCTGTGGGGAATCGCGGGCATCGGCTCGACGCCCTTCGACGGATCGGCGATCGTGGTCTGGGACAGCGGGACACCGGCGGCGCCACCGGTCAACACCCCGCCCCGGGTGGGCAAGGACCCGCACGAGGACCCGCGCGCGGACGCGTCGGCGCGACAGCAGAAGTCGGTGTTCCTCCAGCGCCACGGGCACTTCGTCGACGTGTGCGCGGGCGCCCCGTGCACCGACCCGCACGCCTCGACCGCCGGCTGAGCCTCCCGCCCCTCACTGCGAGCGGGATGGCCGCGCCGGTGCACACTGGGCCTCGACCGAGGAGACGCCATGGCTCAGCACGCCGACCGGTACGTCGCGCCGGGTTGGTTCACGCGGCACGTCTTCAACCGGCTCGTCGCCACCCTCACCCGAGCTGGCATCAGCATCTGGGGGTCACGAGAGCTGCGAGTGCGGGGCCGGACCAGCGGCGAGTGGCGGTCGACGCCCGTCAACCTGCTGACGCTCGGCGGTGAGCGGTACCTCGTCGCGCCCCGTGGCCAGACGCAGTGGGCCCGCAACCTCCGGAAGGCCGGCCGGGGCGAGCTGCGAGTCGGGCGGCGCTGGGAGTCCTTCGTCGCCACCGAGCTGCGCGACGACGAGAAGCCGCCCCTCCTGCGGGCCTACCTGAAGCGGTGGCGGGCGGAGGTCGGCGTGTTCTTCGGCGGCGTCACGGCAGACGCGACCGACGACGACCTGCGCCGGATCGCGCCGGACCATCCGGTGTTCCGGATCGAGGTCGAGCCGGCGCCCGGCGGTTCTGGCTGACGGCGCCGCGGGAAGGGCGGGGTTCCTCGATCCCGAGGCGATAGCCCGCCCGCACGACGCCGTGCGATCCTGGCTCCGAGCGTCGCGACACCGTCGACGCCAGCCACGGGGGGTGGGGTGGGCGCGAGGTCGACGGGGTCACGACGGCGGCTCGCCAGTGCACTGGCGCTGACGGCCGTCGTCACCGGGCTGGTCTCGACACCGGCCGCCGCTTCGTCGGGCTCGGCGAACCCGTACTTCACCGCGCCGTTCACGGTCCAGACCAACGGGTACACGTTCGGCCAGGACCCGTCGTGGTCGCCGGACGGGCGGGTGCTCTCGAACGAACGCGACGCCACCGGCGCCGAGCAGGTGTACGTGTCGGCGCTCCACGGCTCCCGGGTCCGCTGCCTCACCTGCGGGCAGCCGGGACCGAACGGCTTCCCCCAGGAGCGGCCCCAGGGCGACTGGATCCTGTTCTGCTCCTGGCGAGGCAATCCGGTGACGTTCGGCTCGCCCTGCCTCGGCGGTGTCGGTACCGACCTCTACGTGATGCGGCCCGACGGGTCCGGCGTGACGCGACTCACCGGGCCGGGGCTGCCCTTCGAGCCCGACGGCGTGATCTACGACAACTACCACCCGGCCTGGTCGCCCGACGGCCGCCAGCTGGTCTGGACGCACATCGGGTTCGCCGGCCTCTCGGCCGGCGGCACCCAGTGGACGATGCTCGTGGCCGACTTCGCGTCGTCGGGACACGGCGCGCCGGCGCTGGCCAACGTGCGCGTCGAGGGCCCCGCGGTCGACACCGGGTACGAGACCCAGGTGTGGGCTCCGGACGGCAGCGGGTTCCTCTACACGGCCATGGGCCAGGACGGCGCGGGGTGGCTCAACCTCGAGCTCTACTTCCTCCGTCTCACCGGGCACGGCGCCACGCCCGCGCACCCCCAGCGCATCCACCTCACCGACAACCACCCCGGCTGGGATGAGCAAGCCGTCTTCACGCCCGACATGAAGGACGTCATCTGGATGTCGAGCCGCGGGTCGCCGACGTGGTACCAGACGTTCGTCACCGCCGCGCAGCAGCTCGGCTACCAGCCACCGATGCAGAACGAGACCTTCGGACCGATGTTCGTGCTCGCGATCAGCGACCCGGGCTTCCACACCGACCTGTACGAGCTCGACCTGTCGACGCGGGCGGTGCGGCGGCTCACGAACCTGAACCGGGTCGTCCCCGAGTTCTACTTCGACCCCAGTGGTCGGCGGCTGCTCTGGACCGAGGGCGGCCATCCGGTGACGCGGGTCGGGACCTTCGCGCTCTCGAGCGTGCCGCACCGAGTCGGGCCCACCGTCTCACCGGTCCCAGCCTGGGCCGGCGCGCCGCGGCAGGGCCACGCCGAGGCTCCGAGCTCGGTCGGACCGCCGGTCAGTAACACCCGGGCGCCGCTCCCGAATGCGGTCATCGAGGGTCTGGACGTCTTTCAGACCCAAATGGCGACGCTCAGTGCGCGGCTCGGCGGACTGGCCCAAGGCCCGTCCTGCTGCCGATGAAGCGGGGGGCAACGTCGAGCGTCACGACGACGCCGGCGTCGCCTCGGTGACCGAGAGCGTGTTGCCGTCGGGATCCTTGAACCACGCGACGCGGTCGCCGCTCGGCGCGGTCCAGACGCCGTCGTGGTCCTGGTCCATGCCGTCGAAGCGCTCGAACGTGACGCCGCGGGCCGTCAGGTCTCGAACCGACGCGTGGATGTCGGGCACCAGCCAGCCGAGCACCGTGTAGGGAGCCGGCGTGAGGTCATCGACCAGCGACACGCGCACGGTCGTGCCATTCGCCGCCAGCACGCACGCGATCGGCGTCTGCTCGACGAGCTCGAGCCCGAGCACGACCGCATAGAAGGCGCGGGCCCGGTCCAGGTCCCGGGTCGCGGTGAACGCGACCACGTCACAGGCCCCGAGGGTTCCGCCGCTCACCACGCCATCTTGGTCGCCGCTCCCGCGAGGGCCGCTTCCGAAGCAACCCCTGGACCGGACGTAAAAACAAGTAGTAACTTGTTCTTTGTAGCCAGCGGATCGAGACGAGGAGGCGGACATGGCCAGTACTTCGTTCGACACCAAGCCGGTGGCGGTCATCACCGGCGGCTCCCAGGGCCTCGGGCTCGCCCTCGCCGAGGCGCTCGCCGGCGCCGGCTGGGCGCTCGTCGTCGACGCCCGCCGCCGCGACCGATTGGACGCCGCGGTGGCCCAGGTCTCGACCCGGGGGACGGTGATCGGGGTGCCGGGCGACGTCACCGACCGCGCCCACCGCCGGGCCCTCGCTGAGGCGGCGGCCGACCTGGGGCCGGTGCGGCTGCTCGTGAACAATGCCAGCACGCTCGGGGCCAGCCCGCTCCCCTCGCTGGCCGAGATCGGCGTCGATCAGCTCCACCGCATCTTCGACGTGAACGTCGTCGCCCCGCTCGCCCTGGTGCAGGAGCTGGGCGACCAGCTCGCGCCCGACGCCACCGTCGTGAACATCACCTCCGACGCCGGCGTCGAGGCCTACGAGGGGTGGGGCGGCTACGGCGCCTCGAAGGCGGCCCTCGAGCACGCCAGCCGCGTGCTCGCCGCCGAGCGCCCCTCGCTGCGGGTGCTCGTCGTCGACCCCGGCGACATGCGGACCGAGATGCACCAGGACGCGTTCCCCGGTGAGGACATCAGCGACCGGCCCGAGCCGGCGGTGAGCGTCCCGGGGCTGGTGGCGCTCATCGACGGCGATCAACCCAGCGGTCGCTACGAGGCCCGCTCGCTGGAGCCGGCCGCGGGAAGGCAGCCATGAGCACGATCACCGCTCCGGTCCTGCGCTTCGAGGTCGACACGGACCACGAGGCCCACGAGCCGCTCGAGGAGAGCGGCGCCCGTCGCGACGACGGGTTGCTCCTGGTGAGCCCGGGCGCCGACGAGCCCGTCGACACGTCGTTCCGATCGCTCGGCGGCTTCCTGTCGGCCGGAGACCTCATCGTGGTCAACACGTCGGCGACGATCGCGGCGGCGCTCGACGGGCGGCTCCCGAACGGGGAGCCGATCGTCGTTCACCTCTCCGGCGCCATGCCCGGCGGCGTGTGGCTCGTCGAGCCGCGCCAGCCCCGCGACGGGTCGACGGCGCCGCTCCACCTCGAGCGCCCGACCGCGATCGAGCTCTTCGGCGGCGGGTCGGTGCAGCTGCTGACCCGGTTCGCCGACTCGGAGCGCCTGTGGCTGGCGTCGCTCGACGTCGGCCCCTCGGTGCTCGAGTACGCGGCGGCGAACGGCCGCCCGATCCGGTACCGGCACGTCCGGGGCGACTGGCCCCTCGCCTGCTACCAGACCCTCTTCGCCCGGGAGCCCGGCAGCGCCGAGATGCCGAGCGCGAGCCGCCCGTTCACCGCCGGGCTCGTCACCGACCTGGTCACCCGGGGGGTGCTGTTCGCGCCGCTCGTGCTGCACACCGGCGTGTCGTCGCTCGAGGGCGGTGAGCAGCCGTACCCGGAGCAGTACCGGGTGCCGAGCTCGACCGCAACGATCGTCAACGCGGTGCGACGGGAGGGGGGCCGGGTCGTCGCCGCCGGCACCACGGTCGTCCGCGCCCTGGCGACGGTCACCGACGAGCGCGGCATCGTGCACCCCGGCGCCGGGTGGACCGACGTCGTCGTGACCCCCGAGCACCCGGTGCCGTCCGTCGACGGGCTGCTCACGGGGTGGCACGAGCCAGAATCGACGCATCTCATGATGCTCGAGGCCTTCGCCGAGCCCGCGGTGCTGCAGCGCGCCTACGACGCCGCGCTGGCGGCCGGCTACCGCTGGCACGAGTTCGGCGACACCCACCTGATCCTGCGTGACCGCGACCGACGGTGAGCACCAGCACCCCGTCCGCCGATCGCGCGCCGACGCTGCCGGCCGGCCGTCGGGCCGTGCTCTACGCGCTCCGGCGCCGGGGTGAGGCCACGGCCGACCAGATCGCCGAGCAGCTCGAGATGACGGCCAGCGGCGCCCGCCAGCACCTCAGCGCCCTCGCCCGCGACGGGCTCGTCGAGGCCACCGAGCGGCCGGCCGAGGGGCCGAAGCGGGGCCGGCGGGCCTTGGTCTACGCCGTCACGCCGGCCGCCGACACGCTGTTCCCGAAGGCCTACGGCGAGCTCACGAACGAGCTGCTCGGCTATCTCACCGAGCACGACGCCCGGGTCGTCGACGACCTGTTCGCCCGGCGCCGCGAGCACCGGATCTCGAACGCCGAGCGGCGGCTGGCGCACAAGCGTGGCCTCGGGGCCAAGGTGACCGAGCTGACGCGGATCCTCGACGAGGACGGTTACCTGGCCACCTCCGAGCGGGTCGAACCCGGCGTCTACCGGATCATCGAGCACAACTGCGCGATCTGGGCCGTCGCCCAGCGCTACGGGCAGGCGTGCACCAGCGAGCTCGACTTCATCCGGGCCGTGCTGCCCGACGCGACGGTCGAGCGGGTCCAGCACATGGTGGCGGGGGCACGCCGATGCGCCTACGAGGTGCGAGCGCACGACCGGGCCGCCTGACCTCGAAGCCACCGAGGGGGGAGGGCCGGCTACGGAAGCGGCGGGTGCACGCCGATCGTGGACGCGGTGCGGTTCACCACCGCGGGGAGCCCCTGCAGCTGCGAGGTGACGAGGCTGCCGACGCCTCGGACGAGCGGGCCGACGTTCGGCGGGGCCGGGGGCGGCGGCAGCGACGGG
>CALEYV010000091.1 GCA_937927875.1 uncultured Actinomycetes bacterium | reverse complement strand
GCCGTCCCCGCCGGGATAGCTCAGTCGGCAGAGCAGCTCACTCGTAATGAGCAGGCCCGGGGTTCGAGTCCCCGTCCCGGCTCCAACGTCGTTGACCCGGGGCGACGCGCGCCCGGTTGATCGATCGTGCCCGCAGGTGAGGTCAGCCGCCATGGCTCAGCTGCGTCAATTCGGTTGCGGGGTGGCGCGCTGAAAGCTCGTGGCGTCGACGTTGACCCCGAGGTCCTTCGCATGGGAGGCGGCGTCCCGGCCATGTTCACGTTCCGCGACCCCGACGGGAACAACCTGTTCATCGTCGAGATCCAGTAAGCGACATCCGGCCCTTGAACGGGCCGGACGTGCCCCCGCCGTGGAAGGGGGCTGGGTGGCACTGCAGCGTTGAGCTTGGGCTGCTCGTAATGAGCAGGTCTAGGGTTCGAGTCTCTT
Source organism: uncultured Actinomycetes bacterium (assembly GCA_937927875.1). GTDB lineage: Bacteria > Actinomycetota > Acidimicrobiia > IMCC26256 > PALSA-555 > PALSA-555. The sequence goes on along the minus strand of CALEYV010000091.1, from coordinate 45,068 downwards.
TCCCTTCCGTGCCCGAGGAGATTGGGTGAGTCGCCACGTTGCGATCAACGCCGTGCGGCGCGGCTCGGCGCGGGTGACGACGCGCCGGGTCCTGGGCATCGGCGTGCTGCTGCTGGGATTAGTGGCGGCCTCGCCGGTGTCTTCGAGCTTCGCCTCATCGACGCCTATGCCCAGCTCGGCGGCCACCCCCACCGGTCTTCGCCGCTCTGTACGGCCGACGTGTCGGCTCACTCGTCCTGGGCCTCCGCCCGCGGTTCCCAGCGCCAACGGGCCCGCCTCCGACTATGACGTGACGTCGTTCGACGCCACGCGTATCCGAGCGCACTGGTTCCCGAATCCGCGGGCGACCGGGTCGATTCGCTTGCCGACCGTCCTGAAGGGCCCGGGCTGGGGCCAGGCGGGCGACACGAACACCCGGACGCTTGGCAGCGGCCTGTTCGGCGACGTCAACATCGCCGACCTCTGGAACGCCGGGTTCAACGTGCTCACCTGGGACCCGCGGGGCTTCGGCAAGTCGGGCGGCACGGTGTCGGTCGACGCTCCGAACGTCGAGGGTCGCGACACCCAGGTGCTGCTCGACTGGGTCGCGGCGCTTCCCAACGTGCAGCTCGACGGGCCGGGCGACCCACGAGTCGGCATGGTTGGCGGGTCATACGGCGGAGGTATCCAGCTCGTGCTGGCCGCGATCGACTGCCGCGTCGACGCCATCGTCCCGACGATCGCGTGGCACTCGTTGGGCTCGAGCCTCTTCAAGGCGGACACCGCGAAGCAGGGGTGGGGTGATCTCCTGTACAGCGCCGCCAGCGGCCGCACCCTGGACTCGCACATCACCAGCGCGCACGAGTCCGGCGACTCGACCGCGACGCTCAGCGCCGCGGACCGAGCCTGGTTCCTGTCGCGCGGCCCCGGCGATCTGGTGAACCGGATCAAGGCCCCGACCTTGCTCGTGCAAGGAACCGTCGACACGCTGTTCACGCTCGACGAGGCCGAGACCAACTACGCGATCCTCAAGTCGCACGGCGTGCCCACGGCGATGCTGTGGTACTGCGGCGGGCACGGCGTGTGTCTCACCAGAGGCGGTGACCAGAGGCTCCAGACGTCGGCGGCGATCTCGTGGCTCCAGCGGTACGTCGAGGGCGACGCCACCGCATCGGTCGGCCCGGTGTTCACGACGGTTGACCAGAACGGCCAGGAGCTCGCCTCCGACGCCTATCCGCCTCGCGTCGGCCGCTCCGTGACCGGCGGCGGCGCGGGGAGCTTGGCGCTGACGAGGACGGTGTTCGCGCCGGTGCGCCCGCTCGCCGGTGCCCCGTCGGCCGCCCTCGGCAGTGTCGCCGCCGGCATCACGCCGACCCGGGCCGAGAACGCGCTCGAGCTCACCGTGCGCTTCGACAACCCCGCGCTCGTGCTCGGTCCACCGACGCTCGCCGTCACCTACTCGGGGACGGTGTCGCGTGGCCCCCGTCCGACCCGGGTGTTCGCGCAGATCGTCGATCCGGCGACCGGGATCGTGCTCGGCAACCAGGTCACGCCGATCGACGTCACGCTCGACGGCGCGACGCATCGCACGACCGTGCCACTCGAGACGGTGGTCTTCTCCGCCGTCCCCGGCGCCACGCTGACGCTGCAGCTGACATCCTCGGGCACCGGGTATGCACAGCCCCGACTCGGGGGACGCGTGACCTTCACGTCGGTCCACTTCTCGCTCCCGACCGCGGTCGGCGTGCGAGTCCGCTGAGACGTTGAGGTAGGCCAGCCGGGCAGCGGTCGTCGCACCGGGGGCAACTGGTCGCGCCCGACCACGGCGGCGGTTCGACGGCTCGTCCGCGAATGTCGAGTGCCCGGCGGCCGGGTGATCGGCGCTCCCGCCGTGGTAGCACGGAGCCGTGGCGTTCTATCCGGTCTCCGTCACGACCGCGGTCGAAGAGCCCACCGCGGTCGTTGCCGCCGCGACCACCTGGTCGCAGCTCCCGACGCTGTGGCCCACCCTGCTCGACGAGGTGTACGCCTTCGTCCGGAGCGGCGGGGCCACCGAGAACGGGCACAACGTCGTGCTCTACCAGGACGACGTTCCACACGTCGAGGTCGGCGTGCAGGTGGCCGGACCGTTCGACCCGGCCGGTCGAGTCGTCCCCTCGGTGCTGCCGGGTGGCCCGGTCGCGACGGCCGTGCACCGAGGCCCCTACGACGCTCTCGAGGAGGCGCATGTCGCGATCAAGGCCTGGTGCCTCTCCCACCGGCACGCGCTCACGGGCGTCCGCTGGGAGATCTACGGCGACTGGCGCGAAGACCCGGCGGAGCTCGAGACGACCGTCTGCTACCAGCTCGCGTAACCCAACGAGGTGACAACCTCGTGACTCGCTGTTTCAGAGTTGAGAGTCGCCGTGTCGACAAACCGGCAAGACAAGCGATTACGTTCGACGCTTCGGCAGTCGGTACCGCTGGCCAGGTCGTAGATCAGCCGGAACGAGGCGCTCGATGGTCGTCGTCTACCATCGGCGAGGTCGGCAACAGACGGGACGGACCATGACCCCGGTGCTCGGTGCCATCGTCGGTTGGGAGCTTGTGCTCATCGGTGGCCTGGTCGTCTTGCTGTTCGGCAGTTCACAGCTGCCGAAGCTCGCCCGGTCGCTCGGCCGGGTGCCGAAGGAATTCCGGAAGGGCCGGGGCGAGAGCGACAACGTCGACCGCCACGAGAAGTAGGGCCAGTTCCGGCCCTCCAACGCCAGTGACCTCCTGACTGGCCCATCTCAGCCAGCCAGTCTCGTCGTGCGCGAGCGGCGCGGGGCGCCAGGACGGGGCGCCGAGTACCCGCCGGTCGGCGTCGAGCGCGGTCCGGCGGGCAAGATGGGGCGCCGGCGATGCCACCAGTCCGGCGAGTCGGCGTTCGGGAGGCGCAACCCAGTGGACATCGAGGAGTTCTACGACCAGAACCCCGCCCGGCGGACGTCGGAGGAGTTCGAGTTCGGCCGCGACTGGCACGACGCCGACGGCAACCGGGCCGAGGCGAGCTGGGTCCAGGACACCGGAGAGCTGTACTGCATGCGCGAGCCGACCGAGCCCATCATGGTCGACACGCTCGGCGGGGAGTACCTGCACCGCGTCCCGGAGCAGGATCTCGTCGTCGAAGTGCTCGGCACGATCCCGACCCTCGAGGGGGTCGAGTCGGCGCTGGCCGGTTGGTCCGACGCCATGAGCGGAACCAACAGCCTGGCGTGGCTCAAGGATCGCGTGCAGGCCGCGGCCGGCGGCTCCGCAACCGCGACGAGCCCCGGACCGAACGACCCCGAGCCGACCGAGATCCCGGGCGCGTCCGAGTCTGGATGACCCGGCGGGACCTGGTGTCCGGCATCGGCTGACCGCCAGCTCCTCAACTTCGGCGCCGACGCGCCGATCGTTGTCAGATGCCGCGTCTGGGGTCACCGGCCGTGTCGACGGGGGCGGCGGTTGCCGACCCGACGACCGCCGCCATCGTGCGGGTCGAGTCGATCCGCGGCCAGCTCGCACTCCTCGCCGCGGCGTTCCCGACCGCCCGGCCGTTCCCGCACGTGGTGATCGACGACTGCTTGGACCTCGACCCGATCGAGCTCGCGTCGTTCCCGGAGGTGAGCTGGCCCCGGTGGCGGAGCCTCGGCGACGCCTACCAGCACGAGAAGCGGGCCTGCCAGGAGCGCGCCGTCATCCCGGCTCCGTGGGGGCAGCTGCTCGACGAGCTGAACTCGCCGGCGTTCCTCGAGCTGCTCGAGCAGATCAGCGGCATCGGCCAGCTGATCCCTGACCCCTACCTCGAGGGTGGCGGCCTGCACCGCTCGGAGGCGGGCGGGATCCTGGCCCCCCACACCGACTTCCACGTCTACGGACGACTCGGCCTCTACCGGCGCCTGAACGTCCTCGTCTACCTGAACCCGGACTGGGCGCCGGGCGACGGGGGCGTCCTCACGCTCAGCCACGCGCACCGCCCGGACCTCGAGCCCCGGCGCGTCGAGCCGGTGTGGGGCCGGATGGTCGTGTTCGAGACCAACGACGTGTCGGTACACGGGTTCCCCGAGCCGGTCGCGCCGGGGTGCTCTCGCCGGTCCGTCGCGACCTACTACTACACCGCCGCCGAGACGCCCGGCTTCAGTGGCGACTACACGACGCACTGGCGCGAGCACGGCCGGATCCGAGGCCGGCAGCGGCCCCGCTTCTGGCTGTCGCGCACGCTCATGCAAGCGTCTCGCGGCTTCTCGTTCCTCGCTCACCTCGCGAACCCCAACCAGGGCGTCGGCTGGCGTCGGCGCCGCGGCCGCGACTGACCCGACCGGTCACGGCCGGGTGGCGGCCGCCTCGGCATCGAGGAACCGGCGTACTTGGCGCGGTGTCCGGAGCCGCACCGCGACGAGCGGCGGGCCGGCGTCGTGGATCCGTCGGCGGTACCGGCCGCGGTTGCGCCGATGGGTGCGCAGCGCCCACAGGAGGAGCGAGTCACGGGTGAAGAGGGCGTGGAGGCGCTCGCGGTTGCCGCTCCAGAGCACCTCTCGCGTCCGCCACCGCCGGATCGTGCGGCGGACCAGCCGGCCGAGCACCAGCGGGAGCGGCAGATCGAGGAAGACCAGCGTGTCGGCGGCCGCGGTCGTGACCGGGTCGACCTTGTTGAAGTAGTTGCCGTCGAGCACCCAGCCGTCGGGCGCGGCATCGAGCGCGGCACGAACCCGCTGCTGGAACACCGCCGTCTCGGCCTCCCGCCAGTTCGGCTCCCAGTGGAGCGCGTCGAGCTCGATGTGCGGGAGGCCCCGGGCCCGGGCCAGGCGGTCGGCCACGGTCGTCTTGCCGCTGCCGCTCGTTCCGAGGACGAGGATGCGCCGACCGATGGCCACCGCATCCATCCTCGCCGCGGTGGCGTCGTGACCCTCGGGCAGTTCCGGTCCCGGCGACCCGGCGGGGTGCTTCGCAGGGGCCGCGGGGCGCGCCCGACGCGACGGTTCGGCCTCAAGGCGGCTGGTGCGCGCGCCGATCTCGACCGGGGAAGGGCTGACGGGCCGAAGGACGGTCATGGATCTGTCACGTCCCGGCGGGTGGTACCCCGACCCCGGCGACCCCCGGATGCTCCGGTACTGGGACGGTCACGCCTGGACGGGCCAGGTGGGTCGGCCGCCGGCGCCCGGGTGGTACCGGGACCCCGCCGACGAAGCCAGCCTGCGCTACTGGGGCGGGGCCGCCTGGACGGCGAGCACCGCCGCCGCGCCGGCCACCGCCGCCACGGCCCCGCTGCCAACCCGGACGACCGCGGTGGCCACCGTCGTCGCGCCGCCGGTGCCGACCGCCATGGCCACTGTGGCGGCGCCGCCTATGCCCGCGGTGACGCCGACGGTCACCGCGCCGCCGGCACCGGTCGCCCCACTCACGGAGTTGCCGTCGCCGCTCATCGAAGCACCGCCGCCGCCGGGGCCGTCGCCGTTCGCGTCCCGGGTCGCTGCGGCTCGTCTGCACTCCGCGCCGCCGGCGCCGGTGGCAGATGCGCCGAGCGGTCCGACTCGAGCCGAGCCCGAGCCCCAGGCACGCGTCGAGCCGAAGCGTCGGCGCGGCGCCGCCATCGTCGCCCTCGTCGGCGTGGTGCTGCTGGCGCTCGCGATCGGCGGCTACGTCGTCGTCGCGAAATGGGGCACCGGGCCCGCCGGCGTGCTCGGTTCGTCAAGCACGCCGTCCGTCTCGGCGCCGGCCGGCTACCACCTGGTCATGCTGCACTCGGCCAACGTCACGTTCGCGATTCGCGATACCTGGCTGGCGCTCGACCCGAGCTCATCGGCGATCAAGCAGGCCGAGCAGCGGGTCGCCGCCGCGAACCCGCAGCTCGCCTCGACGCTGACCGACTTCGGCAGCGCCGCCTCGAACGTCAAGTTCCTCGCCGTCGACATCGGCAACCGCATCTACGGCTCGAACGTCGAGATCGTGTCGCTCGGGATCGCCAAGTCCGCGCTCTCGGACCCGGCCGGGGCCCAGGCCGCCTTCCGCAAGCAGATCCCCGACGCGGTGGTGGCCCCCACGACCATCGCCGGCACCCACGCCCTGCTCGTGACCGGCACCATCAACCTCACGCTGCCGAGCGGCGGGCGGCTCATCGTGCACGCGACCGGCTACGTGGTCGGGACCTCGTCGGGCGTCTTCAGCATCATGTTCGGGACCACCGTCGACGGCAGCCAGGATGCCGACGTCCAGACCGCACTCCGCACCCTCCGGCTGACCGCCTACGGGGGCTAGCCCCGAGCCGGGGCCGACCGCCCGGCGGCGGCTCAAGTTCGGGGCTGGAGCGCCGAAGAACTGACCATGGCTGGGGTCTCGGCGTGGGCGCGGATTAGGCCGTCGCGGCTGGGTCGGCTCTTCGGGATGTCGGCCCTGGTCCTGGCGACGCTGGTGGCGCTGGCGACGCCCGCCTTCGCCTCCTCCTGGACCGTCCAGCCGTCGGGGACCACGAACGACCTGTACGCCACGTCGTGCGTCAACGGCAGCGACTGCTGGTCGGTCGGCGCCTCCGGAACGATCGTCGTCACCACCAACGGCGGCAGCACCTGGTCGAGGCAGACCTCGGGCACCACCGGCAACCTCTACGGCGTCTCGTGCGTCAGCACGACCACGTGCTGGGCGGTCGGCCAGTCGGGGACGATCCGTGTCACGACGAATGGTGGCTCGACGTGGTCGGGCCAGACCTCGGGGACGAGCAACGACCTCTACGCCGTTCGCTGTCAGAGCTCGACGACCTGCTTCGCCGTCGGGCTGTCGGGAACGGTCCGCGCCACCACCAACGGCGGCAGCACCTGGTCGAGCCAGACCTCGGGGACTTCGAACACCCTGTACGGCGTCACCTGCTCGAGCACGACCACCTGCTGGGTGGTCGGCGCCTCGGGGACCATCCGCGCCACGACGAATGGTGGCTCGACGTGGTCGAGCCAGAGCTCGGGGACGAGCAACCCCCTCTCGGGCATCGCCTGCCCGAGCAGCACCGCGTGCTTCGCGACCGACTTCGCGGGGGGCATCCACGCGACCTCGAACGGCGGGACCACCTGGTCGGCGCAGACCAGTGGCACCAGCAACGTGCTGTATGGCATCTCGTGCGCGAGCACGACCTCGTGCTGGGTGGTCGGCGCCTCCGGCACCATCCTGACCACGACGAACGGGACGAGCTGGTCGTCGCAGACGTCGGGAACCACCAACACCCTCTACGGCATCTCGTGCACCTCGACCAGCAGCTGTGGGTCGAACGGCGGGGGCGGGACGATCGACGGCCTGGCCGGATCGGTGCCGGTCCCGATCGCCGGGAACGGGATCGTCCGCGAGGTCGTGTTCGGTGTCCTGGCGGCGAGCGGCGCCGGGCTCATCTACTGGCTCATGCGCCGTCGCGTCACCCGCCCGTCGGCGTAGCGCGTCGCGGCGCGACCTTCGCCGGCGCCCACTCGAAACGCCGGCTCCCAGACCGGCTCGCGCCGCGCCCGCCGGACGCGAGCCCGACCGGTTGACGGGCCTAGCCCCCCACGCGACACTCGGCGACCCGGCGCGCCGCGCCGCAGATCCTGGGCGGGAGGTGGCAGTGGTGGGTGATCGCGCGGGTGCACGCCGGCACCGCCCCGCTACGAAACCGCTAATTGGTGGCGACGCGGCCCGGCGCCCGGAACAGGGCCGGGAACCCCGACGTTGCCAAGGAGTGCCATGCGCACCCTCGTGCCGCCCCTCGCCACCGTCTCCACGCCGGGCGACACCGTGACCAGGGACCCATCGTGATCGGCCTGCTCGCGGGCCCGCTGCTGGCGGCCCACCACCTCTCGGCTGACCCGAACCTGGCGTTCATCCTGTTCGTGCTCGGCCTCGCCGGGATGATCTTCGAGCTCTTCCACCCCGGGCTCAACGTCCCGTTCGTCGCCGGGCTGATCTCGTTCATCGTCTCGCTGGTGCTGATCAACCGGCTCCCGGTCACCGCGGGCGGCATCATCCTGCTGGCGGTCGCCTTCGTCTTCTTCTCGATCGAGCTCAAGGCCGGCGCCCATGCCCTCGCCGCCGTCGCGGGAACGGTGTGCCTCGTGCTCGGCGGCCTCTTCCTCTACGACCCATCGGTGCCCAACGCCGAGGTCTCGCGGCCGCTGCTGATCGCGGTCGCGGTCGTGCTCGGCGGGTTCTTCCTGATCGTCGCCCGCGCCGCGCTGCGCGTCCGCGACGCGCCGGTCGTGACCGGCAGCGACACCCTGATCGGCGAGGAGGGCGTCGTGACCGAGGATCTCGACCCCGACGGCCAGGTGCGGGTGCGCGGCGAGACCTGGGCCGCGACGCTGGGCAGCTCGGATGGGAAGGCGCCGGTCGGCACCAAGGTCGTGGTCTTCGATCTCCGCGGCCTCACGCTGCACGTGGCGCCGGTGGATCACATGACGGGCGGGCCGGCTGGCTCGATCACAGAGAGGTAGGCAGGATGCCGACCAGAATTGCGAGGATGCAGACCGCGTTTCTCCCGTTTCGGATCGTGTCCGAGTACTCGCGGCTGGTGGTGTTCCGGCTCGGGCGGATGACCGGCGTGAAGGGCCCGGGCGTCGTCGCGGTGCTGCCCCTCGTCGACCGGGTGATCCGGGTCGACCTGCGGGAGTTCTTCCTGGAGATCCCCCGCCAGACCGCGATCACGAAGGACAACGCGCCCATCTCGATCGACTTCATCACCTTCTTCAAGGTCGTCGACGTGCAGGCGAGCGTGGTGCAGGTCGCCGACTTCTCCGGTGCGGCCCAGAACATCGCCGCCACGACGCTGCGGTCGGTGGTCGGCGACATCAGCCTCGACGACGTCCTGGCCAAGCGCGACGAGATCAACCAGCTGCTCCGGGCCAAGCTCGACGAGGTCACCGAGCGCTGGGGCGTGAAGGTCACCAACGTCGAGATCCGGGAGATCACCCCGCCGCCGGCGGTGCAGGAGGCCATGACCCGCCAGATGTCGGCCGAACGGACCCGCCGCGCCGTCGTCACCGAGGCCGAGGGCGACAAGTCGGCCGCGATCCTGCGGGCCGAGGGCGAGAAGCAGTCGAACATCCTGCAGGCCGAAGGCCAGAAGCAGTCCAACATCCTGCAGTCCGAGGGCGACAAGCAAGCCGCGGCGCTGCGAGCCGAAGGGTTCGCGCTCGCGCTCACGAACGTGTTCCAGGCCGCCCAGAACGTGGACGCCAAGACCATGGGCCTGCAGTACCTGGACGCGCTGAAGAGCCTCGGCGCGTCCCCGAGCACGAAGTTCGTCGTGCCGCTCGAGCTGAGCAGCCTCCTCCAGGGCCTCGCCGGCTACGCCGGGGAGGCGTTCGGCAACGGGGACCGGTCACCCGCCCGAGCCAAGTAGCGCCCGCCGCCACTACCGCCGCGCTCGGGCCGCCCGGGTCCGAGCCTTTGGGCGTGGACGGGCGGCGAGGAACAGCTGGATCCACTCGCGGATGCCGACCTGCGACGGCGGCCGGTCCGCGATCCGGAGCCGCCTTGCCTGGCGCGCCCCGCGGTGGGTGCCGAGGCCCTCGCGCAGGAACTCGCCCACGTCTCGGTGTCGGAACGCCCGGCGCACGAAGTCGCAGTACGGGTGCCACGCGTCGGGCTCGAGCAGTGGCGGCTCGCGACGAGTGACGATCAGCACCGCGGCATCGACGGACGGGGCGGGACGGAACAGCCGGCCCGGGAGCCGTCGGCCCCGCTCGAACACCCACCACGGGTTCCACGACACCGCGAGCAGGTCCAGGCGGGGCCCGGATCGCGTTCGGGCCCGCGCCACCTCCGCCTGTACGACGACGTCGGCCCGCACCAGGCCGCCGGAGGGGTCGAGCACCCGCCGGAGGATGGCCGACGTCGCCTGGAACGGCAGGTTCGACACGACGCGATACGGCGTCGCGGGGAGCGGGACGGTCAGCGCGTCGGCGTGCAGGACCGTGACGCGGGGCGTAGCCGAGAAGCGGCGCGCCAGCCGGCGGGCCAGGCGCGCGTCGAACTCAACCGCGAGCACCTGAGCCGCCTCGGCGGCGAGGGCGGCGGTGAGGATCCCGGAGCCCGCGCCGAGATCGACGACTCGGTCCTCGGCGCTGACCCGCGCGTCGGCGACCAGCAGGGTCGCCAGCCGGTGGTTAGCGAGCTCGTGCTGGCCGACGCCGGGCCGGCCGCGCCGGGCCGACGGCGAGTGCCCGGGCACGGAAGACCACGCCCATGAAACCTCCTGGCAGTCGACGCCATCCCAGCACAGACCGTCGTGCGGGGCACTCGAAATCTCGCGGCTGGTGAAGCGATGCTTGCGGCAACCGCCGGGGAACGTGTACGGGCCCGGCTACCGAGGATCCGGCCGGTCCAGATACCAGTGCCGGACCACCGTGCACAGCCACTGGTCCTCCGACGTCGGGTCGAGCAGGAAGAGGCTGACCGCCCGCTGCCCGCCTTCGTGGTCGCTGTAGCACAGGTAGATGGTCAGCGTCTGCTGCCGCGCCACGGAATCGTGCACGTCGGCGTACTCATCGTCCGTGCCCGCGACCCGCCCCTGCCAGAAGCTGACATCGCTCGGCGGCACGTACAGATCGCGACCCTGGCGTCGGAACTCCTGGATGTCGGGGGCCTCGGGGATCTCGGTGGGGCGGCCCCGCGCCGCGACCTTCCAGCCCTGCAGCACCGCGATGCCGGAGCCGACGTTTCGGAGGGACATGGCCAAGAAGATGTCCCCGCCGTCCTCGACGACCGAGGCCCGGCCGCCCTGGACCAGCGTGCGCTGCCCCTCGCGCCAGGTGATCTTCATGCTCGGATCGTCGAGCCGAGACGGCACGAGCACCGGACGCAGCCCGACCTGCAGCGCCCGCTCGGCGGTGCGCGCTGACCGGTTGGCCGACCGCACCGAGGAGAACGTCGCGATCGCCAGGACGAGCGTTCCGCCGGCGGTCGCGAGGGACGAGATCGTCGCCCAATCGGCCACGGGCGCAGCCTATGAGCGCGTCCGGCGGGTCGAGGCCGGCTGCACCGGCCCCGCCGCCTCAGGTGGCGAGCTTGCCGAGCAGCACCACCGCCGCTGCTTCGCGGAGGACCAGGGCGAGCCGTGCCGCGCGCGGGTGCCGGTCCGTCGCCGCGACGCGGATCGCCGTCGGGGCGCGAGCCGAGGGGGCGACGACGGGCGGCCGCCGGGGCTTCGGTTCGCTACGCCGGGTCGCCCGCTGCCTCCGTGCCGTGACGGTGGCCGTCGTGCTCATCGCTCCTCCTTGCTCGGCCGGTGACGCCAGCGTGGGCGCGGCAGCCAAGCCGGAGCCGAGAGCAGGGGAAGGAGTCGGTAAGAAGGGTGGCGGACGGCTCAGAGGCGGGCCAGACCGGCGAAGAACTCGGCGTACCGCTCGAGGTGCCGGTCGGGGAGGTACTCGTTGAAGACGCGCTCGCGTGCTCCCTCGGCCAGTGAGTCCGCCAGGGCCCGGTCCTCGAGCAGCAGGCTGACGGCGCGGCCGAACCCGGCGAGGTCCTCCGGGTCGTCGACGAGGAGGCCCTCCCGGTGGTCGCGGATCTGGTCGCCGATCCCGCCCACTCGGCTCGCGACCATCGGTCGCCGCTTCCACATCGCCTCGGTGACGGTGAGCCCGAAGCCCTCGGCGAGGCTCTTCTGGGTGACGACGCTGGCGTAGCGCTGCAGCGCGTTCACGATGACGGCCTGCTCGTCGGGGTCCTCCATCGGTAGGCAGACCAGATGGACCCGGCGGGCGTCCTCGGCGGAGAGCTGGCGCCGGGCCTCGACGCACTCGGCGAGCACCGCGCCACCCTCGGGGTCGTCCTCGACGCCGCGGACGTCGGGTCCGACGAGCAGGAGGTGCGCGCCGAGGGCGGGGTCGACGTGCTCGACGAATCCGCGCAGCACCCCGGTCATGTCCTTCATGCGGTCCCACCGTGAGATCTGGACCACTAGTGGCGTGTCGATCGCCGACGCCGGCCCGGTGTCGAGGAGCGACGCGTGCCGCTCGAGCCGCCCCGTCGTGCCGTCCGGCCGCGTGAACGCGATGTCGGGGACGGCGCCGTCGCCGGCGACCAGGCCCGCGTACTGCAGGATGGCCGGCACGTCGTGGTCGGCCAGGTCCTCGTTCTTGGGTGAGAAAGGATCGAGCGACGGCGGGATCACCGAGGCCCGGGCCGGCTCGATCCAGTCCGGGATGAACGCGGCCCGGCTGAACACGAACGCGTCCGCCGCCTCGACGTAGGGACGCAGGAACGCCCAGCCCTCGTCGGTGTAGGGGTTCGACGTGTCCCGGCCCACGTGGCAGCGCCACACGACGATGCCGCCGGCCTGGCGCGCCACCTCGGTCAGCCCCGCCGTCTGGGGGTCGTGCAGCACCACGATGTCCGAGGGCCGGATCAGCGACCGCAGCGCCTCGGCGTTGGACGCCAGCGTGGCCTCGTAGGAGCCGCGCGCGGTCTCCCCGAGGGTGCCGCCGTCGCCGGGTGTGCCGTAGAGATGGTTGTGCAGCCGCTTGGTGGTCTCGAAGAACGCGGGGTTGCCGTCGATCACCGCCCACGCGCCGTCGACGCCGACCCCGAGCGCGTACGGGAGCAGCGTCTGCAGCAGCTCGGCGACGCCGCCACCGGTCGCGGTCGAGTTGACGTTGAGCACCCGACGTCCCTCGAGCAGCGCTCGCGTGCCGCCCGCCGCCGCCTCGAACTGGTCGGTCCGCGCCGGTCCGATCAGCGCCTCGAGCCGATGGGGCGCCAGCGCCTCGAGCTTGACTTGGCGCACGGCCCTCCACCGGAGACTGCTGACTTGGCAGCGACGGTAGACGCCGCGTCGGCGTTTTCGTCGGAGGCCCAGTGCCCGCCGGGAACGCGGTGTCGCTCGCTCGGGACGCCGACCTCAGGGCCGAGCGGGTTCAGGCGGTGCGGCCGTCCCCGTTGGGCACGAGCGCCATCGGCTCGGCATCGTCCATGACGTCGAGGAGTCCGGCCGCCGGTCGCTCGTCCCGCCAGCTGAGGCCCTCGGCGTCGTGCGGCCGCGCCAGCGTCGGGTCGGTCAGGTCGATCTCTCGGAGGTGGGGCCGGTTCTCGGTCGCGGCGGCGAGCATGCGGTCGAGTGCGGCGGCCTGGGCGTCGAACACCGACCGCAGCCGAGCCTGCAGATCGAGCGCGTACTGCTCGAGGGCGTCGATGTCGGCTTGCAGCACCTGACGCCGGGCCAGGGCCTCGCCCACCGTGAGCTGGGCGCGCGTCTGCTCGGCTTCGACCAGGTTCGAGGCGGCCTGCTCGGCCTCCGCCATGAGCCGACCGGCGCGAGAGCGGGCCTCGGCCAGCACCGACGCCGCCAGCGATTCCGCCTCCGCGATCCGCTGATCGGCGCTGGTCTGGGCGAGGAGCAGCGTCCGGTGGAGGAGGTCGGCCTGCTCGCGCCGCCGGAGCTCGAGCTCGGGATCGTCGAGGGCACGGAGCCGCTCGATCGTGGTGGCCGCCCGGTCGAGCAGCCCGTCCACGACCTCCGGGGCGTAGCCCCGCCGCACGATCGGGATGGCGGCGGCCAGCAGCTCCTCGGAGGCGACGTGATCCGGCTCGTTGGCGGCGTCGACTGGCGTGCTTCGCGGCACTCGAAGGCCTCCCTGCTGCCTGCCCCGGCGTGAGTCCGGTGATGCCGATGTGGCTGGTGTGGGCGATGATCATGCTGGCGCGGGGCCCTCGTGTCAAGAGATGCCGGGCCGCGGAGCCCCCCGAGTGAGGGGGCCAGCTCGGGCGTTGGAGCGGGCCGGTCCCGGCCCCACCGACCGCGTCCGGCGTTCAGCAGGGTTGGCGCATCGACGGCGCGGGGTACGACCTTCCGGGACAAGAGCCGGGGGTTCGCTCGGTGATGCAGCGCAGGCCATGAGGAACGGAGCCGGGACCGTCGGTGATCGGGTCGCGGGTCGCTCGGCGACGTCCGGCTTCTGCCACGAGGCCTTCCTCTACGAGGGCGACCGGGAGTACCTCGACGGCACCACCGCCTTCATCGAGGAGGGGCTGGCGGCCGGGGAGCCGGTGCTGGTCGTGGTCGGGGCAGCCAAGATCGAGGGGCTCCGCCAGCGGCTCGGCGCCACCGCGGCCCAGGTCCAGTTCCTCGACATGGAGCAGGTCGGGCGGAACCCGGCCCGCATCATCCCGGCCTGGCGTGAGTACCTCGGGGCGCAGCCGGCCGGCCAACCCCTGCGCGGCATCGGCGAGCCGGTCTGGGCCGGCCGCGGCCCGGCCGAGCTCGTGGAGGCCCAGCACCACGAGGCGCTGCTCAACGTCGCGTTCGCCGACGTCCCCGCGCTGGCGCTGCTCTGCCCCTACGACGTCGGAGCCCTGGGACCGGCGGTGATCGACGAGGCCCGTCGCACCCACCCGACGGTCCGACGGGACGGCGGCATCGATCCGAGCCCCTCGTATCTGCGGCTGCCGCAGCACGCCAAGCCGCTGTCGGCCCCGCTGCCCGAGCCGAGCGGAACGCCCGCGGTCGTGGTGTTCGGCGCCGACGGGCTCTCTGAGGTGCGGGCGGTGGTGGGACGCGAAGCGGCGCGGGCGGGGCTGGACCGACGCCGCGCCGGCGACCTGGTGCTCGCGGTCGACGAGGTCGCGGCCAACAGTGTCCGTCACGGCGGCGGCGGGGGCAGGCTGCGGGTCTGGGACGACGGGTGGGCGGTGACCTGTGAGGTGCACGACGCCGGCACGGTGCGCGATGCCCTGGTGGGAAGAGAGCGCCCGCGACTCCTGGCTCAGCGGGGACGCGGCCTGTGGCTGGCGAACCAGCTGTGCGATCTGGTCCAGCTGCGATCGTCCCCCGCCGGCACCACCGTCCGGCTCGCTATGGGGCGCCGGGCGTAGGGGCTGGATCTCGCGGCGGGGTCAGCGGGAGGGGTCGCGACGCTGGGCCGCCCAGGAGCCGGGCGCCCAGCCGTCCACCGCGGCCGCCCGGCGGGCGAACCGCCACTGGTCACCCGCCCGCACCACCCGGTCCCGGTAGCGGCCCCAGTGGTCGGGGCCGAGGGCCGTGATCGCCAGGAAGTAGGAGGTGGCGAGGGCCTCGGTGCGGCTCGGGAAGTCGACCCGGAGCGACGACACGTGGTGTCGGATCTGGCCCCCGCCCGCGCCCGCGGCGAGGGACGACTTGGCCTCGTCGACGTAGCGGCGATGGCAGGCCGGCCGTGGAGCTCGTCGTCGTCGGTGGCGAGCACGCCGTCCTCGGTGAACAGCGACGCCAGGTCGGCCGCGCGCCCGCCGTCGGCGCAGCGGACGTAGCGCCCGGTCAGGTCGTCGATCGCGACTCGGGCCGCGACCTCCCAGTCGTCCATCGATCCTCCTCTCGCGGCGACCCGGTCAGCCCACGGCCGAGCGTGCGGTCGTGAAGCGGCGCAGCGCGATCGCGGACCAGATCAGCTCGACCACACCGAACGGCCAGGCACCGGACCAGAACCCGTAGATGCTCGACAGCACGCAGCCGAGCGCGAAGGCGGCGACGAAGTCGGGACCCCGCTGCTCGAGCGCATACATCAGCATCATGAAGCTGAGCGCGCCCACGCCGTAGAGCGTCACCGTCACGGCGGCAGTCCACCACACCGCATCGGCGGTCGCTGCCGGCTCGCGGCGCGGCCCGCAGTCGGTGGTAGAAGGTCGGACCGTGGGCGAGCTCGAAGCCGCGCTCCTCGACGACGTCCACTCGCTGCTCGACCGCTGGCGCGTCGAGTTCGCCGGCAACCCCGACGCCGAGCGGGAGCAGCTCTGGCTGCTGGCGCTGGAACGGGAGCAGATCGTCGCCGTCGCGTACCGGGAGGAGGCGGTCGCGGGTCGCATCGCGGCGCTCGAGCTCCCGGCGTCGGTGCGGGCGCTGGTGCGACAGACGCTGGTCTGGATCTGGAAGGACGAGGCGCTCCACGCCGAGTACGTCCGGGGCCTGCTCCTCCAGCGGGGCGGGTTCCTCGCCTCGCTCGTGGTGTACGCCCGCCAGGCCGAAGGCGCGCTGTCGGGCTGGGCGACGTCGGCCGAGCACCACCTCGATGCCCGCGTCGCGCCGGTGCGGACCGGTGCCGCGACCGCCCTCGTGACCGTCGGCAGCCTGCTCGGCCAGGTGCCGCCGGTCCTGCGGCGCGAGCTGCGGTACCAGACCTTCCACCGGTACTGCGAGCTCAACGTGGCGCTCGAGGCGACCGCCCAACTCGCGTACGAGCGACTCGTCGAGCTCACGACCGACCCCGACGAGCGCGCCACGTTCGCTCGCATCGCCCAGGACGAGGCCCGCCACCGCGCCGCCTTCCTGGTCGTGGGCGGGCTGCTCGACGACCAAGACCGCCCCGTGCCCGACGTGACGCCCTCGCAGGTGCAGGCGGATCTCGCCCAGCTCAGCCCGTGGTTCGTGCCGGCATCGATGCGGGCCGCGCCGACCGACGGCGCCCGGCCCCGCTCGTTCGGGACCGCGGCGCCGGTGGCCGTGCGGAGCGGCGGCGCCGACGGCGACCGGGCGGCGGTGCTCGACGCCTGCCTCGACGCCGCCGGCCTCGGGCCCCTCGCGTCCGAGGCCCGCACGGCCGCGGTGCGGGTGTCGTTCATGCTCGGCTACGACCGGCGGGACCACTCGAACGTCAACGACCCGACGCTCGTCGACGACCTGGCCCGCTACCTCCGGCGACACGGCGTCGAGGACGTGGCGGTGCTCGAGGCGCCGACCGTCTACGGCCACTCGTTCCAGCACCGGTCGGTTGCCGAGGTCGCGCGGTACTTCGGGTTCGATTCCCCGGCCTACCGGGTCGTCGACATCGGCGAGGACCAGCGGCCCTTCGTCTTCGAGCGCGGGTTCGTGCAGCGGACGATCAGCGGCAGCTGGCTCGACGCCGACCTCCGTATCGTGATGCCGAAGCTGCGGACCGACCCGACCGAGTTCGTGCACCTCTGCCTCTCGACGCTCGAGGGCAGCACCGGCGCCATCGACGAGACCTTCTACGCCAAGCGCCAGGTCGACTTCCGCTCCGCCACGATGATGCTCCTCGACGTCGCGCCCCCCGACTTCGCGGTGGTCGACGCCTGGTCACCGGTCGCCGACGGCCCGTTCGGGGTGATGGGCTGCTGCCGGCCCGCCGACGTGCGCCACGTGTATGCGGGCGCCGACGCGCTCGCGGTCGACGAGGTCGTGCTCGCCGACCTCGGGGTTGCCGATCCTCGCCAGGCCCCGATCGTGCGGCGCGCCCACCACTGGTTCGGCCTCGACCCGCTGACGGTGCCGGTCGACGGAGAGCGTCCCGACCTCGGCGCCGAGCTCCGGGGCGCGCACGCGTCGCCGCTGCTGCGAGTCCTCGGGACGGTGTCGTACCCCGTGTACGTGTACCTGAGCCGGGACGGCGAGCTCTTCGTCCCGCCGCTCGACCGACGCGCCTTCCCTCCCTCGCAGCCGGTCGGCGTGCTCACCCGCGCCGTGCGATGGGGCGCCCAGCGCGCCTTCGGGATCCGACCTCCCGTCGGCTCGTGACGGCTCGACGGGACACCCGGTGGCGGGGGCTGGCCGCCACCCTGCGCAGCGGCCACGCCGCCGCGCGCGCCCTGGCGGTCGGCGACAGCCGGTCCTTCGTCCGGGCGCTGTTCCTGGCCTCGGCGGTCCGCCTCGCGGTGCTGTCGGAGCTGCTGGTCCCGCGGTCGCTCCAGGACGTCGCCGAGCTCACCGGTGCCACCCGCCCCGAGCGGCTCGAGGCCTGGCTCGACGTCGGCGTCGCGACCGGCGAGCTGGCGCGTCGCGACGGCCGCTACCGGGTCCGCGGTCGCCGTGCCCGGGCCCTCGCCGACCAGGACCCGGTGCTCACGGCGCACTACCGCTCGCTGCTCGACTACCAGGCCGGGGTCTACGCGGACCTCGCCGACCGGCTGCGCGATCCCCCTGGTGACGGGCGCCCCGACCTCGAGGAGCACGCCGACGTCATCGCGCAGGTCTCGCTCGTGGCGGCGCCGTTCGTCGTCCCCTACCTGGCAGACGCGGTCGCCGAGTTGCACCCGGCCCGGGTCCTCGACGTCGGCTGCGGCACCGGCGTCTACGTGCGGGCGCTCCTCGCGGCCGACTCGGACGTCCAGGTCGACGGGATCGACCTGGCGACCGGCGTCGTCGCCCGCGGTGAGGCCGAGCTGCGAGCAGCCGGCCTCGCGTCCCGAGCCGGACTCCACGTCGGCGACATCCGGGACTGGACCCCCGACGCCGATCGCCGGTTCGGTCTCATCACGCTCATCAACGACATCTACTACTTTGCGGCCGGCGATCGGCCCGCTCTCTACGAGCGGCTAGCCACCCTGCTGGAGCCGTCCGGCCAGCTGCTGGTGGTGACCGAGACCCGCTTCGGCTCGGTCGCCAGCGCCCACCTGCACCTCTTGCTTGCGTGCCAAGCCGGTGCGGCGTCCCTGCCGACGGAGTCGGAGCTCGTCGCCGACCTCGAGCGAGCCGGGTTCGAGATCGTCGAGCGTCACCGGTTGGTGCCCACCGAGCCGTTCGTCGGGCTCCGCGCCCGGCCGACGGCGCCGAGCGCGGCTTCGTGACCTCGTGGGTCGGGGGTGGCGCGCCGCCACGACGCACGCCGCGACGGCTCCCAGCGCCACCGCGACGCGGCGGCGATCAGCTCGGCGTGTCATGACCATGGTCACGATTGGGCACCGGAGGCGTCGACACGGCGTCGCGGCGCTCCTTGCGCTCGCATCGCTGGTCCTCGGCGTCGCGGCGACGTCGAGCGCGCCCGCGCCGACGAGTCGGCAGATCGCGTGGTCGCGGCTGCGCAACCCGATCCTCGGATCCCGCGACCGAGCGGTGAAGGACCCGGCCATCGTGTGGGCGGGTGGACGTTGGCAGGCCCTCTTCAGCGCGGTGGACCCGGGCGGGCACTGGCGCATCGGCACCGCGACCAGCCCCGACCTCGCGCACTGGTCGCCGCTCAGCGAGCTGCCCCACGACGCGGCCGTCGAGGGGGAGGCGTCACCGGACGTCGGGCCCAGCCCGGACGGCTCCTTCGTCGTGACGTACCAATCGTTCGTGCATGACACCGGCGGCGCCCAGGCCAAGCTCTACTACCGCACCACGACCGACTTCCGGACGTACACGCCGCCGCGCCCACTCGGCCGCGAGCTGCACCCGGGGGCGTCGGACCGGATGATCGACGCCGCGCTGGCGTGGACGCCGGCCGGGCTGCTGCTCGGCTACAAGGTCGGTCTCCCCGACGGCGCGCAGGCGTTCGAGATCGCGCGATCGACGACCGGTTCACTCGACGGCCCGTGGCAGCTCGTCGGCCGACCCGACATCAGCGTCTTCGGTGACACCATCGAGAACTACCAGTTCCTCCACCTCGGGAGCACTTGGCGGCTGCTGGCGACGAGCAACCGGCTCGACCGGCCCTTCCTCTTCACGCTCGCGGGTGACCCGGCCACGCCGGCGGGGTGGCTGCACTGGTCGCCGGGTCGCGAGCTGCACATCCCCCAGGAGCGATGGAACCCGGGCCGCGGGACGACCGGCGCCGTCTACGAGCACGCCAACTGCGCGTTCCTGATCGACCGCCAGTCGGTCGGCGGCCGCTACTACGTCGTCTACGCCGACGCGCCCGAGGTCACGAGCTTCGGCGGCGCCGGGCACGACCAGCTCGGCGTGGCGCGCAGCACCGATCTCCTCCACTGGTCCGTGCCGCCCCACTGACGGCGGCTCGGGCGCGGGCTTGAATGTGGGCTGGCATGGCCTTCCCAGTCCGGTTCTCGATCGCGACGTACAACCTCTGGGGGACGGAGCGCTGGCCCGCGCGCGCACCGGCGCTCGCGGCCTTCTGCCAGCGGTACCGGCCCGATGTGCTCTGCGTCCAGGAGCTCACGGCGGTGACGCAGTCCTTCCTCGACGCCCAGCTCCTGGACCACACCCGCGTCTCGGACGCCTACGAGGGCTGGACCGTCGAGGGCAACCTGTGGTGGCGCGACGACCTCTTCGAGGCGGTCGCCTCCGGTGCCGAGGACGTCGGCATCGTCGCCTACCCGCGCCGACGCCTGTTCTGGGTCCGGCTCCAGCCGCGGGGCCACGACCGCTCGTTCGTGGTCTCCACCGTGCACCTCACCGACGCGGCCGTGAACGAGCTGCGCACCGGCGTGAGCCCGCGGGTGCAGGAGGCCGAGGCGGTGGTCGCGGCGCTGCGCGGCCTCCTCGCCGACGACGAGCCGGCGCTCGTCACCGGAGACCTCAACGACGCCCTCCTCCCGGTCGCCACGCTCTACGGGGCCGGGTACGTCAGCTGCTTCGGCGCGCTCGGTCAGTTCCCGCCGGCCACGTTCCCGACCAGCCTCAGCACCTTCGGCGTCTCGGACTTCTCGACCGCCTTCGCCTACGACTGGATCGTGGCGAACCGCCACGCCCGCGCCATCGCGGCCTCGAGCCCCCACGTGTACGTCGACGACATCGCGCCGTCGGACCACTGGCCGGTCCACGCCGTCTACGAGCTCCTGTGAGCCCGGTCTCGGCGCGGCGCCAAGCGGCGCCGTCTCATAACATGGCCGACGGTGGACCGGGCAGGGGCGCTCGAGTGGCTTGCGATCGCGCTCGCGTTCGTCGCCGTCCTCGTGATCCTGCGCTACGGGAGCCGGCCCCGCTGCGAGCTGTGCCGCCGCCGGCACCACCGCCGCCCGGCCGAGTTCGCCCCCGTCGTCGCCCCCGTGGCCGTGGCCGTGGCCCCGGTTCCGGCGGTCGAGCCGACTCGGGCCGACGTGGGCGACGATGCCCTCGACGTCGAGCTGGAGGTCGAGATCGACCTCACCTCGGGCCGGAGGGCGAACGGGCACGATCACGAGCCGGCGGGGCTCCAGCTCGTCGCGATCAGCTGGCGCGCCGATCACCACGGCGTGAAGACCGTGGCCGCGGCGGACGTCGAGGCACCCGCCTGACCGTCGCTCCTCACGGCGCCCCCGCTCGCTGAGGTTCCCGCCCGCGTCGTGGGGCACGATGGCGCGATCCGACGCAGCAAGGAGCCGTCATGCTGAGCGTCCCAGGGTCGATCGCCGTCGTCACCGGCGCCTCCTCCGGCATCGGTCGTCAGCTCGCGCTCGAGCTGGCGGCGGCCGACGCGACCGTCGTCGCGCTGGCCCGCCGCGAGCCCCGGCTCCGTGAGCTGACCGAGGAGCTTCAGCGATCCAGCCCCGAGTCCGGCTACGTCGTGTGCGACGTCAGCGACACCGACCGCTTTGCGGCGGTGCTGCGCGACATCGAGCAGGACCGCGGGCGCATCGACATCCTCATCAACAACGCCGCCATCCCCGAGCCCGACGCCGAGGGCCTGGCGCGCTTCCGCCAGGTGATGGAGACGAACTACTTCTCGGTGGTGACCGGCACCCTCGCCGTCCTGCCCGGCATGCGGGCCCGCAAGCAGGGCGTCATCGTGAACGTGTCGTCCGACACCGCCCGCGCGCCCACACCGGGCGAGGCCGGCTACTCGGCGTCGAAGGCGGCCGTGAGCGCGTTCACGGAGGCGCTGTCGTTCGAGACCGAGGCCGACGGCGTGTTGCTCCACGTCCTGTACCCGGGGTGGGTGCCGACCGAGATGACCCAGCCCGACGGCGACCAGGACCCGAACCTCCCGCCCCGGTTCGTCCGGCGGACCCCGGAGCAGGTGGCGCGCCTCGTCGTGCAGGGCCTGAACAAGCGCCGATTCGAGATCGACGCCACGCACCTGGCCCGGGTGGCGCCGGTGGCTCGGACCCTGTTCCCCGCCTCGTACCGGCGGGGGATCCGCGCATCGATCCGCAGCTGATCAGTCGCCGGGCCCGCCGGCCTTGCCCTCGGGCTTGCGATCGTGCGGGGGCGGCGTGGTGGTCGTCGTGCTCGTCGTGGTCGTCGGCAGCAGCACCAGGTCGGTCTGCACGGCGTCGACCGCGGTCAGGATGGCGTGCGCCCGGTCGGGGCTGAGCTCGCCGCGACCCTGCAGGGTGGCCACGGTGCGGCGGAGGTCAGCCAACGTCTGGTCGACCTGCCCCCGGTCGCCGCTGACGAGCGCGAGGTGGACCGCCTGATCCTGGACCTGGAGCTGCCGGGCGGCGTCGCTCGTCATCGACGGCCCCGCGGCGCCGCCGCACCCGGCCGCCAGCAGGACCAGCCCGCCGATGAGCACCGGCGCGAGGCTGCGCGTCACGGCCGCACCTGCGCGTCGAGGCGGCCGACCGCCGCCGCGAGCGGACCCGGAAGTGGCGCGGACGCCGCGGGCGTGGTGATCGCGGTGGTCGGCGTCGACGACGCCGGCGAGCTCGCCGGCGGCGCCGACGACTGACTCGAGCCGAGACCAGCCGCCAGCACGATCGCGACCACGACGGCCGCGCCGGCCGCGACCGCGATCGCGACACCGGGTCGGCGCCGC
The DNA here is from genome assembly GCA_937927875.1 of uncultured Actinomycetes bacterium. GTDB lineage: Bacteria > Actinomycetota > Acidimicrobiia > IMCC26256 > PALSA-555 > PALSA-555. Next base: position 22,752 of record CALEYV010000091.1, on the reverse strand, counting down.
CGAACCCGGACCGGCGGCCGCGGCGGATGCGGCAGGACGCTCGTCGCGTTCCGCCCGGCCGGATCGGCCCGCGGTCGCACCGGCTCGGTGTCCGGCCCGCCTGCGACTGGCGCCGTCTGCGGGTCCGACAGGGCGGCGCGCATCGAATCGGCGTCCCGGAACCGGCGCCGGGGATCCCGCTGCATCGCACGCGAGACCGTCGCGACCAGGTCGGGATCGAGGCCCGGCCGGAGCTGGTCGAGCGGGGGCGGCGACACGGTCCGGATGGCGTGCACGGTGGCGAGCGGGTTGTCGGCCGCGAACGGGCGACAACCGGAGATGGCCTCGTAGAGCATGACGCCGACCGAGTAGAGATCCGACGCCGGGGTCGCGGGCCTCCCGTCGAGGCGCTCCGGGGCGAGGTACGCCGGCGTGCCCGCGACCAGCCCGGTGGACGTGAGGTCGGTCGCGGCCTCGACGCTCTTGGCGATCCCGAAGTCGGCGAGCTTCCAGTGCGCCGCCCCGCCGCTCAGCACGTTGGCGGGCTTGATGTCGCGGTGGATGATGCCGGCGCCGTGCGCGGCCGCGAGGGCGGCGAGCACCTGCTGGCCGACCGTTCGCACGTCGGCCGGCGTCATCGGTCCCTCGTCCATCTCGTCGCGCAGCGTCGGGCCGGCGAGGAGCTCCATCACGATGAAGGCGGTGCCGTCGTCCTCGCCGGTGTCGAAGATCGCCACGACGTTCGGGTGGACGAGCTGCGCCGCGGCGCGGGCCTCGGCCTCGAAGCGCCACCGCGGCTCGTCGAGCTGGGCGAGGTCGGCCCGCAGCACCTTGACCGCGACCGGCCGGCCCAGCCGGAGGTCGGCCCCGGCCCAGACCGCGCCCATCCCGCCCTGGCCGAGCGGCCGCTCCAGCTGGTAGCGGCCCGCGAGGCACTGCGGGGCCTGGGTCTCCGGCATGAAGAGGGGGTGCCCGATTCCGACCCCTTCCATGCCCCGGACTGGGATTCACGGCGCCCGAGCCGGCTCGCACCCCAAGTCCTACATTGCCGCCCATGGGCCCGCCGGATCGTCGCCGGAGCCCCGTCGAGCGGGGCGTCTGAGGCTGATGGAGGTCCTCGGCGCGTACGAGCGGACTCTCGTGTGGACGGGGCAGCGCATCGCCGGCGTCCGGCCCGACGACCTGGGCCACCCCACGCCGTGCACGGAGTGGGACGTGCGGGCGCTCGTCGCGCACATCGTGGCGGGCATCTGGTACTTCAAGGCGCTGGCCGCCGGCGAACCCGTCGAGGACCTCATGCGCGGGCTCTCCGACCTCGTCGGCGACGACCCGTTCGCCTCCTACGACCAAGCGGGCCGGGCGGGCCTCGAGGCCTGGCGCAGCGAGGGCGCGCTCGATCGCTCGTACCGGCTCCCGATGGGCGAGCGTCCGGGCCGCGAGGCGCTCGCCATCCACCAGGCCGACCTGCTGATCCACGGCTGGGATCTCGCCGAGGCCACGCACCAGGACGCCTCGATGGACCCCGAGCTGGCGGGATTCGCGCTGGAGACCGAGCGCTGGTTCGTGCAGCCCGAGATGCGCGGCCCGAACCGCGCCTACGCGACCGCGCTGCCCGATTCGACAGCACGCGACGACGAGGAGCGGCTGCTCGCGCTCGTAGGGCGCCGCGCGCAATGGCGCTAGCGCTGATTACGACAGCAGGATCTGTGTGATCCCGTTGCTACAGGCGATGTACACCGCGTTCGTCGATGAGAGGAACGCGTTCTGACCAAAGACCTCGCCGCTACAGGCGCCGTTCAAGCGTGCGGCGGGGGTCTCGTGGTTGGAGCCCCCAAGTGAGCTGAGATTCAGCAAGAACGCGTTGTGCTGCTTGCCGAGGATGAACAGCTGGGTCGAGCTCACGAAGGCGGGGCCGGCCGAGCCGAGGTCGGCGTCGTTGTTGTTGTCTGTCTTCCACTCGGTCGGCTGAAAGAAGTCGGTCGGCACGGTGTTGTGCCCTGACATCGACGCGCCCATGTTCACGACGGCGTCGCTGTAGTCGGTGCCCGAGCTCGGGTCATTGAACGCGTTCCCGGTGGACGCGTAGACGTTGTGGGAGCTGTCAGCGATCGGACCCGAGGTTCCCCAGATGGCGGCAGCGTTCGCCGGTGCCGGGGCGATTTCGAGGTCGGCGGCGATCGAGCCGTCGCTCTCGTTCGCAGCCACCAGCCAGCCGTGGTACGTGCCACAGTCGCCAGCTAGGCCCCCGAACCCGATGTACACGCGGTTGTTCGTCGCGACGAGGCCAGCGCGCTGCTGCTCGGTCTGGGTGGGGTTCATCGTTGACGGGTCGACCACGTGCGGGCCGAGCGTGACCGCGCCGGTGGCCGGATTGATCCCGATGAGCTTGTGAACCGGGAAGTCGGTGTTCGTGGTGCCGGTCTGCACCTCGCCCACCGCGTAGGCGACGCCGTTATCGAGTACGAGGTTGCTGGTGACTCCGAGCGGGTCGAGATCGCCGCAACTGCTCTGAGGAAGCGTATGGAGGTGCGCAAGCGTCTCCGGCGGGCCGAAGCCGGCTGCGGCGGCGGTCGTCGTCCCGTTGATCGGACCCCACGCGATGGTCCCGTCCGCGACATTGAGGCCGTAGAGCGAGTCGTTCTCAGTCGCGACGACGACGATGCTGTTGACCGGCAACGGCCGCGACACGACCGATCCGTCGAGCGCGGTCGACACCCAGGAGGTCGTGGTCGGCGCAGCAGGCGTCGAGAAGGCCGCCACGTGATTGGAGCTCTCGACGAACACCCAGTTCGGGGTGACGGCGGGAGTCGGGAAGTGCTGGTTGCTGTCGAGCGAGATCGAGCCCCGCGTCGTCACCGCCCCGCTCGTCGCGTTCAGCTCGTCGAGCTGATCTGCTCCCTTGTTGACGGCCCAGAGGAGGTTCTCGGCGGGGTCGGCCGCGACGGGCCCGTTGATGTTCGACATCTGCCAGCCGACATGCATCGACCCGAACGACGGGGGCGGCGACGGTGGCGGTGGTGGGGGTGGATGTACCGGGACGCAGGCGGCGAAACCAACGAGCGCCGCGAGCCCGACCGCGATCCGGATGGGGTTGCGCATGGCGCCCTCGCTGTGCCTGCCATTGGTGTCGGCCGGCGGGTGCCCGGACCTTAAGCGGAGGCGGACCACCCGGTAGTGGACTGGTCGTGACCTGGTTGCGCTCGTCGTCCGTTGCCGGGCAAGGGTTTCTGCGGGGGCGAGGTTGGACCCCAGGCGTATGCTCCGCCCATGGCCGATCAGGCCCAGTTCGCTGAGCTCGCGATGTCGTACATGGACGCGCTGTATTCGGCTGCCCTACGCATGACGCGCAACCCCGCCGACGCCGAGGACCTCGTCCAGGAGACGTACCTGCGGGCCTACCGAGGGTTCGGCGGGTTCAAGGAGGGCACGAACCTCAAGGCCTGGCTCTACAAGATCCTCACCAACACGTTCATCAATTCGTACCGGGCCAAGAAGCGCCGGCCGGAGGAGACCGACCTCGACGACACCGAGGACTTCTACCTCTACCGTCGCCTCGGCGGGCTGGAGGCGGCCGCCGCCGACAAGACCCCCGAGACCGAGGTCCTGGAGTCCATCCCGGAGGCGGTGGTGAAGGAGGCCCTCGAGGCCCTGCCCGAGCAGTTCCGGATGGCCGTCATGCTCGCCGACGTGGAGGGGTTCTCCTACAAGGAGATCGCCGACATCACGGACGTCCCGATCGGCACCGTCATGAGCCGACTCCACCGCGGAAGAAAGCAGCTCCAGCAGCGGTTGTGGCAGTTCGCAGACGAACGCGGGCTGCTGCCGGAGCCTGCGACCGCCGGCGGCTCCTAGGCCCGGTCTAGGAAGCCACGCAGGGGGAACCGAGGACTAGTCGAGGATGGACTGCGAGAAGGCGTACCACCGCATGTACCACTACCTCGACGGTGAGCTCACCGTCTGGCGGCGGTGGGTCATCACCCGGCACCTCGATCGCTGCCCGCCCTGCGCCGGCGGGTACGACTTCGAGATCGAGCTGCGCCAGGTCATCGCATCCCGCTGCCGCGACCAGGTTCCCCCCGACCTCAGGCGCCGCGTCGCCGATGCGCTCGGACTTCCTGCCGACGAGGAGCACTGACCCCGCCCGTATGATGGCGGGCATGCGCGTTGCCCGAGCCGCAGCACTGGCCATCGTCGGCGTGCTCGCCGCGGCGGCGCCCGCCGGCGCGACGACGCCCGTGGTCGCCAACCAGCAATACCAGTGGTTCTGGTGGCTCGCCCCCATCCTCGGCGTCTCGGCGGTGCTCATGATCGTCGCCCTGTGGGGCGGCTACATCGCCAAGGTCCTCTTCCCGAAGTACCGGGGTCGCAAGGTCAGAGATTGACCGCCACCGCGCCCATCAGCACGGACCGGCCGGTGGCACCGGACCCGGTCGACTGGGCGCTCGCCTCGCGGGTGGCACGGCGCGTCGCCGGTCGGGCGTCGCTCGCCGACTCGTACCTGGCCGAGTCGCTCGCCAACGACTTCGCCGCGGTGACCGGCGAGGCGGAGACGCTGGTCGCCGCGCACACGGGTCTGCAGGCGCCGGGCCGCGCCACCGCGGCCGTGCTCGACCGAGCGGGGTGGGTCGACGTCAACGTCAGCTCGATGCGACGGCTGCTCGGGCCGCTCACCGAGCGGATGGGCGAGCGCATGGCGCGCAGCCCGATCGCCCCGATCGGCCGCTCGGTCGCCGCGACCGAGCTCGGGGTCCTGCTCGGCTGGTTCGCGCAGCGGGTGCTCGGGCAGTACGACCTGCTCGTCCCCGAAGACGCCGACGCGGCCATCGGATCCGGTGACGCCGTCTACTACGTCGGCCCGAACGTGCTCGGGCTCGAGAAGCGCTTCGCGTTCCGGCCCCGCGACTTCCGGCTCTGGGTGGCCATCCACGAGGTGACGCACCGGGCCCAGTTCTGTGGCGTCCCGTGGATGCGCGACTACTTCCTCGGCCTCGTCGAGCGGGCCCTCGGGCTCGTCGACACCGACCCCCGGGCCCTCGCGCGCTCGCTGGTGCACGCCCTCGACGAGATCCGGCAGGGCCGGAACCCGCTCGACGACGGCGGGCTGGTGGCACTGCTCGCCACCCCCGAGCACCGCGGGGTCCTCGGCGAGATCCAGGCCCTGATGTCGGTGCTCGAAGGGCACGGCAACCGGGTGATGAACGAGCTCGGGCGCGTCCACGTCGCCGGCCAGGACCGGATGGCGCGCGTGCTCCGGGCGCGCCGCCGGTCCAGCGGCGCGACCGGCGTCCTCTACCGGCTGCTCGGCCTCGACACCAAGATGCGTCAGTACGAGGTCGGGGAGCAGTTCGTCGAGGCGGTCGAGCGGGAGGGCGGGCCGCGCGCGCTCGACCCCGCTTGGCGCGGCCCCGAGTTCCTCCCCACCCTCGACGAGCTGTCGCAGCCCTCGGCGTGGCTGGCCCGGGTCGAGCGCGGGGAGCCGGCGCCGGCGACCTGACATGCGGCTCGAGGAGCTGGCGCCCCGGCTCGTCGGGCTCACCGACGATGACCGGCCGGCCGCGGTCGGCTGCTCCGGCGGCCCCGATTCGGTCGCGTTGCTGCACCTCGCCCGGCACGCGGGGCTCGAACCGGTGGCCGTCCACGTCGACCACGGGCTCCGGGCCGGCAGCGACACCGAAGCCGGCGTCGTCGCCGACCAGGCCCGCCAGCTCGGCGTCGCGTTCGTCGCCGAGACCGCCCGCGTCTCGCCCGGGCCCAACCTCGAGGCTCGGGCGCGCGACGCCCGCTACGCCGCGCTCGAGCGAGCTCGAACCGGTCGCGACGCAGCGGTGACCCTCGTCGGTCACACCGCCGACGACCAAGCCGAGACCGTGCTGCTCAACCTCCTCCGCGGCAGCGCCGCGGCCGGCCTCGGCGGCATGCCGGTCCGGCGGGGGACGCTCGTCCGTCCCCTGCTCGGCATCCGACGGGCCGAGACCGAGGCCCTCTGCGCGACGCTCGGCGTCGCCCCGCTCCACGACCCGACGAACGACGACACGAGGCTGCGCCGCAACTGGATCCGGGGTGAGGTGCTCCCGCTGCTGAGCGCGGGGTCCGAGCGCGACCTCGTCCCGGTCCTCGCCCGCCAGGCCGAGCTGCTCCGGGCCGAGTCCGAGTACCTCGACGAGCTCGCCGGCGCCGCCTGGCCCGCCAACGGCGCCGCCGACGCGCACGCGCTCGACGCCCTGCCGCCGGTGCTGGCCCGGCGGGCGGTCCGGCGCTGGCTCGGGCCCCCGCCGCCGTCGCTGGCCGACGTCGAGCGGGTCCTCGCCGTCGCGGCGGGGACGTGCCGCGCCACCGAGGTGGCCGGGGGGCGGCGGGTCGACCGGCATCGCGGTGAGCTGCGCGTCGGCCGCGGTACCGTCGACAGGTGAGCGCGGGCGCCCCCGGCGGCGAGGACCGGGTCTTCGCCGATCCTCGCAGTGGCGCCGCCGACCGCCACCTCGGCCCGGTCGTCGTCAGCGAGGACGATCTGCAGGCGCGCATCCGCGAGCTGGGCAAGGAGATCACCGCCGACTACGAGAACCGGGCGCCGCTGCTCGTCGGCGTGCTCAAGGGCGCGTGCATGTTCATGAGCGACCTCGCCCGCGCCATCGAGCTGCCGGTCGAGTTCGACTTCATGGCGGTGTCGTCCTACGGGTCGGCGACCCGGACCAGCGGCGTGGTGCGCATCATCAAGGACCTCGACCTGGACCTCACCGACCGCGACGTGCTCATCGTCGAGGACATCGTCGACTCCGGGCTCACCCTGCAGTACCTGCGCAAGAACCTGAAGGCGCGCGGTCCGCGCTCGCTGGCGGTGTGCGCGCTGCTCCTGAAGGAAGGGCTCCAGAAGTCGGAGCTCGACCTGAAGTACGTCGGCTTCCGGATCCCGCCCGCCTTCGTCGTCGGCTACGGGCTCGACGTCGACGAGCGCTACCGCAACATCCCCCAGGTCCACCAGTACCTCGGGCCGGCGCCCACGTAGTCCGGGACGGCCCAGCCAGGGCCGCCGGTAGCCTGGGCGACTCTGCGCAAGCTCCGACGCTCCGCCCCGGCCTGGATCGTGCTCGCCGCGCTGGCGGGCTTCCTCGTCTACCACTTCTTCCTGAGCGGCGGTCCGTCGCGCACCGACCTCTCGCTGACGCAGTTCCGGACCCGGCTCAGCACGGGCTCCGTGCGCGACGTGACGCTCCTCGACAAGGACCACGTGCTGCACGGCACGCTGGCCAACGGCACCAGCTTCCAGGTCCACTTCCCGGCCGGGTACACGGGCACGCTCACCGGCCAGATCGTCGGCGCGCACGTCGGCCGGTTCCACGTCGACACCCAGCAGGAGAACCCGTGGGTCGGGCTGGCGCTGAACATCCTGCCGTTCGTGCTCGTGCTCGGCCTGATCGCGTTCCTGCTCAGCCAGGCCCAGGGGACGCGCGGCGTCTCGAGCTTCGGCAAGGCCCGGGCGAAGGGGCTGGCGAAGGACCAGCCCGCGGTCACGTTCGCCGACGTGGCCGGCCTCGACGAGGCGGTGGCCGAGCTCCGGGAGATCGAGGAGTTCCTCGAGGACCCGGCCCGGTTCCGGGAGATGGGCGCCAAGATCCCCCGCGGCGTCCTCCTCTACGGCCCGCCCGGCACCGGCAAGACCCTGCTCGCGCGCGCGGTGGCCGGCGAGGCGGGCGTGCCGTTCTTCTCGATCAGCGGCTCGGACTTCGTCGAGATGTTCGTCGGCGTCGGCGCGTCACGGGTCCGTGACCTGTTCCGGCAGGCCAAGGCCGCCGCGCCCGCCATCGTGTTCGTCGACGAGATCGACGCCGTCGGCCGCCACCGGGGCGCCGGCGTCGGCGGCGGCCACGACGAGCGGGAGCAGACCCTGAACCAGCTGCTGGTCGAGATGGACGGCTTCGACCAGCGGTCGGGCGTCATCCTGCTGGCGTCCACGAACCGGCCCGACATCCTCGACCCCGCGCTGCTCCGGCCCGGCCGCTTCGACCGCCAGGTCGTCGTCGACCGCCCCGACCTCGCCGGTCGCAAGGCCATCCTGGCCGTGCACGCGGCGACGAAGCCGCTCGCGGCCGGCGTCGACCTCGACGTCATCGCGCGGCGCACGCCCGGGTTCACCGGCGCCGACCTCGCCAACCTCTTGAACGAGGCCGCGCTGCTGGCGGCGCGCCACGGGCTGCCCAAGATCGGGCTCCCCCAGCTCGAGGAGGCGACCGAGCGGGTCATGGCCGGCCCCGAGCGCCGGAGCCGGGTCCTCTCCGACCGGGAGCGGCGGATCATCGCCTACCACGAGGGCGGCCACGCCCTCGTCGCGCACGCGCTGCCGAACACCGACCCGGTGCACAAGGTGTCGATCATCCCCCGGGGGCGCTCGCTCGGCTACACGCTCACGCTGCCCACCGAGGACAAGTTCCTCGTGACGCGCGCCGAGCTGGTCGACGAGCTGGCCATGCTCCTCGGGGGCCGCACCGCCGAGGAGATCGTCTTCGCCGACCCCACCACCGGCGCCCAGAACGACATCGACCGGGCCACCACGATCGCCCGCCAGATGGTCACCGAGTACGGGATGAGCGACGAGCTGGGGCCGCTGCGGCTCGGCCAGCCGCGCGGCGAGGTGTTCCTCGGCCGGGACCTCGTCGCCACGCCCGACTACTCGGACCAGGTGGCGGCGCGCATCGACGGCGAGGTCCGCCGGCTCGTCGAGGACGCCCGCGCCGTCGCCCGGCGCATCATCGAGACCAACCGGCCCGTGCTCGACCAGCTGGCGGCCGAGCTGGTGGAGCACGAGACGGTCGACGTCGACCGGGTCAGCGAGATCTTCGCCCCCGTCGAGCCCTATCGCGGGGGCGGCCTCGGCCGCCCGAGCGCGGTCGCCGTCAGTGACACCAACCCGGGAGGCACGAGCCGGTGAGCGAGATCGACCCCCTCGAGCCCGAATCCCCGATCGACCTGCTGCGGATCGAGAAGGCGGTCCGCGAGATCCTCGAGGCGATCGGCGAGGACCCCGACCGGGACGGCCTCCAGCGCACCCCGACCCGGGTGGCGCGCATGTACGCCGAGATCTTCCGGGGCCTCCACGAGGACCCGGCCTCGAACCTGACCGTCACCTTCGAGGCCGACCACGACGAGATGGTCCTCGTGCGCGACATCCCCCTCTACGGGACCTGCGAGCACCACCTGGTCCCGTTCGCCGGCCGCGCCCACGTCGCGTACATCCCCGGCCTCGACGGTCGGATCACCGGGCTGTCGAAGATCGCCCGCCTCGTCGAGGGCTTCGGGCGCCGGCCCCAGGTCCAGGAGCGGCTCACGACCCAGATCGCCGACGCGCTCGTGGACGTGCTGGCTCCGGAGGGGGTGCTGGTGATGATCGAGGCCGAGCATCTCTGCATGTCGATGCGCGGCGTGAAGAAGCCGGGCGCGCTCACCGTCACGTCGGCGGTCCGGGGCCTGTTCAAGTCCAACGCCGCCACCCGCGCCGAGGCGATGAGCCTCATCACCGCCCAGGGCAACCGCCTCTAGCGGGAGGGGGTAGCGCCCCGGCCCGTCGGTCGGCTCGGAGCGGCGAGGCCGCTGGCTGGTGGCGGAGGCCGTCCCGGTGACGGTCGCGAGCGCGGACTCGCCCGCCGCGGTTGGCGACCGCCGCCGGTACCATCCGCCGCGTGTTCGCCTGGGTGAGCGTCTGCGGGGCGCAGCCTGCGGTGATGGGCATCGTGAACGTGACGCCCGATTCGTTCTCCGACGGCGGCCGCTACCTCGACGCCGAGGCCGCCGTGGCGCACGCCCACGGGCTGGTCGCGGCCGGCGCCACCATCCTCGACGTCGGCGGTGAGTCCACCCGGCCCGGTGCCGAGCCGGTCGACGAGCACGAGGAGCGGCGCCGGGTCGTCCCCGTCATCGAGCGGCTGGCCATCGAATCCTCGGTGCCGATCAGCGTGGACACCACGAAGGCGGCGGTTGCGGCCGCGGCCCTCGACGCCGGCGCCGTGATCGTCAACGACGTGACCGCAGGCCGGCTGCACCCGTCGATCCTCGAGGTGGTCGCCGACCGGGGCGCGGGGTACGTCGCGATGCACATGCTCGGCGAGCCCCGCACCATGCAGGACGACCCACGGTACGACGACGTCCTCACCGAGGTCGGCGACTTCCTGGTGGACCGGCTCGAGGCCGCCCGGGGGGCCGGGATCCCCGACGCCGCACTCGCCGCCGACCCCGGGATCGGGTTCGGCAAGACCCGCGACCACAACCTGACCCTCCTGGCCCGCCTGGACGAGCTCTGCGACCGGGTCAGCGTCCCGGTCGTCGTCGGCGCGTCCCGGAAGCGGTTCCTCGGGTCGCTGGTCGCCGGCGGGGGTGGCGAGCCGCCGCCCGAGCAGCGCGACGACGCCACCCTGGCGACCGTCGTGTGGGCGATCGACCACGGGGCGCGGGTGGTGCGGGTGCACGCGGCCCGGCCGGCCGCCGACGCGGTCGCGCTCGTCACCGCGGTGCGGGAGGCCGCGTAGTGCGCGGTCGATGGGCGCAGGGCCTGGAGCCCCGCGGGTTCACGTGGGTGATCAAGGACCGGCTGGCGGCGTCCGAGCGCCCGGGCGGGTTCGCGCGCAACCACCGCAAGGTCCGGCGCCAGGAGGAGCTGATCTGGCTGGCCGGCAACGGGTTCACGCACGTGCTGTCGCTGCTCGAGTCGCCCCACAACCTCCACGCCTACGACGAGGCGGCGATCGCCTACGAGCACCTGCCGCTCGGGCGCCACGACGAGTGGTCGATGAACCTGCCCGTCATCTACGTGACGCTGAAGCAGTGGCTGGACGACCCGGCCGAGCGGGTGCTCATCCACCACGAGGAGTTCGGCGAGCGCCTCCTCGGCGTCCTCGCCGGCTACCTCCTCTATGCGGGCGTGGTGGACGACGGGTCGCACGTCATCGTGCTCATGGAGAAGCTCACCGGCCGCCAGCTCGGCGCGCCGGGCCGCGAGATCGTCGCGGCGACCATCGACGAGGGCCTCGCCGGCGCCGGGGCCGCTCGCACCTGAGCCATGGACCGCATCATCATCGCTGGGCTCCGGGAGCTGGGTGTGCACGGCGTGCTCGCCGAGGAGCAGACCCGGCCCCAGCCGTTCGAGGTCGACATCGAGCTCAGCGTCGACGCGTCCCGGGCCGGGGAGAGCGACGCCCTCGAGCACACCGTCGACTACTCGGCGGTCGCCGAGTCCGTGAGCCGGGTCGTGCGGTCCGAGCGCTACCAGCTCCTCGAGCGGCTGGCCACGCGGATCGCCGAGGTCTGCACGGTCGACGAGCGGGTGCTCGGTGTCACGGTCACGGTCCGCAAGCTGCACCCGCCGGTGCGGGCGATGGTCGAGCACGTGGCAGTGCGCATCGAGCGGTGACGGCGCGCCGCGCCTACCTCGGGATCGGGTCGAACCTCGGGGATCGCCTCGCGCACCTGCGGGCCGCCGTGCGCGGGCTCCACGACGCCCGCGGCGCCGCGGTCGTCGACGTCTCCCCGGTCTACGAGACCGCACCGGTGGGCGGGCCGCCCCAGCCCGACTACCTGAACGCGGTCGTGGCCCTGGACACCGCGCTCAGCCCCCGGGAGCTCCTCGAGATCGCGCAGCGCCTCGAGGGAGACGCCCATCGGGTCCGGGCCGAGCGGTTCGGGCCTCGGACCATCGACGTCGACGTGCTCCTCGTCGGCGAGGAGCGAGTCGACGAGCCCGACCTCGTCGTCCCGCACCCCCGGATGCACGAGCGGGGCTTCGTGCTCGCGCCCCTCCGGGACCTCGATGCCGACGCCGCCGGGCCCGCCCCACCCGGCGGCTGGCCCGGCGTGCGCCGAACCGAATTAGTGTTGGAGCTGCCCTGAGTTCGACCGGCACCCCGCACGGGGGCTGGATCGAGAGGTCAGATGCACGAGACCACACGACGAGGCTTCGCCCTTGTCGGGCCGGGCCGGGCCGGCACCACGATCGCCGACGCGCTCGTCGCGGCCGGCTACCGCTGCGTGGCCGTCACCGGCCGCGCCGGCTCGCCGTCGGTGCCCGCCGCCGCCCGCCGACTCGACGCGCCGGCCGTCGCCGTCGGGGAGGCCGGGCGGGACGCCGACCTCGTCGTCGTCGCCACGCCCGACGCGGCCATCAGCGCGGTCGCGACCGAGCTGGCGAGCGGGCTGCGGCCGGGCGCGCTCGTCGTGCACCTCGCCGGGTCGCGCGGCGTCGACGCGCTGGCGCCGATCGCCGTCGCACGCGACGACGTCGCGCTCGGTGCGCTCCACCCCCTCCAGACGCTGACCGGCGACGCGGCCGCGCTCGACGGGTCGTGGGCCGCGGTCGCGGGTCCGCCCGCGGTCCGGCACCTCGCCCGCGCCCTCGGCCTGCGGCCGTTCGCGATCGCGCCCGACCGACGCGCCACCTACCACGCCGCGGCCGCGGTGGCGTCGAACCACGTCGTCGCGCTGCTCGGGCAGGTCGAGCGGCTGGCGGTCCAGGCGGGAATCCCCTTCGAGGCCTTCGAGCCCCTCGTTCGCCGCAGCGTCGCCAACGCGTTCGCCGACGGCCCGACGGCCGCGCTCACGGGCCCGGTCGCGCGCGGTGACGTCGACACGGTCGCCCGCCACCTCGACGCCATCGACGACGACGAGCAGCGCACCTACCGCGCCCTCGCCGAGGCGGCCCGCCGGCTCGCCGGCCGTGACGAGCCGCCGCTGCGGCAGGTGCTGGCGTGATCACGCTCCATGACGTCGACGACGTCCGGCGCTGCTGCGACGACGCCCGCCGCGCCGGCCGGACGGTCGCGCTGGTGCCGACGATGGGCGGCTTCCACGAGGGGCACCGCTCGCTCATGCGGGCGGCGCGCGCCGACGCCGACCTCGTCGTCGTGAGCCTGTTCGTGAACCCCACCCAGTTCGGGCCCGACGAGGACCTCGAGGCCTACCCGCGCGACCTGGCCGGCGACGCCGCGGTGGCGGCGGCGGAGGGCGTCGACGTGCTCTTCGCGCCGAACGTCGACGCCATGTACCCGGCCACGGCGCCCCGCACGACCGTGCACGTCGATGGGCTCACCGCACGCCTGTGCGGCGCCAGCCGCCCCACCCACTTCGACGGCGTGGCGACGGTGGTCACGAAGCTGTTTTCGATCGTCGGCGCCTGCACCGCCTACTTCGGTCGCAAGGACGCCCAGCAGCTGGCCGTGGTGCGGCGACTGGCCGCCGACCTCAACCTGCCGGTGACCGTCGTCGGCTGCCCGCTCGTCCGCGACCCCGACGGGCTCGCGCGCTCGAGCCGCAACACCTACCTCGATGCCGACCAGCGCCGGGCCGCCACCGTGCTGCACCGCGCCCTGGGCGAGGCCGCCGAGGCGGTGCAGGCCGGCGAGCGCGACGCCGCCGCGCTCAGCGAGCGGACGGCGCGGACGATCCAGGCCGAGCCCGGCGTCCGGCTCGACTACGCCGAGCTCGTCGACGCGTCGACCGTCGAGCCGGTGACCCAGGTCGACGGCGACCTCTTCCTGGCCGTGGCCGCGTACGTCGGCCCCACCCACCTCATCGACAACCTTCACATCACGGCGACCACCGCCGGGGTCGACACCGACCTCGGCGTCGTCGCGGAGGAGCAGCGCGCCTGATGCAGCGCACCATGATGAAGTCGAAGATCCACCGGGCGACCGTGACCGGTGCCGACCTCAACTACGTGGGGTCGATCACGCTCGACCCCGCGCTCATGACGGCGGCCGACATCCTCGAGCACGAGCAGGTGCACGTCCTCGACCTCGACAATGGCGCCCGGTTCGAGACCTACGCCATCCGCGGCGGCCCCGGTGACGTCGTCCTGAACGGGGCCGCGGCGCGACTCGTCCACACCGGCGACCGCGTCATCGTCATCAGCTACGCGACGTACGACGAGGCGGAGCTGGCGCGCTACGAGCCGAACGTCGTCCACGTCGACGCGCGCAACCGCATCGTCTCCACGACGCTGGCCGCGGTCCCCGAGGAGAGCGGCGAACAAGCGTCGTAGGCTGTCGTGATGCCCGCCCGGCCTGAGGTCGACCTGCTCGTCCTCGGCAGCGGGGTGGCAGGGCTCTCGGCCGCGATCCGCGCCGCGCGCGGCGGCTGCACCGTCACCGTGCTGACGAAGGCGGCACTCGCCTCGTCGGCCACCCAGTACGCGCAGGGCGGTGTCGCGGCCGCGCTCGAGGAGGACGTCGACTCCCCGGCGCTGCACCTCTCCGACACGATCTCGGCTGGCGCGGGGCTGTGCGACGTCGACGCGGCGCGCGTCCTCGTCACCGAGGGCCCGACTCGGGTGCGAGAGCTCATGGGGCTCGGCGCCGAGTTCGACCGGGCCGCGAACCGCGACCTCGCCTACACGCGGGAGGGCGGGCACTCGGTGGCCCGGATCGTGCATGCGGGCGGCGACGCGACCGGCGCCGAGATCGAGCGGGCGCTGGTCAGCGCGCTGCGGGCGACGTCCGCCGCCGTCCTCGAGCGCTGGTTCGCGCTGGACCTGCTCGTCGTCGACGGCCACGCCGTCGGGGTGCGCGCCACCGATCCCGACGGTGTCGAGCACGAGGTGCGCGCTCGCCACACCGTGCTGGCCACCGGCGGCGCCGGCCAGTGCTTCGCGGTGACGACGAACCCGGTCCTGTCGACCGGGGACGGCATCGCGATGGCCCGCCGAGCCGGCGTCGCGGTCGCCGACGTCGAGTTCATGCAGTTCCACCCCACCGCGCTCGACCATCCGGCGATGCCCCGCCCGCTGCTCTCGGAGGCGCTGCGGGGCGAGGGCGCGGTCCTGCGCGACGAGACCGGCTACGCGTTCATGGCCGACGAGCACCCGCGGGCCGACCTCGCGCCGCGAGATGTCGTCGCGCGCGCCATCACGCGGCGGCTCAACGAGCGCGACCTGCCGCATCTCTGGCTCGATGCCACCGCCATCCCCGACTTCCAGACCCGGTTCCCGACCGTGTCACGGGTGACCACCAGCGTCGGGCTCGACCCGTCTCGAGACTGGCTCCCGGTCGCGCCCGCCGCGCACTACCTCTCGGGCGGCGTCTGCACCGATCTCGACGGCGCCACCACGGTGCCGGGGCTGTGGGCGTGCGGCGAGGTGGCGTGCTCCGGGGTCCACGGCGCCAACCGGCTGGCGTCGAACTCGCTGCTCGACGGGCTCGTGTTCGGCACCCGGTGCGTCGACGCCATCCTCGCCGGCAAGGACGGCCCCAGCGAGACCGGCGTGCTGCGGGGCGTCGACCCCGGCCCCGCCGACCCGCCGGTCGCCCCGGCGTCGGCGCCGGACGGGACCGAGCGGGCCGCGCTGCAGAAGGTGATGACCCGCGACGCCGGGGTCCTGCGCGACGCGGCCAGCCTCGGGCGGGCCCGGGCCGCGCTGGCCGCGATGCGCCCCGCCGACCGCGAGGTCGCCAATCTGCTCGCCGTGAGCCGAGCCCTCGTCGACGCCGCGCTGGCCCGCGAGGAGTCGCGGGGAACCCACACCCGGCTCGACTTCCCCGACGCCGACGCGCGCTTCCTCGGGCGGTTCGTGTTCGAGCACGGCGACACCCCGACCTTCGTGCGGCTCCCCGAGCCGGCGACCCACGGATGACGAGCGTCGACCCACCCCGCCACCTCGTGCGCGAGGCCGTGGCCCGGGCGCTGGCCGAGGATGTCGGCCCGCTCGGAGACCTGACGGCCTCGCTCGTGCCCGCCGCCGCCCGCGCCCGCGGCGCGATCGTGGCCCGCCAGCCCGGTGTGCTCGCGGGGCAGGCCTGCGCGACCGAGACCTGGGCCCAGCTCGACCCCGACGTCGCGGTCACGTGGCATCGGTGCGACGGCGCCGACCTCGACGCCGGTGCGAGCGTCGCGACGGTCACCGGTCCGTTGCGCAGCCTGCTCACCGGCGAGCGCACGGCGCTGAACTTCCTCTGCCACCTCTCGGGGGTGGCGACGCTCACCCGCCGCTTCGCGACGGCGGCCGGGAGCCGGACGCGCGTGTGGGACACCCGCAAGACGCTGCCCGGCCTGCGCGCGCTCGAGAAGGCGGCCGTGCGCGCCGGCGGGGGCCTGAACCACCGCGGCTCGCTCTCGGACATGGTGCTCGTGAAGGACAACCACCTGGTCGAGCTCGGGGTCGGCGACGCGGTCCGGCGCGCCCGCGCCGCCTGGCCCGGCCGCGGCATCGAGGTGGAGTGCGACCGGGTCGAGCAGGTGCGGGAGGCGATCGAGGCCGGCGCCGACCTCGTCATGCTCGACAACCTCAGCCCCGCCGATGTCTCGGCGTGCGTCGCCGAGGTGCGGGCCGGCCCGCGTCCCGACCTGCCGGTGGAGGTGTCGGGCGGCGTCACGCTCGACGACGTCGCGGCCTACGCCGACGCGGGCGCCGACCTGATCTCGACCAGCGTCATCACCCAATCGGCGCCGGCCCTCGATCTGGGCCTCGACCTCGGCCCGACGCGTGGTCGCTGATGCTCCTCGCCATCGACTCCGGCAATACCCAGACCGTCATCGGGCTCTTCGACGGCAAGGAGCTCACCGACCACTGGCGCATCGCGACCGTCGTCGAGCGCACCGCCGACGAGCTCGCGCTCATGGTCCAGCAGTTCCTCGGCTTCCACGGCTTCACGCTGCGCACCGAGCCCGCCCGGGACCCGGACGCGCCCGCCGCCGTCCTCGACGGCGGGACCATCGACGGCGTCGCCATCTCCTCCGGGGTCCCGCGCGTCACCGCCGAGCTGCGCGCCATGACCGCCCGCTACTTCGGGTTCCCCGCCCTCGTCCTCGAGCCCGGTGTCCGCACCGGCATGCCGATCCTCTACGACAACCCGAAGGAGGTCGGCGCGGACCGGATCGCCAACGCGGTCGCCGCCTACGAGCTGTACGGCGGCCCGTCGATCGTCGTCGACTTCGGCACCGCCAACACCATCGAGGCGGTGAGCGAGCGCGGCGAGTACCTGGGGGGTGCGATCTTCCCCGGCATCGAGATCTCGATGGACGCCCTGTTCGGCCGGGCGGCCGCGCTGCGCCGGGTCGAGCTCGTGGCCCCCCGTCACGTGATCGGCAAGTCGACGGTCGAGTCGATCCAGTCCGGCTGCGTCTTCGGGTTCAGCGGCCAGGTCGACGCCCTCGTCGCCCGCTTCCAGGCCGAGCTCGGCGAGTGCACGGTCGTCGCGACCGGGGGCCTCGCCGACCCGATCATCGAGCACTCGCGCACCATCCAGCACTACGAGCCCTGGCTCACCCTCCAGGGGCTGCGCATCGTGTTCGAGCGGAACCGATGACCGACCGGGAGGCCCCGGCCGGGGACGACTACGTCGGCGACGAGCGCCGGCGGCGCCTGGCGAAGCTCGAGTCGCTGCGGGCCGGGGGCGTCGAGCCCTACCCGGTGCGCTTCGACCGCACCCACACCGCGGCCGAGCTGCACGAGGTTTGGGACGGGCTGGCGCCGGGTGAAGAGACCGACGACGTGGTGCGCGTCGCGGGCCGGCTGCTGCTGATTCGGCGGCAGGGCAAGCTCACCTTCGCGACCCTGCGGGACGGGACCGGGACCGTGCAGCTGTTCGTCTCCGACGCCGAGATCGGGCGCGACGCGCACGCCTCCTTCGACGACCTCGACCTGGGCGACTTCGTCGGCGCCGCCGGCACCGTCCTGCGGACCAAGCGGGGCGAGCTGTCGGTGAAGGTCGCCACCTTCGAGCTGCTGGCCAAGGCCCTGCGACCGCTGCCGGAGAAGTGGCACGGCCTGAGCGACGTCGACACCCGGTTCCGGATGCGCTACGTCGACCTCATCGCCAACGACGACGCCCGGCGGGTGTTCGCGATCCGGTTCGCCGTCATCGCGGCGCTGCGCGAGCAGCTCCTCGGGCGGGCCTTCGTCGAGGTCGAGACCCCGGTCCTGCACGCCCAGGCCGGCGGCGCGGCAGCGCGCCCGTTCACGACGTACCACAACGCGCTCGACCTGCCGCTGAGCCTGCGCGTCGCGCTCGAGCTGCACCTGAAGCGGCTCCTCGTAGGCGGCTACGAGCGGGTGTTCGAGATCGGGCGGGTGTTCCGCAACGAGGGCCTCGGCACCCGGTACAACCCCGAGTTCACGATGCTCGAGCTGTACCAGGCCTACGCCGACTACCGCGACATGGCGACGCTCACCGAGGAGCTCGTCGCCACCTGCGCCGAGGCCGCGACCGGCTCGACGACGGTCAGCGTCGGCGACCAGCAGCTCGACCTCGCCCCGCCGTGGCCGCGGCGTCCGATGCTCGACCTCATCGAGGAGCACGCGGGCGTCCGCGTCCACCCGAGCACGCCGGTCTCGGAGCTGGAGGCCTTCGCGGACCGGCTCGAGGTCCCCCGCGAGATCGGGTGGGGGCCCGGGAAGCTGGTGATGGAGATCTACGAGAAGACGGTGGAGCCGAACCTGGTCGGGCCGGTCTTCGTCACCGACTACCCGCGCGAGGTCTCGCCGCTCGCCCGGGCCAAGCCCGAAGACCCGACGCTGGTTGAGCGGTTCGAGGTGGTCGTGCTCGGCCGCGAGCTCGCCAACGCGTTCAGCGAGCTCAACGACCCGGTCGACCAGCGGGCCCGCTTCGAAGACCAGGCCAAGCTCGCCGCGGCCGGCGACGTCGAGGCCCACGGCGTCGACGAGGACTACCTCCGGGCGCTCGAGTACGGGCTGCCGCCGTGCGGGGGCCTCGGGATCGGCGTCGACCGGCTCGTGATGCTGGTCGCGGGTGTCTCTACTATCCGGGAGGTCATCCTGTTCCCCCAACTCCGGCCGGAGACGGGCGAGACTGGGGTCGAAGGGGGAGCAGGCTAGATGCGCGTGCTGGTGACCGGTATGGGGGGCGTGATCGGGACCCGCGTCACCCAGATGCTCGAGGCGCGGGCCGAGGTCACCGAGATCGCGGGCTGCGACTTCATGCCGCCCCGGCGGCGGTTGCACCGGGCCACCTTCAAGCGGATCGACCCCCGCGACCGCGACCGGCTGGTCGGCTTCGTCACCGAGTTCGCGCCCGACGCCGTCGCCCACGTCGGTGTCTACGAGCCCGACGCGCGGATGGGCACCCGGGAGGCCGCCGCCAGCACCGAGGCCTGCACCGTCAACGCGCTCGGCGCGGCCGCGCGCGCGGGCCGGCTGGAGCGCATCGTCGTGCGCAGCGGCCTGGAGGTGTACGGGCGCGGGCGGGGCCACCCGCTCGTCCCCGACGAGTGGGCGCCGCTGCTGCCCACCACGCCCTACGGGCGGCTCTGCCTCGACGTCGAGCGGCTGGCGGCCGGAATCGGGCGCCGCCACGACGTGCGGTTCGGCGCCCTGCGGTGCGCGGTCGTCGCGGGGTCGCACGCGCCCAGCCCGCTCGCCCGGTACCTGCGGCTGCCGGCCGTGTTCGTCCCCGCCTTCGCCGACCCGCCGTTCGCGCTCCTCGACACCGACGACGCCGCGCGCGCCTTCGTCCAAGCGCTGGTGCGTGACGTCGACGGGCCCTACAACGTCGTCGGCCCCGGCGCCGCCAGCCCGTGGCAGGCGGTGCGCCGCGGCGGGCGCGTCCCCATCCCGGCCGCCGGCGCGGGCTGGAGGGTCGCGGTCCGGGTCGCCGAGGTCGCGGGCGCCCCGGTGCCCCCGCACGTGCTCGAGCTGCTGCGTCGGGGCCGGGTCGCCGACGGCGGCCGGGCCGTCACCGACCTCGGGCTGCCCGACCTCCGGCCGACCCAGTCCGTCCTCGACGACCTCTTCGAGTGGGCGACCGTCACCCGCCTCGAGCCGGCGGGCCGGGAGGTGGTCGCGTGACGGCCGCCAACTACGGGCTCGACACCGACCGCGCCTCCACCGCGGACCCGCTGCTCGTCGCGCTGCGCCGCCGGGCCGCGGGCCGATACGCGGTCGACGAGTTTGGCGGTGACCCGCACCTCATGGACCTGGTGGCGCCGCTGTTCCCGCTGCCGGTGGCGGTCGAGCACGGCGAGCGGGTCCCCGACCTCGGCCCGGCGCTGCTCATCGCCAACCGCGGGCTGGGGCTCCTCGAGCCGTTGGCGGTGACCCGCGCCGTGCGCCGGGCCGCCGGGCGGCGCACGCGCGTCGTCGGTGCGCCCGAGCTCCCGATCGTCGGCGACGCGCTCCGCACCCTCGGCACCATCGGCTACCGGCCCGACGACGTCGCGGCGATGCTCCGGGCCGGGCACCTGGCGGCGGCGCCGCTCGGACCGACCTGGTTCCGCGGCGGCGCTGGCGCGCCGCCGCGCGAGCTGTTCGTCGCCACGCTCGGGTTCCCGGTCCTGCCGGTCGCGGTGCGGCCCGGCTTCCCCCAGAACCTGCCCGGCCGGCCGTGGCGGGTCCGCTTCGGCGAGCCGCTCGGGCCGCCGCCCGGCACCCGGTCCGGCGACCAGCTGGCGGCCGCCGAGCTGGCCGAGGACGTCGGCGAGGCCGTCACCGCGCTGCTGGCGGACGACGCGTGAGCAGCACCGCGCTCGCCGGCGACGGCACCTGGATCGCCTACGACGCCAGCGGTCGGCGCGACGGCTCGCCGGTGCTGCTGCTCCAGGGCCTCGGCGCCGACGCCCGCGGCTGGGCGCTCCAGCGGATCCCGCTCGGCCGCCGCCACCGGGTGATCGGGGTCGACAACCGGGGCGTCGGCGGCAGCGCCAACGCGCCGCGTCCCTACTCGCTCGAGCAGATGGCCGACGACGCGGTGGCGGTCCTCGACGCCGAGGGCGTCGAGCGCGCCCACGTCGTCGGCGCGTCGATGGGCGGCGTGCTCGCGCAGATCCTCGCCGCCCGCCATCCGGAGCGGGTCCGCTCGCTCGTGCTGGCGTGCACCGCCTGCCGGCACCACGAGTGGCGGCGCGAGCTCCTGCAGGAGTGGGCCGACGAGGTGCGCGCGGGCGGCATGGGCGGACTCGGCAGCGACGGCCTCCGGTGGCTGATCGGTCCCCGCCTGCACCGCCGCTTCGGCGTGTGGCTGAACCTGATGGCGCGCATCCTCCTGCAGGCCCGACCCGAGAACTTCGCCGCCCAGGTGGCGGCCATCCTGGAGGCGCCCGACGAGCTGCGCTTCGAGCTCGTGAACGTCGACGCGCCGGCGCTCGTCATCACCGGTAGCCAGGACCTGCTCACCCCGGTCGGCGACGCCGAGGAGCTGTGCGAGCTGCTGCCCCGGGCCCGCCTCGAGGAGCTGCGGGGGGCCGGCCACGCGCTGATGGTCGAGGCGCCGAACGCGTTCAACCGGGCGCTGCTGAACTTCCTCGCCGAGACCGAGGCCCGACCGCTCGCGGCCTAGGGCCAGGCTTGCGTCAGCTCTGGCGCGCGACGAGACCCTCGACGAGGCGGCGCAGCGCGTCGCACACCGACGCGTCGAGGGTGTCGGCTCCTCCGAGCGCCTCGCCGGCCTTGGTGGCGTGGTCGCGCGCGACCGCGAGCGCGGCGTCGACGGCGCCGTTGGCGCTGGCCCGCCGGCGCACCTCGGCCAGCCGCTCGCCGTCGATCGGCGTGCCGAGGCGCGGTCCGAGGTCGGGGTCGTCGGCGAGCGCGTAGATGACCGGGAGCGTGTAGATGCCCTCGACGAGGTCCTGGCCGGCCGGCTTGCCGAGCTCGGCGTCGGTGCCGGTCAGGTCGAGGCAGTCGTCGACGATCTGGTAGCCGAGCCCGAGGTGGGCGCCGAAGCGGGTCAGCGCGTCGAGGGTCGGCTCGTCGGCGTGGCTCACCATCCCGCCGATCCGGCACGCGGTGCCGAAGAGGGTCGCGGTCTTGCCCTCGATGGCGGTCGCGTAGTCCTCCTCGGTGCGGGTGACGTCGAAGAGGTGCTGCAGCTCGAGCACCTGGCCCCGGCACAGCTCACCGATCGTGGCGGCCAGCAGCGCCGCCACCGGGGCGCCGAGCGACGCCGCCAGCGACGAGGCCCGGGCCAGCAGGTAGTCGCCGGCGAGGATCGCCACGATGTTCGACCACCGGGCGTTGACCGACGGGACGCCCCGCCGGGTCTCGGCCTCGTCGATCACGTCGTCGTGGTACAGCGACCCCAGGTGCACCAGCTCCACCGCGACGGCGCCCGTGATCGCGTCCTGGGCAGCCGGCTCGGCGCCCCCGCTGGCGGCGTACGCCGCGCACAGGGTCAGCGTCGGCCGGATGCGCTTCCCGCCCGCCTGCACGAGATGGGACGCGACGTCGCCGAGGAACCGGTCGGGGTGACGGACCGCGTCCTCGAGCGAGGTCTCGACCCGCCTGAGATCACCGGGCAGGGGCGGGAGATCGAGCGTCTCCGCCAGGCCCATATGCCCAAACTACGCAGGCCCGCCGGGGTCCACCAAGCCCGGGAACATTTTCTCGTCCGCCGCGCTTGACAAGCCTTACGCGCGGGCCAGAAACAGCCGAGAAATTCAGCGGAGGGCGCTGCAGATCGCAGAAGCCCCCAGGACCCCGACAGGTAGACTGACCCCACGAGGCGGCTCCGGTCCCACCGCCCCGGCGGCGTGGGGAAGGGACCACGACCCCCACAAGACGGTAGGCACAGTGTTCGAACGCTTCACCGATCGGGCTCGACGGGTAGTGGTGTTGGCGCAGGAAGAGGCGCGCCTGCTGAACCACAACTACATCGGGACCGAGCACATCCTCCTGGGCTTGATCCACGAGGGTGAGGGCGTGGCGGCGAAGGCGCTCGAGTCGCTCGGCATCTCCCTGGAGGCGGTGCGGGCCCAGGTCGAGGAGATCATCGGCCACGGCGGCCAGGCCCCGTCGGGCCACATCCCGTTCACGCCCCGGGCCAAGAAGGTCCTCGAGCTCTCCCTCCGGGAGGC
>CALEYV010000090.1 GCA_937927875.1 uncultured Actinomycetes bacterium | reverse complement strand
GTGGAGAACTTGAAGCCCTTGCGGAAGTCGAACTTCTCGACCGCGTGCATGAGGCCGAGGTTCCCGAGCTGGATGAGGTCGCCGAGGGGCAGGCCGGTGCTCTGGTACCGGCGGGCGATCGAGACCACGAGCCGGAGGTTGGCGACGACGAACTCGTCCCGGGCCCGCTGCCCGGCGCCGACCTCGTCGTTGAGGCGGCGGCGCTGGGTCGGGGTGAGGCGGGCGCCCGAGTCGATGCGGTCGAGCGCGGCGAGGCCGTCCATGACGAGCTTGCCGAGGCGCGCCTCGTCGTCCTTCGTCAGGAGATCGTGGCGGCCGATCGCCTCGAGATAGGCGCCGACCGCGTCCTGCTGTTCCGCGTTCTGCTTCCGGACCCGCGGGGCCATCACACACCTCCGGGGTGATTCGTAGGGTTCAACGTCCGCGGATGCCCCAGTCGTTCCCATGTGACGTCTGGCACAATCACTCGGCCTCCATCGCCTCGATCGCCTCTAGGCGGGTCCGGGCGGCAGCGGCGTACGCCGCATCGAGCTCGAACCCGAGGAAGCACCGCCCCAGCTCCAGGGCCGCCACCCCGGTCGAGCCGACCCCCATGAAGGGGTCGAGGACCAGGTCGCCGGGCCGGCTGGCCAAGGTGACCAGCCGCCGCAGCACCGCCAGCGGCTTCTGGGTGGGGTGCTTGGGGTTCTGTACCCGTTCGCGCCCGGCGCATACCGGCGCCTCGATGAAGTTGTGCATGTCCCGCTGCCGGTCGAAGTTCCACGTGTGCCCCCGGTCCCAACAGCACACCACGAGCTCGCAGGAGTTCAGGAACCCGGCCCGGCGGAGCTTCGGCGGGGGGTTGGTCTTGTGCCAGACCAGGAACTGGAAGGTGTCGAAGGCGGGGTCGAACACCTCGTGCCAGCGGCCGAGCAGGTTGTAGGAGGTGAAGGCGAACAGGTTCCCATGGGGCGCCAGGACCCGCCGGAGCTCGTCCACCCACTCCTTGGGGTCGAAGGCCACCTGGTCCCAGTCCGCCACGTCGTTGTTGAAGTCGGATCGCCATGACATGGCGATGTTCCCCCGGGAGTACGACGCCAGGTTGTAGGGCGGGTCGGTGCAGATCAGGTCCACCGAGCCGTCCGGCACGGCGCGGATGAGGTCCCGGGCGTCGCCGGTGTGGAGCTCGAACGGGCTCGGGCCCCGCCCGGTGGCGCGCACCGTCCCATCGAAGCAGGTCCCCGCAGCCAGAACGGTGACCGGGCCGAGCCGGCCCCGCGGGCCGCGATACTGGCCCGCCCACGGGAGAGGATGGCGCTGTGGTGGACCAGCCGTCGCTGCTCGACGGCGACCCGGCCGCCGAGCCGACGCTCGGCGTCGCCGAGCTCAACGAGACGATCAACGCCGCGGTCAGCGACGCGTTCCCCCGCGCGGTGTGGGTGCGGGGCGAGATCCAGGCCCTGCACGTCTCCCGCAACCAGCACTCCTACTTCGAGCTGGTCGAGAAGCACGAGCGTCGAGACCAGGTCCGGGCCGCCATCCGAGTCGCGCTGTTCCGCGACGATCGGCCGTCCGTCAACAAGGCGCTGCGCGACGCCGGCCTCCGCCTCGCCGACGGGGTCGAGGTGCGGATCCGGGCGCGCGTCGACTTCTGGCCGCCGGCCGGGCGCCTCCAGCTCGTCATGTCGGCGGTCGACCCGTCGTTCACCGTCGGTCGGCTCGCCGCCGACCGCGACCGCCTGCTCCGGACGCTTGCCGCGGAAGGGATCCTCGAGCGCAACGCGTCGCGTCGGCTCGCGATCGTGCCGCTGCGGGTCGGGCTGGTCGCCAGCGGCGGCAGCGCCGCCTACCGGGACTTCCTCGACGGGCTCGAGGCCAGCGGCTACGCGTTCCACGTCGCGCACTGCGACGTGCGCGTCCAGGGGGCGGCCGCGTCCCACCGGATCGTGTGGGCGCTCCGACGCCTCGCCGACCGCGAGCTCGACGTCATCGTCGTCGTGCGCGGCGGCGGCGCGCGCAGCGACCTGGCGCCCTTCGACGCCGAGATCGTGGCCCGTGCCATCACCGAGATGCCGGTGCCGGTTGTGACCGGCATCGGCCACGAGACCGACCGCACGGTCGCCGACGAGGTCGCGCACACGTCGACCAAGACGCCCACCGCGGCCGCGGCGCTGCTGGTCGAGACCGTCGAGGCCTACGTCGAGCGCCTGGCGTGGGTCGCGCACCGGCTCTCGGTGCGGGCACGGGGCATCAACGCGCTCGCGCGGCGGGAACTGGCCGGCGCGGCCGGTCGCCTCCGCCGGGCGGTCCCGGCCGCGCTCGACCGCGAGCGCCGAACCGTCGACGGGCAGCGCCGGCGCGCCCTCGAGCTCGGTCGGCGCGGGACCCGATCCGGCACGGCCGCGTTGGCGCGGCGACGGGACGCCGTAGGGGTGTCGGCTCGGCGCGGCCTCCGGGCCGCGACGACGCGTCTCGACGGCGCCGACGCCCGTCTCCGAGCGCTGGACCCCCGGCGGGTGCTCGAGCGCGGCTACACCATCACCCGGGACGAGCAGGGCGCGATCGTGCGCGCCGCGGCCGACGTCGCGCCGGGGTCGGCGCTCGAGACCGAGACCGCGGTCGGCCGGGTCCGCAGCCGGGTGGAGGAGCCGTGAGCGCGCAGGCGTCGGAGCCCGGCTACGGCGAGGCGATGGCGGAGCTCGACGCCATCCTCACCGAGCTCGAGGGCGACGAGCTGGACGTTGACGTGCTCGCGGAGCGGGTCCAGCGGGCCAGCGAGCTGCTGAAGGTCTGCCGGGCCCGGATCGTCCGCGCCCAGCAGGACGTCGACCGCATCGTCGCCGACCTCGACGAGTTCGACGCCCGCGAGGGCGAGGAGCCCGACGCCGAGGACTGACCTACGCGGGCGCGGCGGCGGCGACGGCGGCCACGAGCGCGTCCTCGAACGGCCAGTTGGCCTCGACGTGGCGGTTGCCGTCCACCTGCATGTCGTACAGCCACCAGAACAGGTAGATCCCGCACGAGAAGATGCTGGCGACGATCCGGCCGCCGTAGTTGTGCTTGCCCTTGACCCGGGCCGGGTCCGGGGCCGGCAGGCTGACCCCGAGCCGGGCATAGATCTGGGCCAGCTCGGCTTCGGCCGCGCCCTCGGCCCGGTCGTGGGCGTCGAGGTCCTGGTCGATGAGGACGAAGCCGATGACCTGGGTGACGCCCGGGAACAGGGCGCTGACCCCGCCGCCGAGGATGTCGATCACGAGCCACAGCGTCGGGTCGCGGAACTCCCGGGTCAGCCGCTGCAGCACCTGGAGCGAGCCCGCGACGCGCTCGAAGGCCGGGCGCAGCTCATCGGCGAGGCCCCGGCTCGTCGCCTGCTCCCACGCGTAGGCGTTGGCCGCCTCGAGGAGCTCGAATCGCCGCTGGTTGTGGTCGCGGTCGCGCTTCATGAGTTGATAGAAGAGGTAGAAGCCGAAGATCCCGCACGTGATCGCACTGAGGATCACGTTCCACACCGGGCCGGTGAAGACGTAGTCGGTCTGGGCCCGCCGGTCGTACGCGGCGCGCAGCCGGACGGCCGCGCTCGCCGGGGGCGGGCTGGCCGGCGGGGGCGGCGTCGGCGGCGCGCTCACGAGCCCGACCCTATCGAGGCCGCGCCGCGGCGGCCCGAGACGGAGCCGCCGCTAGAAGCTGAAGCCGGTCTTGGTCTCGTCGAAGCGGAACCGCGCCAGCGCGACGACGCCGAACAGCACGCCCATGGCCAGCAGCACGACGATCGGCAGCTCGACGCCGCCGAGGGACCGTCCGTCGAGGATCACCGACCGGAACCCGCGCATGGCCCAGTAGGTGGGGGTGATGGGCGCCACCGTCCGGGCCCAGCCCGGCAGCACATTGAACGGGACGAGCGCGCCGCCGATGGCGCCGAAGACGACCATGCCGACGGTCGAGAAGGTGTTCGCCTGCTGCGCGGTCCGGCACAGCGCGGTCACGGCGACCCCGAGGAGGACGAGGCAGATGGCGAAGGCGAGCACCAGCGGCGCCATCGCCGCGATCGGGCCTCGGACGTGCAGGTCGAAGGCCGGGATGCCGATGGCGAAGACGACAACGAACTGGGCGACCGACATCACGACCCGGGGGAGCGCCTTCCCGAGCACGACCTCGAGCGACGTCGCCGGGCTGGCGCGGAGCCGGTCCCAGGTCGCCCAGCCCCACTCGTAGAAGAACGCGAACGTCGTGATCGCCACGATGAAGAAGCCGTTGACGACCGCCTCGCCGGGCACGACCTGCTCGGCGCCGTTGGCGCCCGGATGGCCGGCCTGGACGAGCGCGGGGCGAAACGCCGGCTTCAAGAACGCCATGAGGACGAGTGGGAACACCACCAAGACGAGGACCGGGAGCGGCTCCCGGCGCACGAGCCGGAGCTCGTGGGCCACGATCACGCCGACCCGGCGCAGCGAGATCACGGCGCGCCGCGCCCGTTGCCGTTGGCGGCGTAGGGGCGCCCGGTGACGGTCAGGAACACGGTCTCGAGGCTGGGGCGGACGATCTCGATCGAGCGCAGGGCGGCGGCCTCGGCGCCGAGCCGGGGCAGGAGCTCGGCGGCGGCGGCGGGATCCTCGGCCGGGATGCGGACGGTCGCGCCGTCGACGACCGCGCCGCCGGTGCGGATCACGGCGGGGACGCCGCCGTCGAAGGTGAGCTCGAGGGCGGCGGTCCCGTAGGTGCCAACGAGCTGGGCGACGCGGCCCTCGGCCACGATGCGACCGCGGTCGATGATCGCCACCGCGGCGTCGAGCTCCTCGACCTCATGGAGGTAGTGCGTCGAGTACACGACGGCCGAGCCCTCCTCATCGGCCAGGCTGCGGACGAGCGCGAGGATCTCGGAGCGGGTGCGGACGTCGGCGCCGGTCGTCGGTTCGTCGAGCAGGACCAGCGGCGGTCGGTGCACGAGCGCGATCGCAGTGTGGACCCGACGGCGCTCACCGCCCGACAGCTCGGATGCTCGGCGGTCCATGAGGTGCGCGAGGCCGAGCGCGTCGGCCACCGCGTCGACGCTGCGGCGCAGGTCGCGTCGGCGGAGTCCGGCCAGACCCGCGAAGAACCGCAGGTTGTCGCGCACCGACAACGGGAGATAGACGCCGGTCTCCTGCGGCGCCAGTCCGAGGTGGCGCTGGGCGCGGCCCGGGTCGCGGACCACGTCGATGCCGCCGACCGTCACCGTCCCCCCGTCGGGGCGGCGGAGCCCCGACACGATCGACACCAGCGTCGTCTTGCCGGCGCCGTTGGGGCCGAGCAGCCCGAGGATGGTGCCCGGCTCGACCTCGAGGTCGACGCCGGCGAGGGCGACCGTGGGCCCGTACGCCTTCCGCAACCCCCGCACCGTGAGCACGATGACCTCGGCTCAGCGCGGGGTGGGAGCGACGCGGGTCGGCCCCGGTGAACCCGTCACCGGGCGAGCTCGGGCTGCCGCTCGTCGCGGGCGCCCGTCGCCTCGGCGTCGTCGGCGTGGTCGGCCTCGAGGGCCTCGAGCCGACGGTCCCAGGCGTCCTGGCGCTGGAGCCAGCCCAGGCCCGCTGCGGGGTCGGTTCCCGCTAGGGTCGAAGGGTCTAGGTACCGCTGAGTACGCTGCATACCGGCAAGTATGCAGAATACCGCTCCGTATGTCAA
>CALEYV010000089.1 GCA_937927875.1 uncultured Actinomycetes bacterium | reverse complement strand
ATTTCTGCCTGTCTCGTGGGCTCGGAGATGTGTATAAGAGACAGCCCCGACCTCGCGGCGAGCCCGCCGGGCTGGGTCGCCACCAGCGGCGTCCCGTTCGACTACGCCTACCAGTACCTGGCCGGCGGCGCGAACACCGGCCAGGACTGGGAGACGTGGAACCCGAACGCGCAGTTCCCCCTCTACTACGCCCAGTCGGCGCACGCCCGGGGTGCCATCCCCGTGTTTCCCTACTACATGCTGCTGCAGTCGAGCGGCAGCTGCGGCGGCTGCCAGGAGGCGCAGCGGGACCTCACGAACCTCAACACCGGCTCGCTGATGGCGACCTACTACGCCGACTTCGCCAAGCTCATGCAGCGCCTCGGCGGCGGGACCTACGGCGGCGTCACCGGCTACGGCGGCACGGCGATCGTGCACGTCGAGCCCGACCTGTCGGGTTACGCCGAGCAGGCCGTCCTCTCATCCCCGGACTGCTACGCCTTCTGCACCGGCTCGAACAACGACCCCAACCAGCTGCAGGCCTCGGTCGCGAGCTCCGGGTTCGCCGACGTCGCCGGGTATCCGGACACGTGGCGGGGGTTCAACCTGGCGTTGCTCCACCTCCGGGACAAGTACGCGCCGAACGTGCTGCTGGCGTTCCACGTCAGCAACTGGGCCACGAGGCCCGACATCGGCAGCGACACCGACCCGAGCCTCAACCCGACGACCCAGGGTGACCTCGCCGGCTCCTTCGCGGCCAACAGCGGCGTGAGCTCGGCGCCCGCCAACACCTCGACCTACGACCTGGTGTTCAACGACGTCGACGACCGGGACGCCGGCTACTACAAGTACGTGGCCGGCCACGCGAACGCGTTCTGGGACCGGCTGAACGCCACCCTCCCGAACTTCACCCGCTGGGAGCAGTACCTCGGCGCGATCACCGCGACGACCGGACGGCGGGCCATGGTCTGGCAGGTGCCGCTTGGCAATCAGTACTTCCAGTCGGAGAACAACACGACCGGCCACTACCAGGACAACCGGATCGAGTACTTCTTCGGGCACCCGTCCGAGCTCGTCAACGTCGGCGTGATCGGGGTCCTCTACGGGCGAGGCAACGCCGGCAGCACGACGAACACCGACGACCAGGGCGACGGCGTCACGAACCCGGCCCCGGTCTGCACCAACGACGGGTTGAGCAGCGGTCCCCCCGTCTGCAGCAACCACGCCTCGACGGTCGCCGACGACGACGGCGGCTACCTGCGGCAGGCCGCGGCCGCGTACTACGCGTCCCCGATCCCGGTCAGCTGACGGACGTCCTCGCCGATCAGAGCCGGAAGGCGGACCGCAAGCTCGCGGCCGTGGAGGCGTGGCCGAGCAGCGGCAGGCCGAGCAGCTCCTCGGTCGTGCGCAGCAGCGCGTAGTGGCTCGCCGGCGTCGAGGCCACGACGCCGCCGGGGACGCTCGGGGCGATGACGACGAACGGCATCGGCGTCGGCTCGTCCCACACGAGGAACACCGCCGTCCGGCCCTGCCGGTAGGCGGGGCTGGCCAGGACCACGAGCAGCCAGCGGCGCATCCAGTCGTCGCCGGCGCGAACCGGGCAGTCGTGGGTGTCGTTGCACAGGTTTGGCGTGATGAAAGCGAACGCGGGCAGCGTTCCGGCGTCGAGGTCCTGGCGAAGGGCGCCGGCGTCCGGCGTGCCGAGTGGCACGTCGTCGCGCTGGCACGCGGCCCGGTCCTGGTTCCCCACGTAGTACGGCGCAGGGTTGTGCTTCACCGCGTACTCGCCGGAGGAGTCGAGCTGGCAGTTGGTGCTCATCGACTCCGAGTACGACCGCTCGGTCCGACCCGTCGCGCGGACCTGGCGGAACAGGTTGTCGACGCTCAACGGGTGGCTTGCCGGTGGCGCGTCGTCGCTGATGCCGTGGGTGTCGCCCGACGTCGCGCCGACGTAGTTGGGCAGCGACGGGCTGCCGACGCTCTCGTAGCGCGTCACGGTGCCGCACTGCCGGGCGAGGGCGGTCGTGTAGGGCGCGTCGGCACTCCCGATCACGTCCGAGGCGGTGTGGTTCTCCATCCAGAACCACAGGACGTGGTCGTACTGGGGTGGACCGGCGGTGCCGCTCCCGCACAGCTGCGAGGGGCCGGGACCGGTCGTCGCGGGCACCGTGGTCGTCGCGCTGGTCAAGGGGCGGGACCGGCGAGCAGGGGTGCCGCTGCCACCCCCGCACCCGCTGGCGACGGTGAGCACAACGCCGAGGGCAGCGGCGAACGCCACGCGGGTGAATCGCACGACCATGTTCTCAATCCTGCCGACCCTGGTCGCCGCGTTGACGTCGGTCGCCGTCGCCAGGCCGACGGCCTACGGTCGCGCCGGAGTACGAACGAGGAGGTCGGGCATGCCACCGGAGGCCGATAACACCTATCGAGTCACCGAGGTTGTCGGGACGTCACGGGAGAGCCTGCAGCGTGCGGTGCGCAATGGCGTCTCGCGGGCGAGCGAGACGCTGCGGCACCTCGAATGGTTCGAGGTCACGGAGGTGCGAGGGTCGATCGTCGACGGCGAGGTCGGTCATTTCCAGGTGACCATGAAGATCGGCTTTCGCCTCGACGGCTGAACGACCGTCGGGGATCGGACGACAGGCGCGGCGTCGGTCGGTGCTGCGTCGGCAGCCAGCTAGCGCCCACGCCCTGCTCGCGGCTCGGGCGCCTTCTGCGCCGCGGGGCTTATGCCGGTCAGACACGTCGAGCCGTACATTTCGATCGGCGGCCGAGGCCGGACTGCTCCCCCGACCCGAACCGTGGGTTTTCGACGGTCCCCGAACCGGCCAGCCGCCGGATCTGCCGTGCTGGAGTTGTCAACATCGACCCGCGACCGCGTCTCGGACCCGGGCCGAGCGGAGGGGAGCTCGGCCCCGCGAGGCACGCCGGTCACCGGCGCGTCGGCAAGGTTGCGCGGCCCGTGGCCGAGGATGGCCTCGTTCGCCGCGCCCGTCGTGGCGATGGCCGGCGTCCTGGTGGTGTGGGCGTTGCACTGGGGTGGCGTTGACCTGGCGACGCAGCTCTATCGGGTCAACCTGTTCCGCCAGTACGGCTTCTTGGTGTGGGACGGCAGCTGGTACGGGGGTCACTACCTGCTCTCGTACTCCGTCCTGTTCCCTCCGCTAGGAGCGGCGCTCGGCTTGTACGGCGTCGCCGTGCTGAGCGTCGGCGCGGCGGCGTGGGCCTTCGGCCAGCTGCTGCGCCGCAACCAGGTTCCTGGCGGGGCGCTGCCAGCGGTGCTGTTCGGTGCCGGAATGGTGGTACCGGTCGCCATCGGACAGCTCGCGTTCGTGAGCGGCGAGGCCGCGACCCTGCTAGCTCTCCTCGCCGCGACGCGCCGCCGCCGCTGGCTGGCGGCAGCGCTGACGATCTGCTGCCCGTTGCTGAGCCAAGTCGCGGGCGCGTTCTTGGTGCTGGCGCTGGTGGCGTGGGTGCTCGCCACGCCACGCGGAGAGCGCCGGGGGCTGCTGACGCTGACCGGTCTGGCGCTGGCCCCGATGCTCGTGCTCGATGTGCTGTTTCCTGAGCCGGGCTGGTTCCCGTTCTGGGGCTCGGACGTGGCCATCATCGTCGCCCTCTGCGTCGTGGGTCTGCTGGTGATCCCCGGCCGCTACCGAGCGGTGCGCATCGGGCTGCTGCTCTATGGAGTGGCGACGATCCTCCTGTTTGTCTTGCCGACCCCGTTGGGCGGCAACTTCGGTCGGCTTGGGGAGGCCGTCGCGCCCGCGGCCGTGGCCGCCTGGAGCCTCTCGTCACGCCGGCGGGCGGTCGCGCTGCTCGTCGCGTTGCCGGTCCTGTTGTGGCAGTGGAGCCCGGCGTGGTCGGCGATCCAGACCGGGCCCCAAGACCCGAGTCGGAACTCGAGCTATTTCCAGCCGTTGCTCACGCAGCTGGCCGGTCAGGCAACCTTCGGACGGCTTGAGATCCCGGCGACGCGGAACCACTGGGAGAGCGCCTTTGCGGCGCCGGTCATCCCATTGGCTCGGGGCTGGGAACGCCAAGTCGACGTGGCCCAGAACGCGCTGTTCTATCGGTCGGCTCGCCTCACGGCGAGCACATACCGCGATTGGCTGACCGACACCGGTGTCGCATGGGTTGCGCTGCCCGACGCGCCACTGGACTACTCGGCTCGAGCCGAAGTGGCGCTGCTGCGCCGGCCCCCGCCCTATCTCCAGCTCGCCTGGCACAACGCCCACTGGCGCCTCTGGCGCGTCGTCGATTCGCCGGGCCTGGCGAGCGGGCCCGCGCACGTCGTCTCCGTGACTCCGGACCGCGTCGACCTGCAGGCGACGGCCGCGGGAGTCATCACGGTGCGGGTTCGCTACACGTCCCGCTGGAACGTCGACGTCGGGCGGGCATGCGTGAGTCAAACACCCGAAGGATGGACTCGCGTCGTCGTCGCCGGCGCTCAACGCGTCACGCTGCGGATCTCGCTCACCGACCACGACGCCGTCTGCGCGGACTCGTCATGACCGTCGACAGCCTCGCTCGAGCGCGCGATCGTCAGCCCGCCGCCCGACCGCGCCGGATCTGGCAACACCGGCGCCTCGCGATGCTCGCCCGACTCGCTCGCGGCGGCGTGGCCTCGGGTTGGCTGGCGCCGGCCAGCCTGGCGGCGGTGGCAGGGCTCGCGACCTGGGTCGCGACCCGCCACGGTCCCGGTCTGTCGCCCGATTCGGTGACCTACATCTCGGCGGCCCGCAACCTGGCGGCCGGACACGGCTACGTCGACCTGACGGGGCAGGCGAACACGACCTTCGCGCCCGGCTTCTCCGCGATGCTCGCCGCCGGCCAGTGGCTCGGGCTCTCGGTGCTGACCGCTGCCCGCGCCCTCAACGCGGGCGCCTTTGCCGGCATCGTGCTGCTCAGCTGGGTGCTGGTTCGCCGCCACGTCGACTCGCGAACCCTCGCGCTGGTGACGACCGGGCTCATTGCCTGCTCACCCGCGCTGTTGAACGTCACCGACGAAGCATGGTCGGAGCCGCTGTTCTGCGTGCTGCTGCTCCTGTTCGTCTTGGTGATCGAGGATGCGATCCAGGCGCCGATCCGCTCGCCGCGCCTGGTGGCCTGGGCCGGTGCTGTGGCCGGCTTCGCATTCCTCATCCGATACGCCGCGCTCGCGCTCTTCATCACCGGGGTTCTGGCCCTGGTCGCCTTCCGGCCCCGGCTGGGTCTGCGAGCCCGACTGTGGGACGCGGCCGTCTTCACCACCGTCGGCGCCGTGCTGCCCGCGCTGTGGATAGCGCGCAACGCCACTTCCCACGCGACGTACCTCTTGGGCCCCCGGGTCGTGAACCCCGACGGCGTCGACCGCATTCTCACCTTGTGGCTCGGCGGCATCAAGGAGCTGGTCGTCCCGACCACCGCGGTCGCGTTGTGGGCGCTGCTCGCCCTCCCGACCGCTGCGCTCATGGCGTTCGGCTTGCGAGCCGTCGTGCATGGCCGGCACGACCAGTCCGGCGGTCGGCGCAGTGTGGTGCCCCTTGTCGCCTTCGTGGGCGTGTACAGCGTGTTCATCGTCGTTTCCGGCAAGCTCTCGGGCTCGAGCGTGGACTCGCGGACCGTCATGCCGGTCTACGTGCCGCTCGTCCTGCTCGGTTCCTGGTTGGTGTCCCGCGCCGCCGACGGCGCGGCGACAACCCGGTGGCGACGGCTCGTCGACCGCCGGGTGCTGCTCGCCGTCGGCGGCGCCGCGCTCGCCTTCTACGTCGCCTGGTTCACCACCGTCGCCTGGTCCGACGGCCAGGTCGGCCGGGGCTATGCCGCGGTGTCGGTCGTCCACTCGGCGCTCGCCCGCCGGGTCCGCCGCCTCCCCCCCGGGGCGGTCGTGATTACCAACGCGCCATGGGCGCTCTATTTCGCCAGCGGCCACCAGCCGGTCGAGCCCCAACCAGGTCCGCTCGGGCCGGCGTCCAGCCTCGTTCCGCCCACCGTCGACGAGCTGGCCGACCGGGCCTGCTCGGCCCCCGTGTACGTCGCCTGGTACGGGAAGCCGGATGCGCACGCCACGCGCGGCCGCCTGCCGGCCCGCGCCCTCCAGCGCGTGCAACGCCTCGCCGACGGCACGCTCTACCGGGTCGACGGAACGCCCGGCCAATGCTCGCCGGGCCCCGCCGACCGGGACGGGCGGACGTCGGCCGCTCGCACCGAGTCGCCATCCACGGCCCAGGGGTGATCGAGGGGCGAGTCCTGAATCGGCCCGCCCGTTCATTCGCCAAGCCGGTCCTCGAGCGCGTCGGCGCTCGACATCTCGGGCGAGCGGGCGGTTACGGGGTTGCGGTCCGGCCGACGGCGCTACCACCGGTCCCAGTGGAGGACCGAGTCCAGCTCCCGGCGCGGCGCCGGCCGGAAGTCGGCGCCGACGGTGTGCGCGACCGGCACCAGTGCGACCTGGGTCACCGTCTCGAACGGGATGCCGAGCAGCGCGGCCGTCTCCTCCTCGGCCTCGAGGTGCGCCGTCGTCCACGACGTGCCGAGGCCCCGGGCCCGGGCCGCCAGCATGAAGCTCCACACCGCGGGGAGGATCGAGCCGAACGCCGTGGCCTGGTCCACCAGCGTGCCGGCCTCGGCCCGGCCCTCGATGCAGGGGATGACGAGCACCGGCACCCGCTGGAGATGCTCGAACAGGTAGCCGGCCGAGGCCATGACCCGGCGCCGGGCCTCCCGCTCGGCGTCGCTCCTCGTCTTACGAGGCGGGCTCGGCTTGTCGCGCCGCCCCGCGTAGGCGATCGCGCCGCGCCGGAACACGTCGGCGATCGCCGCCCGGGTCGCCGGCTCCGTGACCACGACGAAGTGCCAGCCCTGGTTGTTGCCGCCCGTCGGAGCCTGCAGGGCGATGGTCAGGCACTCGCGCACGAGCGCGGGATCAACCGGGCGGTCGAGGTCGAGTCGGCGCCGGACCGCGCGCGTCGTCGTGAGGATGTGATCCACCGGGTCGTTGAACCCGTCCGCCATCCCCGGCACGGTATCCGCCAGTTCGGACGCGGCCGGGAGGCTCGTACACTCCGCCGGTGGCTTCGCTTCCCGACTTCGAGAACGTGCTCGCCTCCGAGCGGTACCTGGCGGTCGTGTGCACGACGCGTCGGGACGGATCGGTGCAGGCGTCGGTCGTCAACGTCGGCGTCCTCGACCATCCGGCGCGTGGCGAGCCGGTGGCGGCGTTCGTCGCCCGCGGCGACGCGCTGAAACTGCGTCACCTGCGCCGGGACCCCCGCATGACGCTGGTGGCGCGCTCGGGATGGCAGTGGGCCGCGGTCGAGGGCTCCACCGAGCTGGTCGGCCCCGACGACCCCTACGACGGCGTCGACGAGGCGGCGAGGGCGGAGCTGCTGCGGGCCGTCTTCCGCGCCGCCGGTGGGACCCACGATGACTGGGACGCGTACGACCGCGCCATGGCCGAGGAGCGCCGCGTGGTCGTGCTCGTCAGCCCGACCCGCGTCTACTCGAACGCCTGACCGCGCCCGCCCGTGCGGATCAGCCGGCGACGGTGACGTCGACCGCGGTGATCCCGAGCGGTCGCAGGGCCGCCTTGACCGCGGCGACCGCGACTCGCTGGGCCGTCTCCGACAGCCCGAGGCTCTGGGCCTGGTCGCTCAGGTGTGAGCGGGCGGCGCTGCGCAGATCGCTCGGGTTGACGTCGCCGGTGCCGAACAGCCCGGCCAAGAACCCCTCGTCCTGATTGCGGACGCCGCTGCTCGACTCGTCGAGGACCGGCGTCGCCAGGTGCGCGCTCGGGATGCGCACGGTCAGGCCGCTGCCGCGCACCTGCACGTCGGCCGCCGCGACCTGGCTGAGGTCGACCGTGGCGGCGTCGGTCCCGACCGCCTCGTAGGTGATGGTGCTGCCGAGCCCGGGTAGCCGGGACCCGGTGTCCATCGTGAAGGTGACGTCCATGGGCTGGGGGCCGGGGCCGACGATCCCGAGCCGCTGCACGGCCCGCAAGGCCGCGGCGCGGTCGGGCCCGGCCGCGGTCGGCGCGACGCCGACGCCGAGGACCGCGAGCGCGGCGCCGGTCAGCAGCCCGGCCGCGAGCGCGCCCGCGACCAGCGCGACCCGCGTCGGGCGGCGCGGTCGGGGCCGGGCCGAGGTGGCAGGGGTCGGCGGGCTCGGCGCGGCCGACGGGAGGAGGACGGCGGTCGGGACTCGCGTCGGCGTCCGGCGCGGCGGGACCCGGCCGCGGGCGGGTCCCCACCGGGCGACCCGGGGCTGGGTCGGTGCATCGAGCGCCGTCACGGCGAGGCTGGCTCCGGGATCCCAGCATTGTTGTCGGTTCCGGGACCGGGCGGGACGCGCCTGCCCTGGTACGGGTCAGGCGGCGAGATCGGCCCGGTACTCGGGGTGGCCGTCCAGCCAGGCCGAGGCGGCCCGCATGCTGGCCTCGTTCTGGCGGTTGATGAACCGGTAGATCGGCCCCTCGAACCAGCGCCACGGGGCCTTGGTGAGGTGGTACCGCTCCTCGAAGTGGAGCCGGGTCTGGTGGGGCCCGATCGGCTCCAGCCTGACCTTCCCCGTCTGGTCGTTGCCGGGCTCGCGGCTGATCATCGTGTACGTGTACCCGACCCCCGGCTCGACGTCGTGGACGAGCTCGAGCGCGGCGCCCTCGCGGCCGAACGGCATCTTGTAGATGACCCGGCGGAGTCGACCGTTGTGGTGCTCGTCGCCGGCCCACAGGACGTCCACCCGCTTCACCATCGGCGCGTAGTCGGCCCAGTGGTCGTAGTCCTGGAAGAGGGCCCACAGCCGGGCCGCCGAGTGCGGGAGCTCGAGCGTGTACTCGTGTTCTCGCACCGCGTCGTCCTCGCGCTGACAGCCGGTCCGCGCCTTCGGCCGCGCTCAGTGGGTCGTGTAGTCGATGGGGCCGGCGCCCTTCACGCCCACCGCGAAGCAGAAGCAGTGGATGGGGGCGTGGTCGCTG
Source organism: uncultured Actinomycetes bacterium (assembly GCA_937927875.1). Taxonomy (GTDB): domain Bacteria; phylum Actinomycetota; class Acidimicrobiia; order IMCC26256; family PALSA-555; genus PALSA-555. The sequence goes on along the minus strand of CALEYV010000089.1, from coordinate 32,357 downwards.
ACCGGCCGGAGGCTGTGGACCTGGTCGGGCGGGATGTAGACGAGGTCGCCCTGGGCGATCGGCCGGTCCTCGCCGTCGATCGTCATGATCCCGCGGCCGGACGTGACGTAATAGAACTCGTGGGTCGGGTGCGAGTGGGGGAACACCATCTCCCCGCCCTTCACCTCGAACTCGTTGGCGAGCTCGAGGTATCCGCCGTCGGTGATGTCGAACATCTCCCGCGGGCGCACGAGCCACCAGACCGGGACCGTCCCGTTGTGCTCGACCTCGGGCTCCACGTCCTCGATTGACCGAACGTCCATCACGCCTCCTGGACCCGTCGTCGGCCGACACCCTACTGAAGGGTCGCGGCTTCGCTCCCCGGCGCCGAGGGTTCGGCCGGTCGACGCCGGTCGGGCCGTTTGGTAGACGGAGCCGGTGCACGACACGTCGTACGGCTCGCTGCTCGCGGTCGCCGCGATCGCGCTCGCGGCGCCACTGTTGGTGTCGCTCGTGCCCCGGCTGCGGATGCCGGCCGTCGTGCTCGAGATCGTCCTCGGCATCGTGGTCGGGCCGTCGGTGCTCGGGTGGGTGCACGTCGACGCCCCGGTCAGCGTGCTCGGGCTGATCGGGCTGTCGTTCCTCCTCTTCCTCGCTGGCCTCGAGCTCAACCTGTCGGCGCTGCGGGGCCGGGTGGCCCCGATCCTCGCCGCCTATGGCGTCTCGGCCGCGCTGGCCCTGGGCGGCGGCGTTGTCATCGCGTCGATCGACTCGGACAACAAGGTCCTCTTCATCGCCATCGTGCTGGCGTCGACGTCGCTCGGCCTGGTCGTCCCCGTCCTCCGGGACGCCGGGCAGACCTTCTCGCCGTACGGGCAGCTGGTTCTGGCGGCGAGCTCGGTGGGGGAGTTCGGGGCGATCCTCGCCCTCGCCCTCTTCTACTCGGGGAGCGGCGCCAGCTTCGGCAGCCAGCTCTTCCTGCTCATCGGGTTCGCGCTCCTCGTCGTGGTCGTCGCGCTCGGCCTCACCAGGATCGAGCGGTCGCCGCGCTTCGCGCACGCGCTGGCCCGCGAGGGCGAGACCTCGGCCCAGCTCGGGGTCCGGGTCGCCATGCTCGTCCTCGCCGTGTTCGTGGCGCTGTCGAGCAACCTCGGGTTCGAGGCGGTGCTCGGCGCCTTCGTCGCCGGCGCGCTGCTGCGGCTCACCGATCCCGAGGAGCGGCTCACCAACGAGCGCCTGCGCTCGAAGCTCGACGCCATCGGCTACGGGTTCTTGATCCCGGCCTTCTTCGTGACCAGCGGGCTGCAGTTCAGCGCCGACGCGCTGGTCAGCGAGCCGGCGACCATCGTCATGGTCCCGGTGCTGGTGCTGCTGTTCCTCGTCGTCCGGGCCGGGCCCGCGGTCCTCTACCGTCGCCTCTGCGACGGGCGGCAGGCCGCGGCGGCCGGACTGCTGCAGGCCACGTCGCTGACCTTCCCGGTCGTGGCCGCTCGCCTCGGCACCCAGCTGCACACGATCGACGCCGACACCGCGGCCGCCATCATCAGCGCCGGGCTGCTGACGGTGGTGCTGTTCCCCCCGCTGGCGCTGCTCTTGCTGTCGCGGCGTCGCGCCGACGCCGCCGGCTGACGGCGCCGCGTCCGCCTACGCGACCTCGAGCGGCTTCGTGCGGGGGGCGCGCCGTGAGCGCGACCGCGAGCGGCGGGAGCTGCCGTTGCCGTTCGTCGAAGCCTGGTCGCCGTGGGCGACGACGCGGTCCCGGCCCTCGTGCTTGGCCTCGAACAGGGCGGCGTCGGCCCGGTGGGCGGTCTCCTCGAGTTCCTCGCCCGGCTCGGCGGCCACGACGCCGTAGCTCGCCGTGTACACGGGCAGCCCGGCGGCGCGGAGCGCGTCGGCGAGGTCCGACCGCACCGATTCGAGCGCCTGGCAGGCGTCGGCCACCGAGCACTCCGGCAGCACGATCGCGAACTCCTCGCCGCCGCGGCGGCACACCAGGTCGCGGTCGCGCAGCGCCTTGCGCAGCGTGTCGGCGAACAGCCGGAGGGCGCGGTCGCCGGTCTCGTGGCCGTAGGTGTCGTTGAGGTCCTTGAAGTGATCGAGGTCGACCATCGCCACCACGTACGGCGTCCGGTCGTTGCGCAGCACCCGGACCTGGTTCTCGAGCGAGCGGCGGTTCAGCAGCCCGGTGAGGTTGTCGGTGCTGGCCTGCAGCTGGGTCTCGGCCATGATGCGGTGCATCCCGAGCCGGGCGCCGGCCTGGTTGGCGAGCGTCTGCAGGTCCTGGACCATGAGGTCCTCGGCCATGACGCCGGGCTCGCCGGTGGCGTGGATGACGCCGACGGTCCGGCCCATGATCGACACCGGGACGCAGACCGCCGAGCAGCGGCCCTGGGGCCGGCCCCGCAGCTTCGGGCACACGCCGAGCTCGTCGCTGTCGGCGAACCGCTGGACCTGCGAGCGCCGCGCGGCCGGGCAACCGTCGGGCGAGTCGACGGTGCAGCCGGGTGGCTCCCCGGTCGGCGACGACACCACCATGCGGGCCAGGTGGGCGTGGCTGTTGTCGGCCAGCAGCACCTCGACCGCCGAGGTCGGGACCGTCGCCGCCAACGCCCGCTCGACCGTGTCGAGCACCTCCGGCTCGCTGTCCGCCATCTCGAGCTCGTTGGCGAGATGGGTTTCGAACTCGCGCCGGCGGGCCTCGCCCTTCATCTGACGCTCGTTGGCGGTGCTCTCGGCGCCGCTGCGGATGGCCTTGGTGGTCGCGAACCGCGAGAAGCCGAAGAGCACCGGGCAGGCGAAGAGGGTCGTGAAGAGGGCGACGACGATCGCGTCGCCGGTGTGCAGGCCCGGCGCGGCCGCCGGCGCGACGACCGCGGCGGCCAGGCTCATCACGGCGACGAGGGTGATCCCGCCCACGGTGGTGCCCGAGACGTCCGCCGGACGCTCGCCCGGGCGTCGGCCCGGTCCTGCTCGGTGACGATGATCGCCGGCTGCTCTCCCATGGGCCTTCCTCGCTCGCCGCGCCCGCGTCGGCCCGTCTCTGGGGCCGGATGGGCTCCTCCCTGCCCTGGTGATCGGCGCCGACTCGCCGCCGCTGGAGCGCTTTTCGGGGGCCGACGGCCCGGCGGCCCGGCCCGCGTGGCCCTTACGGGGCGGGGAGGAGGTAGATGACGAGGCGCCGGATGCGGTCGCCGTCGATGGTGAAGAAGTCGGCCACCGGGGTGGCGCGCCCGCCCATCCGCAGCTCGATCTCGACCGCGACCCGGTCGCCGTCCACCAGCAGGGGTCCCGGCGTGGGTCGCAGGTCCTCGAACTGGAAGGCGTTCTGGCGGTAGAAGTCGCCGATCGCGGCCGGGCCCCGGTAGGTGCCGGTGGCGGTGACGAGCTCGGCGTCGTCGTGGAAGCAGGCCTGCACCGCGTCGGCGTCGTGGGCGGTGATGGCGGCGAAGTACGCCCGCGCCACCGCGGCCGGGTCGCTCATCGCAGCCCGTAGAGCGCGGCCGCGTTGTCGCCGAGGACCTTGACCCGCACCTCCTCGGGGAGCGGCTCGATGACCTGGCGCAGCTCCTTGACCGCGCCGGGGAAGGTGGCGTCGTGGTGGGGGTAGTCGGAGCCCCAGATGATCCGGTCCTCGCCGACGAACGGCACCAGGGCGGGGAGCGTCGGCTCGTCGACCTCGAAGCTGACCCAGCACTGGCGCGCGAAGTACTCGCTCGGTCGCAGGCGCAGGTCGGGGCTGAACCCACCGAAGCCGTGCAGCTGCTCGTCGAGCCGGTACAGCCAGTAGGGCGCCCAGCCGCCGCCGGCCTCGAGGAACGCGAAGCGCAGGTCGGGGTGGCGGTCCATGACCCCGAACACCATGAGCTGGGCGCAGGCGAGCATCTGCTCGAACGCGTGGGAGACCGCGTGGAGGATCAGCGGGTTGAACGGCCGGTCCATCCCGAGGGTCTCGATCGTGTTCGACGAGCCCTCGTGGATCCCGATCGCGACCCCGAGCTCCTCGGCCGCGGTCCAGAGCGGCTCGAAGGCGGGGTGCGAGAGCGTCCGGCCGAGGCACGGGTTCGGTCGCACGAACGCGGCCGGGAAGCCGAGCTCGGCGTGGGCGCGCCGCAGCTCGGCCACCGCCGCGGCCGGGTCCTGCAGCGGCAGCATGGCGGCGCCGTAGAGCCGGGACCGGTCGGCCTCGCAGTACCCGGCCAGCCAGTCGTTGTAGGCGCGGGCCAGCGCCACCGCGGTCGGGGGGTCCTCGACGGCCCAGAAGTTCAGGCCGATCGACGGGTACAGCACTGCCACGTCGATGCCCTCGGTGTCCATGTCGGCCAGCCGCAGCGTGGCGTCGAACCCACCGGGCTGGGCCTCCTCGTAGGTCCGCGAGTGCGCCAGGTCCTCCATGCGCGACCCGGGGGACCCGAGGAAGCCGAGGGAGACCGTCACGATCTCCTGGGCGCCGACGGACACGTGGTCGAGCCCGACGGAGTCGCGCTCGACCCGGAGCTGCTGGTCGGCCGGCAGCCCGGCGAAGGCGGAGAGGGGCTCCAGGACGTGGCCGTCGGCGTCGATGACGCGGCTCATGGCGCGAATGCTGCGACCGGGGGCCGGGCAGGGTCAAGCCGGCGCGGCGCGTACCGGCCGGTCGGCGCGGAACGGGGCGCGGCGGCCCGACGTTCTAGAGGAAGAAGGATCGAAGAAGGGACTGGGGACATGACCGAGCGGTGTCTACGAATCACCGGTCGCCTCCGGCGCATCGCCCGCGGCCTGCTCTGGCAGCTGCCGGAGCGGCCGTACCCGAGCGAGCACCCTTGGAGCCGACACCACGGCGGGACGCCGGTCGGCTAATGCGGCTCGGTGGTGGGCCCGGCGCGCCATCAGGCGACCGAGTCCCGGCCGCCGGCGCTGGTCCTCGCGCCAGACTGGTCGTGGTCGTCGGGCGAGCGACCGGCACGGTGCGGCGACGGTATCCGCGACGCGGGCCCGGCGCTCGGCTCAGATGGCGGCATGGCCACCACCGCGCCGCCCGCCTCCAACGGCGGCGCGGTCAGCTACCACGACCACCCGCATCCCCGCACGATCGCACATCTCGAGCACAAGACCACCAAGCCGCCGAAGTCGAGCGACTTGCGCGCCGGTCTCAACGGGCGCATCGGCCTCTTCATCACGGTGATCGTCGGCACGATGTGGGCCGCGTACCTCTTCACGCTGCTGGCGCTCGTCAGCCTCCCGAGCGTCCTCAAGCAGGCTGGCTTCGGGCTCGGGTTCGACTTCGGGGATGGCACCGTGATCCTGGTGGCTTGGATCGCGCAGACGTTCCTGCAGCTGGTGCTCCTGCCGATCATCATCGTCGGGCAGAACATCCAGGCCCGCGCCGCTGACAAGCGGTCGGAGTCCACCTACGAGGATTCGGTCGCGGTGCTGCACGAGTGCCGCGAGATCCAGGCCCACCTGAAGGCCCAGGACGAGGCGCTGACGAACATCCTGCGGAACGCGCAGCGCTGACCCCGCTCGCCCGCCGGACGCGGACCGGCGCCTACCCGGCCTGACCGGCCACGGCCGCCGCGCCGGCCTCGGCCGCGGCCGGATCGAGGTACCGGCGGTCGAGGACCTCGAAGCGGGGACCGAGCTCGTAGACGAGCGGTTGGCCGGTCGGGATGTTCAGCTCGACGATCGCGCCTTCCGAGACGTCGTCGAGGTGCTTCACGAGCGCCCGCAGCGAGTTGCCGTGCGCGGCGACCAGCACCACGTGTCCCGCCGCGAGGTCGGGGACGATCCGGTCGTACCAGTAGGGCAGCATCCGCTCCACGACGTCGGCGAGGCACTCCGAGGCGGGCAGCGCCTCCACCGGCAACGACGCGTACCGCGGGTCGAATCGGGGGTGCATCGGATCGTCGAGGCCGAGCGCGGGCGGCCGGGTGCCGTAGGAGCGCCGCCAGATCTTCACCTGGTCGAGCCCGAACTCGTCGGCGGTCTCCTTCTTGTTCTTCCCCTGCAGGGCGCCGTAGTGGCGCTCGTTCAGGCGCCACGAACGCCGAACTGGGATCCAGGCCCGGTCGCACTCGCGCAGCGAGAGCTCGGCGGTTCGGATCGCCCGCTGCTGCACCGACGTGTGCACGACGTCGGGGAGGGCGCCCTGCTCCGCGAGGAGCGCGCCGGCCGCGACCGCTTCCTCCTCACCGCGGTCGGTCAGGCCGACGTCGACCCAGCCCGTGAACCGGTTGTCGCGGTTCCACGTGCTCTCGCCGTGGCGGAGCAGGATCAGCGTGGCCATGGCCCCAGCGCAACCCGCGGCACGGGATTGACTCTAGGTGCTTGGTCGCGGCGTCACCGCGGTTCATTCGGCGTCGGTGGCGTGCCGGCGAGCGAGGTTCGTGTGCTGGACTGCGGACGTGAGCCCGACGCTCGACCTCGCGGTGCGGGGCGGCTTCGTCGTCGACGGCACCGGCGCGCCCGGCACGCCGGCCGACGTCGGGGTCCGCGACGGGCGCATCGTCGAGATCGGGACGCTGAGCGGCACCGCGGCGCGGACGGTCGATGCCAGCGGCTGCGTCGTCGCGCCGGGGTTCATCGACCCCCACACGCACCTCGACGCCCAGCTGTGCTGGGACGGGGCGGCTCGTCCGACGTGTCTGCACGGCGTGACGTCGGTCGTGATCGGGCTGTGCGGATTCGGGGTGGCGCCGTGTCCTCCCGACGGTGGCGAGTACCTGCTCCGCAGCCTCGAGGTGGTCGAGGAGATCCCCTACGAGACGACGAGCCGCGGCGTCCCGTTCGAGTGGGCATCCTGGCCCGAGTACCGGGCCTACCTCGGCGGCCGGGCACTCGGGGTCAACGTCGGCGCGTTCGTGCCGCACTCGGCGCTGCGGTACGCGGTGATGGGCGAGCGGGCCCGGGGCGAGGTGGCCACCGGCGACGACCGAGCCGACCTGGCCGCGGCGCTCCGGCGGTGCCTCGCCGACGGCGCGCTCGGCTTTGCGACCTCGCGCGGCCCGAACCACGTCGACGCGTTCGGCGACCCGGTGCCGAGCCGCTTCGCCGACGACGCCGAGCTCGAGGCCCTGGTCGCGACCTGTCGAGGGCGGGTGTGGCAGATCAACGTGCGGACGAAGTTCAGTGGCGACGCCCGCGGCCTCACCGAGGAGGTGTCGAGGTACGCGACCTGGAGCGCCACGTCGGGCGCGCGCCTCACCTGGAGCCCGCTCCACGCCGAGCCCGGGACCGAGGTGTGGAGCGACGTGCTTCGCCACAACGACGGGCTCAACCGCGACCCGGCCCTGGTGGTGGCGCCCCAGATCGCGACCGCTCCGATCACGACCGTGTTCCGGTTCGACCGGCCCTCCGCGGCGGCGTTCATCCCCGGCTGGGACGCGCTGCTGGACGGCTTCTTCGAACTGGCCGTCGACGCGAAGCTGCGGCGTCTCAGCGACGCTTCGGTCCGGGCCGCGCTGCGGGCCGCCCCCGACGACCCGGGCGCGATGTTCGCGCCGCGCTTCGACACCTGGATCGTGCTCGCGTCCTCATCGGACCCGAACGCCGTCGGCAGTTCGATCGCGGCGATCGCCGCCGAGCGCGGCACCGAGCCCATCGACGCGCTCTGCGATCTGCTCATCGCCGACGACCTGACGACGATCGTGCAGGTCCCGGCGGTCAACCGTGACCACGACGCCGTCGCGACGCTCGTGGCCGACGAGCACACGCTCGTCGGTCTGGGCGACGCCGGTGCCCACGTGACGAGCATCAGCAACTTCGCGTACCCATCGCAGGTGCTGGCCCGGCTCGTCCGTGACGAGGGCGTACTCCCCCTCGAGCTGGCGGTGAGCCGGATGACGGCGCGTCCCGCCGCGCTGCTCGGGCTGCCCGACCGGGGGCGCATCGAGGTCGGCCTGGCCGGGGACCTCACCGTCTTTGACCTCGACCGACTTCGACTCGGCCGGCTCGGCGTCGTCCACGACCTTCCCGGCGGCGCGCCGCGGCTGTTCCAGGACGCCGAGGGCTACCGGATGGTCGCGGTGAACGGCACCGTCACCATCACGGACGATGAGCCGACCGGAGAGCGCCCCGGCCGGCTGCTAGCGCCGGCCTCCTAGGGCGGGACGCAGCTCGCTTCAGCTGTGCCGCGTGACGCGGGCGACGAAGTCGTCGACGATCGACGGGCAGAGGCCGATCGTCGCCCGCGGCGCGGTGCACGTCACCTTCGCCACCGTGACCGAGTCGGGCTCCGGCCGGAGCTGCGGGTAGACGACCGCACCCATGGCGCGGTTCGCGCCGCCGGAGGGCACCCCGACGCCCTTGACGCCGGGCGGATCGTCGAAGCGGGCCACGTCGGCCCCGGCCGGTCGGACGACCTCGCCGGATGCCGAGGCCGGGCACCCAGCCGTCTGGTCGGCCAACGCCGCGGCGCGGGTGCCGGGGAACAGCGTGCACACGAGCTGGGCGCCCGGGCCGTGCCCCGTGTAGTCGATGAACGCGGTCACGCCGGCCGCGTTCGACGGCAGGTGGTCTGCTCGCAAGGGGTTGGGCTGGTGGGCGGGGAAGACGCTGAGACTCAAGCCGCCGTCGGCGGCCTCCAAGCCGGCGCAGTTCCAGGAGCGGGGGGCGAGCACGGTGACGAACCCGTCCGAGAAGAACCGGAGCTGTGCGGCCGCTCGAGCGGTCAGCGCCGCGCGCAGGTGCGCCGGGACGGGCGGTGGCGCGGGCACGCCCTCGGCGCCGACCTCGGCCCGGCACTTCACGACGATGGCTCGAGGTGACGGAGCCGAGCTCGCGGCGGGTGCCGTGACACCGAAGCTGGCCAGCGCGGCGATCACGAGGCGAAGCACGATCGCAGGCTAGGCAGTGGCGGGGCGCCCTTGGGGCGTCACCGGGTCGGCTCGACGACCACCTTTCCGAGGGCGCGACGGTCGGCGACCGCCCGCAGGGCGGCGCCGACCTCGTCGAGCGCGAACACCTCCGAGACGTAGGGCCGGACCTGACCCGCCGCGAAGAGCGCGGTGAGCTCCGCCAGGTCGCGTCGAGAGTCCTCGGGCGCGTGCTCGGCGAACGTCCGCATCTCGAACCCCTTCACGACGACGCCTTTCAGCAGCACCAGGTTGAGCGGGATGCGCGGGATCTCCCCGGAGGCAAAGCCGACGACGACGAACCGGCCGCCCCAACGGGTCGCGCGCAGCGCGGCTTCGGCGTAGTCGCCGCCCACGGGATCGATCACGACGTCGGCGCCGCCGCCGGTCAAATCCTTGATCCGGACCTTGAGGTCCTCGGTCGAGTAGTTGATCGTCGCCTCGGCGCCCCGCTCGCGGCACAACGCGACCTTGGCGTCGGAGGACGCGGCGGCGAGGACCTTCGAGCCGAAGTGGCGCGCCAGATCGACGGTCGCCAGCCCCACACCGCCCGCCGCGCCGAGCACGACCGTCCACTCGCCGGGCTGCACGGCCGCGACGCTGCGCAGCGCGTGGTAGGCGGTCGTGTACACCACCCCGAACGAGGCGGCCTCGGCGAAGCTGACCGAGTCGGGGACCCGCTGCAGACCGGCCGCGCGTGCGGTCGTGCGCTCCGCGAACGCGCCCATGAACGCGGCCCCGAACACGCGGTCCCCAGCCTCGAGGTCGCGCACCTCATCGCCGACCTCCAGCACCACGCCCGCAAACTCGCTGCCGGGCGTGAACGGCACCGGAATCGACACCTGATAACGGTCGGCGACCATGAGCACGTCGGGGTAGTTCACCGACGCGGCGTGCACCTCCACCAGCACGTCGCCCGGCCGCAGCTCCGGCTCCGGAACGTCCTCGACGACGAGCGACTCCGGTGGGCCGTATGCGTTGCAGCGGGCTGCCTTCACGAGCCGATCCTCTCCCTGTCCTCCGGCGACGCGGTGGGACCAGAGGCTCGCCGCGGAGCGGGCGGCGGAGCAAGTGCCGCGGTCGGGCGACGTAGGTTGTTCGCTCTGCGCGCCGTCCAGTACGACCTCGCCGACCCCAGCTTCCCGGCCTCCCTCATCGAGGCCGACGAGCCGGCGCTGCCGGGGCGGGCCTGGGCGCGCGTCGAGGTCAACGTCGGTGGGATCTGCGGCAGCGACCTGCACCTCTTCAGCAACAACATGGGTCCGTCACCGACGCTGGTCCCGCTGGCCCGGGCGTTCCCGTTCGTGCTCGGCCATGAGATCGGCGGGACCGTCGTCGAGGCCGGCCCCGACTGCGACGTCGCGGTGGGAACCCGCGTCGCGGTCAACCCCGACATCAACTGCGAGGCCCGAGGCATCGACCCGCCGTGCCGCGCCTGCGCCGCGGGCTGGCCGTCCTCGTGCCACAACGCCGGGAGCGGGGTGCTCACCCCGGGGACCGCGCTCGGGTTCACGAGCGACCTGGGCGGCGGCTGGGCCGAGCAGCTCGTCGCGCACTCGTCGATGCTGTTCCCGGTCCCCGACGCGGTGCCCGACGGCGCGGTCAGCCTCCACGAGCCGCTGTCCATCGCGTTGCACGGACTATTGCGAGCCCGGCCGGCCGACGGCGACCCGGTCCTCGTCATCGGCGCCGCGATCATCGGCCTCGCCAGCGTCGCCGCGCTGCGCGCCGTGTGCCCGACGTCGGAGATCACGGTCCTCGCGCGGCACGCCCACCAGGCCCGGGCCGCGGAGGCGCTCGGCGTCGACCACGTCGTCATCGACGCGCCGGACCGCTCCCACTTCGAGGCACTCGCGGCGGCCAGTGGCGCTCGGGTCTCCGGACAGGGCAAGCGAGCCATGCTCGTCGGCGGGTTCCCGTACGTCGTCGACGCGGTCGGCTACCCGGGCACCGTCAACGACGCGCTCCGAGCCGTCGACAACCGCGGGCAGGTGCTGCTGCTCGGCGCCGCGTCGATGGCCGAGTACGACCTGACCCCGGTGTGGTGGAAGGAAGCGGCGCTGGTGGGCGCAGTCCGTCACTCCACCGACCCCGACCGGGACGGCGGCCCGACCCGGCATTCGATCGATCGGGCCCTGGAGATCCTGGCCGAGGGCGGCCTGCCCGACGACGTGGTCATCACCCACCGGTTCCCGCTCGATGCCTACCGCGAGGCGATCGAGACCGCGCTCGATCGAGGCAGCGGCTCGATCAAGGTCGTGTTCACGCCGAACGCGACTCCGTAACTGGCCAGTCGCGACCGGCCCGTCCGAAGGAGACCGCCATGCCCGTCGAGCGCGGCAAGGACCGGGTCGGTCCCTTCTACCGGTGGGGCAAGCACGGGACGAAGTACCGGTACACGGCGAACGACGCCCGCAGCCGGGAGGCGGCGCACGCTCGTGCTACCCGCCAGGGACAAGCCGCGCGCGCCCACGGGTACCGCTGACGAGATGAGCGCGACCACTCGGGCCCGCCGGGGCATCACCGGTGCGGTGCTCGCCGCCGCGGTCGCGCTCGTCGCGGCGACGGGAGCGACCGGTGCCAGGACGGCGGTTCCGGTGGCCGACGGGACGGCCGCGCTGCGGGCCGCGGCGGCCGCCGCCGCTCGCGGAGCCGGGCCCGGGACCGACCGGCGCCGGTACGAAGCCGGGTTCGAGGCCTACGTCTGGGGGTCGCCCCTGGTCATCATGCAGCGGACCCGGGCCCAGCTGCTGTGCATCATCCGGGTGAACACGCTGCTGAACGTCCCGTCCCTGTTCGGGCCCACCTCACGCGTCGTCGTCACGCCGAACGCCGACACGCTGTACTCGACCGCGGCGCTCGATCTCCGGGGCGGCCCGATGGTCCTGCGGGTCCCGAACGTCACGGATCGCTACTACGGGTTCCAGCTCCTCGACATGTACACAAACACGATCGCCAACGTCGGGACTCGGACGAACGGCGGTCGGGCGGGTGCCTACGCGATCGTCGGACCGGGCTGGCACGGTCGACTGCCGGCCGGTATCCAGCGCATCGACTCGCCGACGCCCGACGTGTGGGCCATCGGGCGCACGCTCGTCACGGGACCGAACGACCAGCCGGCTGCGGCCGCGGAGCAGCGCCGGTACGTCCTGGAGCCGCTGGCGACGACGGCGCCCGCCCCGCGAAGTCCTCGGACGTGCCCGCCGCCGGCGTCATCGCCGTCGACCTTCGTCAGCGACTTGACCGCCGCCATGGCCGCTGATCCCCCGCTGCCCCGCGACCGGCCCATCGTCGCCGACCTGGCGCGGGGCGGCATCGGCCCCGGTCTCGCGCCGCTGAGCCCGGCCGCGCAGACCACCGTCGAGCAGAGCCAGGGCGCGGCGTCGCAGCTCATCCTTGGGACCCGCGGCCCGCTGTCCACGACGCGCGACGGGTGGTCGCGACTGCGCGCGATCGGCACCTACGGCACCAGCTACCTGGCGCGGGCCACGGTGGCCGCGGTGGGACTCGGCGCCAACGCCCCCGCCGAGTCCGTCTACTACTTCGCGAGCACCGACGCGAACGGGAGCCCGCTCGCCGCTGGGCGGACGTACGTGATCCACTTCGGACCGGGCCAGCTCCCGCCGGTGGACCCTCGAGGGTTCTGGTCGGTCACGTTGTACGGCCCGGACCACTTCCTGGTCGCGAACGCGAGCAATCGGTACGAGATCGGGGACCGGACGCCGGGCCTGGTCCGCGGCCCCGACGGGTCCCTCGACGTCTACGTGGCGAACCAGCCACCGGCAGGCCACGAGGCCAACTGGCTGCCCGCCCCCACCGGCGGATTCAACCTGGTGCTGCGCGCCTACCTGCCGACCGGCGCCATCCTCCGAGGGGCCTGGACACCACCGGGGATCCAGCCCTCCTAGCTGCGATCGCTCGCCGCTCAGGTTGACCGGGTCGGCGGTCGATCCCACGGCGTGGATCTCTGGCCCAGCGGCGCCGCGGCTCGCCACCCGGCGGTGGGGCTGGCGACGCTGGCACCCGGCGACGCGGAGGGCGTGGCGGCCCGGGCCGCGGCCCCCGCCTTCTCCTCCGCTCGGCGGTCCGACGTCACGATCGTGCACGCCGGCCTGTTCCAGGTCGTCGTGCTGCTGTGGGGGTACGCGCTCTACGACGCGCTCCGCGCCGGCGCGACCGGGTCGAGGGCCGCCGCGCTGGCCCATGCCGGTCAGGTCAACGCCATCGAGCGCTTCCTCGGGATCCACGCCGAGCGCGTCATCCAGCAGACCGTGCTGTCATGGCCGTGGCTCGTGAGCGCGTGCAACCTCTGCTACACCCTCACCCACCTCGCGGTGCCGCCGGTGGTCCTCTGGCTGCTGTACCGGCACGCGCCAGCGCGCTACCGCCAGTGGCGCAACGCCTTCTTCGTCCTGCTGACGATCGGGGTGCTCTGCTTCTGGCTCTTCCCGACCGGGCCGCCGCGGCTCATGCCGGGGAGCGGGCTCGTCGACACCTCGCACGGATACCTCAGCGTGGGCCACACGCCGATCGCGGGTGTGAGCGCCTCGGGCAGGACGTCGATCGCCGGGACGAACCCGTACGCCGCCATGCCGAGTCTCCACGTGGCGTGGGCCGTGTGGGCCGCGCTGGCCCTGGGGTCGATGCTGCGTCGCCGGTCGACCCGGCTCCTGGTGGCGCTGTACCCGGCGGCCATGTTCGTCGCCGTCATCGTCACCGCCAACCACTGGGTGCTCGACGCCGTCGCCGGTGTCGCCGCCGCGTTCCTCGCCTGGGGGATCGTCGCCGTCGCCACCAGCGCGTGGCGGCGATGGTCGACGACCGTGCACCGACCTCGCGTGCTGGTGCTCGAGCGTGACGAGAGCGGAGGCCGACCGGGTCGGTAGCGTGCACGCACATGCTGCCCCCGGAGCCCGAGCGAGTCCTCGGCGGCCGCTACCGGCTGCAGGAGCTGATCGCGCGGGGCGGCATGGCCTCCGTATGGCTCGGCGAGGACACCCTGCTCGCCCGCCGCGTGGCGGTGAAGACCCTGCATTCCCATCTGGCGGCGGACGAATCGCTGCGAGTCCGGTTTCGTGACGAGGCGGTCTCCTCGGCGAGCATCGAGGACCCGCACATCGTCGCGATCTACGATACCGGCGACGACGACGGCGTCGCCTACATCGTCATGGAGTACGTCAACGGCCGCGACGTGCGCCGCCTCCTCGACGAGCGGAGCCGGCTCTCCACCGACGAGGCAGTTCGAATCGCGGCCGATGTCGCCCGAGCGTTGGCGCGCGCCCACCGCAGCGGCATCATCCACCGCGACATCAAGCCGGCGAACGTGCTGGTGGCGACCGACGGCCGGGTCAAGGTCACCGACTTCGGCATCGCCAAGGCCGCCCAGTTCGACCACGACCTGACGAGCACCGGGACGATCCTCGGGACCGCCCGCTACCTCGCGCCCGAGCAGGTGAACGGCGACCCGGTCGACGCCCGGGCCGACCAGTACGCGACAGGCCTCCTCCTCTACGAGATGCTCACCGGCCGGCTGCCGTTCCGCGGCGAGACCGAGATGGGGGTCGCGCTGGCCCGCCTCACCACCACCCCCGAGCCGCTGCCGCCGGGCACGCCCGCTGGCGTCGCGGCAGTGGTGGACCGCTGCCTGGCCGTCGACCCGGCCCAGCGCTACCCGACCGCCGGCGCGCTCGCGGCCGCACTCGAGCACGCCGATGACCATCGCGACCTGACCGCGCCGAACGAGATCACCGGCGTCCTGCAGAGCGCGCCGACGCCGCCTCGGCCCGCGCCGTTGCCGGTGCAGCCGCAGCCCCGGAAGCGGCGCGGGTGCGTTGGTGTCCTCCTGCTCGTGGCGCTGCTCGCCGCCGCCGGCGCCGCCGCCTACCTGCTGCTGCGCGACCAGGGCTCGTCCACCGTCGCCACCTCGACCGCGCCGTTGCGACTCGTCGCGGCGAAGGACTACGACCCGCTCGGCGATGGTGTCGAGGACCCCACCCGCGTGGACCTGGTGCGGGATCACAACCCCCTCACCGCGTGGACGACCGAGACCTACTCGTCGCGCAACCTCGGAAACTCCAAGCCCGGCGTCGGCGTCTACGTCACCCTCGCCTCGCCGACCACGATCCGCCTGGTCACCGTCGACACGTTCGAGACGGACTGGAACGCCCAGATCTACGCCGCGGCCGCGCCACCGGCCCAGTTCGCGGGCTGGGGCAAGCCACTCGCGACCCGCGAGCACCTCCAGAAGCGCACCGACTTCCAGGTCCATCCCAGCGGCCCGGTGCGGGTCGTCCTGCTCTGGATCACGAACCTGCCGCCACCCTCGGGCCGCTGCTACACGTCGAGTGGCATGTGCCTCAACGTGGCGGAGATCCAGGTCCGCTGACGGGAGCGGCGATCAGGTCGCCGCCTCCTGCTTCGCTCGCTGCTCGCGCCACCATGCCGCGGTCGGCAGGTCGGGTGGGCTCGCCCGCCGGCGCTTCAGCTCCGAGAAGTTGCCGTAGCGGGTCAGCCAGTGCGCGTGCTGCCAGAGCATCACCGCGTCCTCGTCGCTCGGCAGCTCGCTGACCACGGGGCCGAACATGGCCAGGCCGCGACCGCCGTCGAGGACGAGGGTCGGGACGCCGAACGCTCCTGTCCGCTCGTTGAGCTCGTCGTGCTCGGCGAGCACCGCGTCCCAGGTCGACGGGTCGGCCATCGCGGTGTCACACCATCCCGGCTCGAGCCCCACCTCGACCAGGGCCGCCTTCACCGCCACCGCCATGTCCTCCGGGGGTGGCGGCTCCTCCCAGATCCGGCGGCCGAGCGCGGCGTAGAACGGCCCGATGGCGGGTGAGCCGGCGCGGTCGCGGATCACCGTCGCCGTGCGCAGCGCGGGCGCCGATCGGGCGTCGATCTGGCGCGGGTCCTGGTCCTCGGGCAGGTTCACGACCTCGAGCGAGAACACGCCCCAGTCCAGCTCCAGCACGCCGAGATCCTCGAGGCGCCGGGCCCACCGCGACGTCTGGTAGCACCACGGGCAGAGCGGGTCGAAATAGAACTTCACCGCTTCCACGCGACATACCCTTCTGGCGGCCCGAGCCACCAACGTAGCCGGGGCGCGCGGCGACGAACGCGCTCGGCCGTGACGGATCGGCTCGAGGCGCGGAAGGTCGCATGGATCCCAGGCTCGTGCGCTTCGAGGGCTTCGAGGGCATCCACCTCGTCGCTGACGTGTGGGGCGACGACGAGGCGTGGCCGGTGCTGCTCATGCACGGCGGCGGCCAGACCCGGCACGCGTGGGGGAGCGCAGCCAGCGCCCTGGCCGCGGGCGGCTGGAAGGCGGTGTCGCTCGATCTGCGCGGCCACGGTGACAGCGAGTGGGCGTTGAACGGCGACTACTCCTTCACCGCGTTCGCGGCCGACTGCGTCGCGGTCGCCGACCAGCTGGGCCGACCTCCGGTGCTGGTCGGCGCGTCGCTCGGCGGCGTGGCGGCGATGCTGGCCGAGGGCGGCAGCGACCGGGTGGTGTCGACCGGGCTCGTCGTCGTCGACATCACCCACCGCAGCAACCCGGAGGGGATCCAGCGGATCCGCGACTTCATGAGCTCGGGCCTGGGCGGGTTCGCGTCCCTCGACGACGCGGCCGACGCCATCGCCGCGTATACGCCGAACCGGCCCAAGCGCATGAACCCGGCCGGGCTGATGAAGGTGCTGCGCCAACGCCGCGACGGGCGCTGGTACTGGCACTGGGACCCGAAGTTCCTCGAGCACGGCCGCACCGAGGTGCCACGCGAGGACTTCCAGGCCCTGTTCGAAGCCGCGCTGCGCAACATCAAGG
This sequence comes from uncultured Actinomycetes bacterium, assembly GCA_937927875.1. GTDB lineage: Bacteria > Actinomycetota > Acidimicrobiia > IMCC26256 > PALSA-555 > PALSA-555. The sequence goes on along the minus strand of CALEYV010000089.1, from coordinate 15,731 downwards.
TCCCCACCCTCCTCGTCCGGGGCCTCCTCAGCGACGTGGTCACCGAGGAGGGGGTGCAGGACTTCCTCGAGCAGATCCCGGGCGCCAAGCTCGTCGACGTCGGCGAAGCCGCGCACATGGTCGCCGGTGACCAGAACGACGCCTTCTCGCGGGCCGTGATCGACTTCCTCGAGCACGACATCAGACCGACGCTGCCCTGACGCGGCCAGTGCCCGAGGCGCATCCGGTGTCGTCGCTCCGCACCCGCGTCGAGGCGCGGCGCGGGGCCGCGCGCACCCGGACGTGGGGCACGCGCATCGGCTTCGGCGCGCTCGCGGTGGCGGCGGCGCTGCTCGCCCGGGCGCCCGGCCTCTCCCGGGGCCTCTTCGATCCCGACGAGGGCGCGCTGGCGACGATGGGCATGGTCGTCTCGCGCGGCGGCGTCCTCTACCGAGACGTGATCGACCGCAAGCCCCCGCTCGCGCCCCTCCTCTACGGCCTGGTCTTCTGGGTGACCGGCAGCCGCCACCTCGAGCCGCTCCACGTGATCGCCGCCCTCGAGCTGGCCGGCGCGGCGCTGCTGGTGGCGGTCGAGGTCCGCCGTCGAGCCGGTCCGCTCGCCGGCTGGTGGGCGGCGGGGCTGCTCATCGCGGGCGCGGTGGCGCTCCTCCCGCCCGACGCGCAGGCCGCCAACTACTCCCACCTCGCGCTGCTGCCGGGAACCGCCGCCATCGTCGCTGCCCGACGGGGGACATGGCGCAGCGCGGCCTGGGCCGGGCTGTTCCTCGGGGCCGCGACCCTCACCCGCCAGACATGGGTCATCGGCGTCGTCCCGGCCGCGGTCGCGACCTGGTTCCACGGGCCGGCGCCGGACCGGGTCCGGCGCGCCGCGACCCTCGTCGCGGTGACGCTGGCGACGATCGCGGCCGTCGGCCTCGCGCTGCCGTTCGGCCCGTTCATCCACTGGACCTTCTCGGGGAACGGCGGGCTCCTCTTCGGCTACAGCCAGGCCCAGCGCCCCATCGGCCGCGGGCTGCAAGCCGTCGAACTCTTCGTCGTCGCGCACCTCGCCCTGTGCGCGCTCGCCGTCCGCCGGCGCTGGCACCGCGAGGACCTCGACCTGTGGCTGTGGCTGCTCACCGGCCTGGTCGCGTTCGCGGTCGGCTTCCGGTACTTCGGGCACTACTGGCTCCAGGTCCTGCCCCCGCTCTGCCTCCTCGCGGCACCGGCGATCGTGTCGTTCCGGCCCTGGCTGCGGGCGGTCCTGGTCGTGCTCGTCATCGCCCCGACGGCGGTGTACTGGGTGCAGGCCTGGCACCCCATCCACGGGCCGAGCAACATCGACCAGCGCGCCTTCCCGCTGGTGGCGGCGGTGAGACGGCACACGACGCCGCACGACCTCATCACCGTGTGGGGATCGTTCCCCGAGATCTACTGGCTGTCCGGCCGTTCGCCCGGGGGCGCACTCGTCCTCTCGGACTTCATCGTCGGCCGCACCGCCGGTCGACCCGACGGCCCGCAGCGGCTGCACGACGCCACCCCGGGCGCGCTGCGCGACTTCCTGGCCAGCCTCCGTGCCCACCCGCCCCGGCTGTTCCTCGACACCGCCACCGGCCACGTCCGCAAGTACGGGCACTACCCGCTGTCGCTCGTCCCACCGGTCCAGCGGTTCGTGGCCCAGCACTACCGGCCGATCGGGGTCGTCCGGGGGGTCACGATCTACGAGCTGGTGCGGGCCCGCTCCTGACCTGCGGGGCCGTCAGCCGACGCTGCGGAGCCGGTTGAGTACCAGGTACTCAGGCCCCCTTGCCGCCCGTCGTCTACAAAGAGGGCCGTGGGACGTTCGGTGCTGCGGATGGTGGGCAGCCTGGTGGGGATCGCCGGGGTCGCCTTCAGCGTCACGCTGCTGTCGCGCTCGATGCGCTCGGTCGAGAAGATCGGCGGCTTCTGCGCCTCGGGCGGCCCCTACCAGATCGCCCACACGTGCCCGAAGGGCATCAGCGGCTTGATTCCGCTCTCGATCTTCGGCGGCCTCATCTTCCTCGGCCTCTTCGCCTTCTGCACCATGGCCGGAGGCCGGTCGGTGCTCCTCCTGGCCTGGTCGGCGCTGTTCCTGACCCTCGGCTGGAACTTCATCGACTACGGGATCATCAACCCGGTCGGCGGCGGCGTCTCCTACGGCCAGCTCATCCCCGGCGTCCTCTTCATCATCATGGGCGGGGTGCCGCTGGTGTGGGTCGTCCCCGCCATGTTCCGAGCCCTCCGCGGCGAATCCGACGATTCGGGGACGACCGGCACCGGGACGCCGTGGATCGGGGCGACCGGGGTCGGGCTCAGCACGCCCACCGGCACGTCGACCGCGCCGGCGTGGCCGATGACGACCCCGACCGTGACCGCACCCGCCGCGACCACGTCCACGTCGACCCGGGTCAGCACCGCCTCGAAGCCCGGCGGTGACGTCGCCGGCGAGCTCGAGAAGCTGGCGTCTCTGCACAAGCGGGGCGAGCTCACCGACACCGAGTACGAGGAAGCCAAGCGCAAAGCGATCGGAGGGAGCACATGACCAGCCGCCTCTTCATCCTGGCGCTGCACATCGCCGCCATCTTCGGCGGCATCTACGGAGGGTTCCAGCTCTTCGACGCCGTCACGAAGTGACGGGTCGGCGCGGCTCGCGCCCGCCGGCGCCGATCCCGCCGGGAGTGCACCTCGTCGTCGACGGCATGAACGTCATCGGCGCGACGCCTGACGGCTGGTGGCGCGACCGACCGGGGGCGATCCGCAAGCTCGGGGCGCGACTGCAGCGCCTCGCCGCCACGTCGGGCCAGCCGATCACGCTCGTGCTCGACGGCCCTCCGCTCCGCGACCTGCCGGAGGGCGAACACGACGGGATCCGCGTCGTCTACGCCACTCGCCGGGGACGCAACGCGGGCGACGACCGGCTGGTCGAGCTGCTGGCCACCAGGCCGTCATCGCCCCCGGTGTGGGTGATCACCTCGGACCGCGACCTGGCTGATCGGGCGCGCCAGCGGGGCGCGGAGGTGCACGGGGCCGCCACGCTGCGCGCCGCGCTCGATCGCCTCGACGACGGGGCCGGGTCGACCGCCTGACCTCGGTCAGACCGGCTGCGGCTCCGGGAGGTGGTAGAGCCGTGCGCAGTTCCGCCACACGATGTCGTCGCGGACGGTCGGGTCGAGGCCCGCCGTCTGCTCGGCGAGGACCGCCTGCGAGTTGGGCCAGGTGGCGTCGCTGTGCGGGTGGTCGTTGGCCCACATGAGGCGCTCGTGGTTCAGCAGGTCGGTCACACGAAACGCGACCCAGTCGTCCTGGAAGGTGACGTACACGTTCTCGCGGAAGTAGGCGCTCGGGAGCTGGGTGAGCGAGGTGTCGGCGGTCAGCCAGTTACGGTGGCGCGTGTAGGCGTGGTCGGCCCGGTACATCCAGTGCGGCGCCCAGCCCGCGTCGGCCTCGACGCACACGACGCGCAGGTCCGGGTGCCGCTCGAACACGCCGCCGAAGACCAGGGTGCCGATGATGTCCTGACAGCCGCGGATGATCCCGAGGAAGCTGTTCATGCGCGGACCCCGGTACGGCGGCCGGGTCAGGTTGTCGTTGTTGGTGAGGATGTGGAACGACAGCGGCAGGTCGAGCTCCGTGGCGGCCCGCCAGAACGGGTCCCATCGGCGGTCGTCGTAGTCGCCGTCGTCCGAGCAGCCCGCGTAGCCCGGCATCATCACGCCCCGGAGCCCGAGCTCCTTGATGCGCTGCAGGTCCTCGATGCCCTCCTCGACGCTGCGCAGCGCGGTCTGGCCGAGGCCGAGGAGCCGGTCGGGGGCGTGGCCCTGGAACTCGGTGATCCACTCGTTGTAGGCGTCGAAGCAGGCCTTCTTGTAGTCGACGTTGGGGTGGTTGCAGAGCAGCATCCCGACCGACGGGTACAGCACCTCGACCGACACGCCGTCGCGTCGCTGCTCGTCGAGACGGGCCTTCGGGTCCCAGCCGCCGGGGTGCAGCTCGTCCCACCCGACGAAGTTGAAGGGGTGGATGCTCTCAACGGGCCGGCCGGCAGCGGCGATCATCCCGTACGGGATCCGGGCCCGGCCCTCGTCGATGACCATCACCGCGCCCATCTTCTCGTCGGTGTCGGCGCGCGGCGCCCGGTCCCGGTACCGGGGGTCGATCCGGTCGACGTAGCAGTCGCCGGGCTCGGTGACGTGCGAGTCGGCGGAGATGGTGAGCAGCGTCATGCGGGCGGTCCTTGGTCGTGTCGGCCGCGTTCGACGTTACCGTGCGGCCGGTCGCAGCACCGGCGGCGAGTCGCGCCGCGTCGTCAGGGCGTGATCGGCGGGTAGTAGTTCTCGGCGCCGATCTGCAGGACGTCCTCGTACCAGGAGCCGTCGTAGGCGTCGGTGTGGCCTTGGCGCATCGGGTCCTCGAGCTCCCACGCCTGGCGCTTGTACGTCCAGTTGTCGGGGTAGAGGCGGTGCGCGGCCCGCCAGTGCGGGATCGCGGCCGCATGGTCGCCGGCCCGTTCGAAGTGCTGACCGAGCTCGAACTCGGCCGCCGCCCGCGCCTCGTCGGCGTCGCGGGGCTGCGATCGCCGCACGACCTCGTCTGGGCTCAGCGCGAAGCGGCTCGACGCGCCGAGCTCCACCCAGTCCTTCAGCATGGCGAGGTAGCCCTCGGGATCGGTCTTGATCTTGCGGGCCTCAGCCAGCATCGCCGCCGTCTCCTCGGGCAAGGTCGTGATGTCGACCTCCCGCAGCTGCTCGAGCACCGGGTTGCGGCCCGGGAAGGCCGGCTCGGCGGGGCGCACGATGACCCCGTCCTCGTCGATCCACAGCCCGTTCGGGACGTTGACGACGCCGAACCGCTCGTCCATCACGTGGGCCTGGTCGATCAGCGACGGGTGCTCGGGCTGGGCCGCCTCGATGAACGGCCGCGCCGCCTCCGGGTCGACGTCGAGGGCGACCGCGACGACCTCGAGACCCTGGGGGTGCAGCTCGGTCCGCAGCTCCTGCCACACGGGCAGGTCGAAGCGGCAGCCTCACCAGGAGGCCCAGGCGAGGAGCATCACCTTCTGGCCGCGGAGGCTGGCGAGCCGGAACGGCTGGCCGTCGACGTCGGGGAGCTCGAGCTCGGGGGCGCGGGCGGTGGTGAGCGCCCGGCCCGTCACCGCCGTCTCGGGCCCGACCGCCACCAGCCCGTGCGCGTCGTCGCGGGCGATCGGCATGCCGAGCACCCCGGCGACGACCGCGACGTCCACCGTCCCCGGCGCCGGCGCAGCCGTCGACGGGAGCGGGACGCAGAGTTCCTCCTTGCACGCCCCCTCGGGCTTGATCGACCAGCCGGTGCGCGACGCGAACTCGTCAGCACCGATCTCGAGGTCGGTGAGGATCACAGGCTCAGCTCCAGTGCGGGTTGGCGGTCAAGACGAGACGGCGGCCGCGGCGGCGTCGCGGAACCGGCTCGAGCGGTGGGTCGGGTCGGGGTCGAGCTTCGGCACGATGTGGTCGCCGAACAGCTGCAGCGTCTCGCGCGCGTCGGCCCACGACATGTTGAGCGGCATGCCGAACACGAGCTGGTCGCAGCCGATGCTCTCGTAGCGCCGGACCTGCTCGAGCACCTCGTCCGGGTCGCCGCAGAGCAGGTAGCCCTCCTGGATGCGCATCTCGATGTCCTCGAGGGTCGGCTCGGGGAAGTGCTCCGGCCACACCGGCACCCCCTCCACCTTCGGGAACGTGTCGTGGTAGTAGAAGACGAGGCTCTGCAGGTAGCTGATGCCCATCTGGCACGCCACCTGGCGCGCTCGCTGCCCGTCCTCGAGGCACACGAGCCCGTTCGTGATCATCACGTTGTCGTTCACGTAGTCGCCGACCGGCTCGGCCGCCGCGATGTGGTCCTTGTAGGCCCGCACCATCGGCTCCATGTCCTTCACCGCCGCGACGTTGAAGCCGAGCACGCCGAGGCCGAGCCGGGCCGCCTTCTCGTAGGTGGGCGGGTTGCCGGCCGCCACCCACAGCGGGGGGTGCGGCTTCTTCCACGGCTTCGGCAGCACGTTGCGGGTCGGCATCTGCTCGTTCGGATAGGGGAGGCGGAACGCGGGGCCGTCGTGGGCGTACTCGGTCTCGCGCCACATCTTCGGCAGCTCGCGGATCACCTCGTCCCACGGCGCCTTCGTCAGGTCGGTGCTGGCGATGTCGAAGCCGGTGACCTCGCGGGTCCCGGCGCCGCGGCCGGTCCCGAGCTCGAAGCGCCCGTCCGAGAGGTGGTCGAGCATGGCGGCCCGCTCGGCGATGCGGGCCGGGTGGTTCACCTGCGGGTTGAGGTTGAAGATGCCGGATCCGATGTGGATTCGGTTCGTGATCGCGGCCAGGTACCCGAGGTAGGACGCGCTGTCGGACAGGTGCGAGTACTGGGTCAGGAAGTGGTGCTCCACCACCCAGCAGTACTTCCAGCGCCGGTCGTCGGCGACCCGCACCAGGTCGGCCTCGTTGAGGAGCGCCTCGTGCTCGGCGACCTCGCCGACCGCCTCGAGGCGTGCCTGCGGGACGTAGCCCTGGATGAAGATCCCGAACTCCATCGCGACCCCCCCGTGGTGGCGCTCGTCAGTCTCACATAAGGGCCGGGATGGTCGCGCCGTGACGGCGCGCCCGCCCGGCGTTCAGGGCTCGATCTGGACGACCAGCACCGCCATGTCGTCGCGGGGCTCCCCGCGCGACTGGTGGAGGGCGGCGTCGAGGATCCGGTCCGCGAGCTCGTCGGGCTCGTCGAGCGTGCCACCGCCGTTCCCGAGGATCGCGAGCAGCCGGCGCTCCCCGAGCAGGTCCCGGCCCGGCTCGTGGGCCTCGGTCACGCCGTCGGTGTAGAGCACCAGCGTGTCGCCGCGCTCGAGCGGCAGGTCCTGATCGACGAGCGTGACCGGGTCGGTGATCCCGAGCAGCGTCCCCCGACACTCGGTCACCTCGAGCGTCCCGTCCCGGCGGACGACGACCGGGAGGGGATGACCGCCGCACGAGAGGTCCATCGCGACCCGCCGCCGCAGCCGGCGCCGACGAGCGCGGCCGGCCGGGACGGTGAGCAGCCCGAGGCAGACGGTGCAGAACCGGTCGCCGATGTTCTCGTCCCGGTAGAGGGCCTCGTGCAGGAGATGCAGGACCCGACTGGGGACGGTCTCGCGCAGCGCGCCGGCGCGGATCGTGTGGCGGGCGAGGCCCGAGACGGCGGCCGCCTCGGGGCCCTTCCCGCTCACGTCACCCATCACGAGCGCCCACCGGTCGGGCTCGACCTGGAACACGTCGTAGAAGTCCCCGCCGACCTGGTTGCCGGCACCAGCCGGCCGGTAACGCGCCGCCAGCCGGACGCCCGGGATCTCAGGGAGCGTCGGCGGGAGGAGGCTCGCCTGGAGGGCGCGGGCAACCCGGGTGCGCTCCGCGAGCAGCCGGGTGTTGTCGAGGGCGAGCGCGGCCCGGCGCGCGAAGTCCTCGGCCAGCAGGAGGTCGGGGGGCCCGAACCGCCGACCCGAGCCGGATGACACGAGGGTGAAGGCGCCGAGGGTGTGGCCGCGCGCCACGAGCGGGACGCACATGTACGAGGTGAACTCGAGCTGCTTCACGATCTGGAAGTGCTCGTCGTCTCGGCACGTGGCTCGCAGGAAGTCGTCGGTCATGTCGTCCCGGACCTCGGAGGCGCCGAGCTGGATCGCACGCGCCGCGGGGTGGTCGCCGAGCGGGTCCGGCGGGTACCGGGCCTCCAGCTCGCGGACGAGGGCGTGGCGTTCCGGGTCGGCGTGCGCGGCGCCCATCCGGCGGATCTCGGGCCCGTCGGCGACGTCGATCAGGCAGAGATCGGCGAGGAAGGGGACCGAGAGCTCCGCCAGGCGCTGGAGACTCTCCGGGTAGTCGAGCGTCGAGCTCAGGAACTCGCTGGCGTCGGCCATGAACCGCGCGATGTCGTACTGCCGGGCCAGCCGCGCTTCACGCTCGTGCTGCTCGGTCACGTCGAAGGCGAGGCTCATGACGCCGACCACCGCGCCCTCGGGGTCGAAGAGCGGGGAGTCGGTCGCGTGGACCGCGACGACGGACCCGTCGGGGCGGCGAACCCGGAAGTCACCTTCCCAGCTCTCGCCGGCGAGGATGGCGAGGCCGATCTCATGGGTGAGCTCGGCGGAGACCGGGTCCGCCGAGTACTCGGCCGACGGCTGCCCGACGAGGAGGTCCGGCGCTCGCCCGTAGAGCTTCTCGCAGTACGGGTTCGCGTACAGGATCACGCCGTCGAGCGTGGTGGCGATGACGGCCGCGTCGACATGGTCGAGGAGCCCGGCGGTCTCGAGGCCGATGCGGAGCCGGGGCGCTGAGTCCGGGGGCAGGGCAGTCAAACTGACGACGATGTTAGGTGCTGCCGCGCGAGGCGCCGCCGGGCTCGGCGGGACGGCGCCCCGGCCCGCTACCCGCGTTGCTTGCGGTACACGAAGAAGACGCGGTTGATGACCGACGGGACCGTCCGGGCGTAGGGGCGGATGGGGCCGACCCAGCCGATCTCGGCCTGGCGACGCCCGGCGCCGCGGATGCGGTGCAGCGCGGCGAGGAGCACCCCTCGCCCCCGACCCTGGCCGATCAGCGAGGGCCGGACCCCGACCGGGCCCACCCAGCCCGTGCGGGCGCCGTCCCAGCAGCAGAAGGCGGCGAGCCCCTCGTCGTCCCGGGCCACCAGGAGCCGGTCCCGGGCCAGGCAGCGGGTGGCCTCGGTGCGCCAGAACGGCCAGTGGGTGGCCATCCACTCGTCGATCTCGGCCGTGTCGTCGGCCTGGGCCAGCGTCGCCTCGGCCTCGCTCGGCGCGGGCGGGAGGTGCTCGAGGTCGACGAGCAGGTTGTAGTTGGCCTCGCCGCGTGCGTAGTGGTGGTGCTCGAGGAGGCAGAGCATGTCGACCTGCGTCGTCTCGACCCCGGGGAACAGGTAGTCGGGCGCGTCGCCGCCGACGGTGATCGAGGTGGCCGGCTCGAGGTCGGCCTCGGCGGCCCGGAGCAGCTCGGTGCCGAGGCCGTGGCGCCGCGCGTCGGGATCGACGACGAGGAGCCGGAGGTAGGCGACGCCGTCGCGAACGCACGAGGCGACGACGCCCCGCGCCGCATCGCCGCGCACGGTGACCGGGAAGCCCGGCGTGAACAGCGACGCCCGCAGGTCGGCTTCCGTGGGCGGATCGCCAAGGCCCCGCTGACAGAGGGCTGCGATGGGACCGACCGCGGCCTCGTCGAGGAGCGGCAGCTCGCGGCTCACCGCTGGATCCTTGCGCACCCGACGCCGCGCCGCGGCGCCGACGATCAGACCCGGACGCCGCCCTCCTGCAGCAGGAACGCGACGTTGTCGTGGAACAGCCCCGGCTCCCGGTCGGGCTCGGAGCCGATCGCCCGGTAGTCGTCGAGCGGCGTCGAGGTTCCCTCCGAGTGCGGGTAGTCGCTGCAGCACATGTAGAGGGAGTCGGTCCGGTCCCGCAGGCGGCCGGGGCGCTCGTAGGAGAACGCGGCGACCCGGACCTGGCGCCGGAAGTACTCGCTCGGCTTCAGCTCGAGCTCGCAGAGCGGCTGGCCGTTCAGCGTCGACGTGAACTGCACCGCGCCGTCCAGCATCAGCAGGTACATCGGCACCCAGATCGCGCTCAGCTCGATGATCCCGAGCCGAAGCCCCGGATGGCGGTCGAACACGCCGTTCACGATCAGGTCGGTCGTCGCCAGCGCGGGCGGCGTCCAGATGAAGATCGACTCGAGCGTGGGGACGAACGCGTCGTCGGGGTCGGTGTACCAGGCGTCCTCGAACACCCGGGGCTGGTCGGCGACGTGGAAGACCGGCGTGACGCCGTGGTCAACGAACGAGGCCCAGATCCGCTCGTGGTCAGGGTGTGAGAGGGGCCGACCGTCGACGGTGGCGGGCGCGATCATCCCGAGCCGGACGCCGGCCCGGCCGAGCCGTGCGAGCTCCTCCTCGAGCCAGGCCGGGTCGCGCAGCGTCAGGTGCGCGACCGGGTTCAACCGGCCGCCGCCCTCCGCGGTGACGGTGCCGCACCAGCGGTTCCACGCCGACATGTTGGCGGTCATCGCCGGCAACGAGCCGGACAGGCGTCGCTCCCAGAGCAGCCCGAAGTTCGGGAACAGGACCGCGGCGTCGAGGCCGAGGTCGTCGAGCCGTCGCACTCGCGCCGCCGGATCCCAGTAGTTGTCGGGGAGCGCCTCGTCGTAGCGGTACGGCGCCGGCTCGCCCTCGCGCTGGCGCCGCCGGTGCTGGCCGAGGACGACGGTGTCGCCGGGCAGCTGCACGTCGGCGATGTCGAGCCGCTGGTCGCGCCAGCGCACCCAGGCGTAGCCGAACTCGTCGTCCTCGATCCGCAGGGCGTCGTCGCGGAACTGGGGGTCGATGTGCTCCGCCCACATGGTCCGCGTCTCGTAGAGATGCTGGTCGCAGTCGATGACGGCGGTCATCGTGTCCCCCTCGCGCTCAAAGCCAGTGTGCCACACCGCCCCCGCGCCGCGGCTGGCCGCACCCGCTGCAACGTCGGGGCCGAACCCGCGTTACGGCGCCGCGGTCCAGTGCTGGGTGGTGTAGGCGACGTCGACGAGCGTGTCACCGGCCGGGCTGTTCACGAAGAAGAACACCGGCTCCTGGCAGCCGTCGCCCGAGATGAGGCCGGCCCGGCCGGTGGTCACCGACTTGGCGTCCCCGACCGAGAGCGTGGTCGACCCGTGCTGATCGGTCTGGCCGCCGGCGACGACGTCGTCGGCGACGAGCACCCGCCACTGCGTCGTGTTCTTGGCGTCGGCGCAGCCGTTCATGGTCCACGGGAAGTTGTCGATGAAGACCGCCTGGCCCGAGAACACGCGTTGGGTCCCGGTCGTGGGCGCGCCCGACTTCCGGAACCCGGCGAGCGTGGCCGGCATCGGCGGCACGACGGTGGCGGTGGTGGTCGTGGTCGGTGTCGGCCCGTCGCCACCCGACAGCGCGAGCGCGAGCCCGACACCGAGCCCGGCCACAACCACCGCCGTGCCGAGCGCCACCCAGCGCCGAGCCCGGCGGCGGGAGCGCCGATATCCGTCGCCGGCCCCGCGGGCCGGAGCCACGACCAGCGGCGGCGGGTCGACCCCCGCCGCGCGCGCCGCTTCCTGCAGCTCCCGACCGAAGGCGGCCGCCGACGCGGTCCGGGCCTCGGGGTCCTTGACGAGCGCCCGCTCGAGCGTGCTGGCCACCCCGTCGGGCACGCCCTCCGCCCGAAGGTCCGGCGGCGACGCAGTGGCGATCCGGGCGATGACGGCGGGCAGCGTGTCGTCGTCACCGGTGACGAAGGGGGGGCGGCCCGCGATCAGCGAGTAGAGCGTCGACGCCAGCGAGTACACGTCCGACGCCGGCGTCGGCGAGCGCCCTTCCAGCAGCTCGGGCGCGGCGTGGGCGAAGGTGGCCGTGATCACGCCGCTCCGAGTCTCGTAGCCGCCGTGCAGCCGGGCGATCCCGAAGTCGGCCAGCATCGGCTCGTCGTAGGCCGAGACGAGGAGGTTCTCGGGCTTGACGTCCCGGTGGAGGACGCCGGCGTCGTGGGCGCGTTGCAGCGCGCCGGCGATCTTCACGCCGACGGTGACCGCCTCCGGCCACGGCAGCCGGCGACCCGAGAGCCGCTCGGCGAGCGACCCGCCGGGCAGGTACTCCATCGCCAGGTAGGGCCGGCCGTCCTGGGTGGTTCCGGCCGCGTACACGGTGACGATGTTCGGGTGGTCCGACAGCGCGCCCATCGCCTGGCACTCGCGCTCGAAGCGGGCGCGGGCGCTGTCGTCGACCGTGCCGGTGAGCACCTTCAGCGCGACCGCGCGAACGAACTCGACCTGGTCCGCCCGGTACACGACACCGAAGCCGCCCCGACCGACCTCGACCAGGTGCTCGTACCCGTCGACGAGCGACGCTGGCAGGTCGGCGCGGCGGGTCTCGGGGCGGCGGGCCCCGCTCGGGTCGTCGGGCACGGCGCCATCTTCGCGGGTGGCGTCGCGTCCTCGCGGGCGCGGCCCATAGGATGCGCGGCCGGGGTGCTGGCGACGACGCATCGTCGTCCCCCGGCACGAATTGTCGGAGCCATGAGCGAGACCGAGTCACCAGCGACCCTCGTCGTCGAGCCGGGGACCGGGCACGAGTCGACGATCCCGGTCCGCGACTGGCTCGTCGTCGGGCGGGAGTGCCAGGGGATCGAGGATGCTCGCCGGCTGCTAGTAGACGACGACACGGTGTCGCGCCATCACCTGGAGATCCGGCTCGACCCCGCCGATGACCGGGCCGTGCTCATTGACCTCAGCACCAACGGCACCCGCGTGAACGGGGTGCGGGTCGAGCGGGCGGTGCCGGTCCCGCTGGTCGCCGGCGACGACATCCAGGTCGGCGACACGCACCTCGAGTTCCGCTCGGAGCGCTTCCGCACCGCGGGGCGGACCGACCGGCGGCGAACGACCCGCTACGTGAGCACCACCACGATGGCGCTCGTCGTCGGGGACATCGTCGGCTACTCGACGGTCTCGGAGCACACCGAGAGCTCGGTGATCCTCGACGCGCTCGAAGCGCTCTACACCGGCCTGCGACGCCTGCTCGTCGAACACCACGGCACGCTGAACGCGTACGCGGGTGACGCCATCTTCGCGGTGTGGGACGCCGAGCCGGCGGCCGCCGGGGTCGAGCCGGCGCTGGCCTTCGCCCGCGCCGCGCACCGGCACGTCCTCGAGACCGCGCCCCAGCTCGGGCTGCGAAGCGATGACGGCAGCCCGCTGCGGATGGGCTGGGCCATCGTGCTGGGCCCGGTCGCGGTCAGCACGCTCACCCAGGCCCAGCCGGCGGTGATCGGCGACACGACGAACCTGGCCTTCCGGCTCTCCGGGGTCGCGGCGCGCGAGGGATATCCCGATGTCGTCGTCACCGAGGCGGTGCGGAACGCGCTCGGCGACCGCCACGACTTCGACGGCCCCTACACGGTGCGGGTGAAAGGCCGCCGGGCCGAGGTGCCGATCTTCGGGATCCAGGGCTGAGCGGTGCGCCACGAATCGTCGGTCCTGTCGGTGTCCTGGATCCCGTCCGAGGCGGTCACCGGGCTGCCGAAGGAGGTCTTCGAGTTGGGCGTCACCCACTACGACGATCCGCTCCCCGACGAGATCCGCTCGATCGCTGAGCTCGAGACCCTGCGCACCGCGGCTCGGTTCCGCTTCGCGAACCACCTGGCGGCCTGGATCGAGGTGGAGGACGGGCGGATCGTCGACGCCGGCTACTCCGGGCGCGGGTACATGGGGGTCACGACCGTCACGCTGGCGGGCCACAACCTCCGCTTCGCCCCGGTGGGACTTCCCGACCGGCGCCAGGACCCGGTCGTCGAGGGCGACACGGCGTCGTTCGTCCAGACCGCGGGCGGGCGAGCGCCGCTGCCCGCCCCGCGCCGGGTCCGGCACCCACCGTTCTTCCAGCTGAAGCCGCCCGACGTGTGGACCACGCTCGGGTTGACTCTTCGCGCCGACGGCAGCTCGACGTTCGAGCTGGTCGGGGCGAGCGAGTTCCCCCGGCACTGGCTCTACGACGCCGGCGGCGCGCTCGCGGCCAAGGCCGGGCTAGCCGACTTCAAGGACTGGTGGCGCAAGTCGTTCGGGAAGTACACCCCGTGGGGCAAGCGGGATTCGAAGGCCTACGTCACGACGGTCGAGTCGGCGCTCGAGCGCCGACTCGCCACGACCATCATGCGGGGCGGCGAAAAGCCGGAGATCCGGGTGATCAAGAAGGGTGGGCTCCTCACTGAGCAGGGCCGCCCGGGTGACGAGCTGTACCTGCTGCTCGACGGCGTGTTGCAAGTCGACGTCGACGGCTCGCCCCTGGCCGACGTCGGGCCGGGCGCGATCCTCGGCGAGCGCGCGCTGCTCGAGCACGGCCGTCGGACCGCCACGCTCCGGGCGCTCACGAAGTGTCGGGTCGCGACCGCGCACGCGGACCAGATCGACCGGACCGCGCTCGAGCAGGTCAGCCGCGGGCACCGCCGCGAAGAGGAACACCAGCCACCGGCGGACGCCTAAGACAAGACTGTGACTCGCGGCCGCTTGGACCGCGAGTCACGCCTTGCCCCCAAGGTTCCGCCTCGATGAGGCCTACGCTTTTTCAGCCGGTAAGGCCGGCGGCACTCGGGGAAGCCGCGATGGCGTTCGCCGGTCCCGCCGAGAGCGCGGCAGTCGTTGCAGCTCCACCCGTACCGGCAGCCGTACCACCGGAGGCCCCACTCGGCCCCGCCGGAACTCCACCGTTGCCGCCGGGGCCCCCACCGGTACCGGCAGGAGTCCCACCCGTGCCAGCTTGCAGCACGGTGCAGCTCCCCCGATCAATGGTGTTGTTGTCGAGGGTCACGTCACCAGTACCGGCCAGCAGTCGCCCGTTCACGTGCGCACCGGAGCCCGCAGTGATCGACGCGCCTGCCAAGACGGTGCCGACGAAGTTGGCGCCGCTGCTAATGGACACGGAGCTCACGGCCGTCCAGAAGACGTTGCACTCGAGCGCAGCGACCGTAGTACCGGTCGGAACGTTGTCGAATGAGAACGTGCTTCCAGTCGCGGCTGTGATGCTGGACGCGGCCCGAAAGATCCAGACGGAGCCCGGACCGTTCGCTGCATTGAGGTGCAGAGTGCCAGTGATGTTGGTGAGCGTGCCGACGTCATAGAGGCCAGGGTCGATGGCCGTCGTGTTGCCCAACTGCGGGCCGATCGCGGTCGCTCCTCCCAGGGATTGGGTGTGGACGCGCGCCGCGTCAGCGTCGCTCTTCTCTTGTATGGCCACGGCATCGTTTGCGTGTGCCGCCCCGGCGAGGAACACCACACAACCCGCCGCGGGACAGGACCCCGTTCCGACGAGAGCCGGGGTAGGGGCTGACCCAAGATCCCCCGTGATCGTCGACGTATTGGTGTTGGTCACACCCGCGCCCGCGAGCACTGCGGCATTGGTCGCCGACCCGAGACCGACGGGCGATGGCGGTGTATCCGCCGACGCCGAGGTTCCGAACACGAGGATCGTGATGCCCAGCACCGCGGCACCGAGGATCCCCGCTTTGCACCGATAGTTCTTCATCTTCATCGCTTTCAACCAGCTCAACTCCCGCAGCAAGGGAGCGACGCGATGAAGTCATCACGGCGCTCCCTTAGCCCGCTTTCCCAAGTTGGCTGCAGACACCATCTCCCCGACCCCGTCATGCCGGTGGTACCGGAGCGTGACGGTACGACCGCTGAGCGTGGTCGAGCCCTTTGGTTGTAAGACCTGGAGCCGGCTCCAGATGGTGCTGGATTGCCGGTCACGCCCTCGACGGACGATCCGACGGGCGCCACAAGACCTGATTCGGCCGCGCTCAGGCGCCTTCCTCGTCAGCGCTCGAGAAGAATGTTGGCCGTGGCGCTGACCACCGAGCCGCTGGTGCCGGTACCGGCCGCGCCCGAGGGCCACCGGTACGAGCACCTGACCGTGGAGCGGGTCGCGGGCGGGTGCGGCGCCGTCCTCGGGGGCGTCGATCTCGCCGCCGACCTCGACGACGCGGTGATCGCCGAGATCCGCCGCGCCGTGCTCGACCACCACGTCGTGTTCTGGCACGGTCAGCGACTGACCGCCGACCAGCAGGTGGCGTTCAGCCGCCGGTTCGGCCCCTTCAGCCCGGTGCCGTTCATCGAGCCGACTCGTTCACCGGCATGACGGTGCGCACGAGCGAGGCCGCCAACCGGCTCGAG